>CANGZU010000006.1 GCA_947458785.1 Ignavibacteria bacterium
AATCTGGATCTTGTCACCTTGCGTGTACTTTTCTCCAGCCTTTGAGCCTGGAGCTGTCAAACGCACAAGCGGCTGTGCACGATACTCTTTGTTCACTGGATCATACTCGGCCCACTGTGCATCCCACTGTGGTCCGTCTGCTGGGAATGCGCCACGATATGACACCTTCTCGAAGTATGGATCATTGATGGAAACATTTGCTGATCCATTCTCAAAACTTCCTGTTGAGAGATAAGGGGCTACGACGAGCGGACGAGCGCTGAAGGAACCATCAGTTACAAATGCATTTGCAAGAAACGCATTGTTTGGATTGGCCTTATCAACTTCGTTACCAAAGCCGGCCTTCGCCAGCCAGTTTGCATCCATTCCAGCAGGTGGCGTGCCACTTGCTAGCGTGAGTGTTGCACCTTTAACACCATACCAGCTATTGTTACGGACGAGAAGAGAGTCTGCATTTGCCGCTACCATTGTTGGAGCCTGAGCAATCTCAAATCCACGTGGCCAACCAACGAACACCGTGTTCACGATGCTTGCACGCGAGGCACGACGAATCTGAGCAGCCGCACCGTAGCGGGAACTGTATTGGTTTGCACCTGAACCTGGAGTCCACGATGTGTCTTGCAGTGGACCAACCACAGTGAAGTTTGAAAACAATGGCTGTGTACGTGGCGCGTTGAACGAACCTGTTGCGTCATTGTCGATCTCAAATGCCTGTGATGTAGAAACATCGGCAACTGTGCGGAAACGCTTTACAAGACCGAATTGAACACGACCACTAAAGCCGTTGTCGCAGTCAAAGTCATCGTCGAGAATTCCATAGGAGATGAGGTAGCGTCCGTTGACCGTGCCACCGAACCACTCGAAACCGTCGTCATTGCCGTACGATACTTGAACGTGTTCGATAGTTGTGCCACGACCAACACCACCCATTGTGAGTGAGTTAAGCTCAGAGTTAGGCTGCGTTGCAATACCGGCAAACTCAATACGAACGTACTTTAGGATGCCGCTGTTGTCATCGTCATCCGTGCCGCCATACCAGCCCTTGCCGCCCGCTGTAAGATCTGCTACGCCGCCTTCAAGCGCTGCCTGACCTGCTGGTTGGTTCACACGGGCCTTGCCGCAGATAAGGATACCACCCCAGTCACCACGGGCACGCTGTCCCGTTGCTGCACGCGATGTGAACACAATCGGACGTGACGGCGTACCCTGAGCGATGATCTTTGCTCCACGATTGATCACCAGTGCAGAGTTGTTACCTGGAACATCACCAACAATGATTGTGCCGGGCTCAACTGTGAGTGTTACGCCGGAATTGACATATACGTAGCCTTGAAGACCATAGATCTTCGTTGCTCGCAAAGTAAGATTGCGTGTGATTTCACCCGAGATGATCGAGTCGGGCGTGATTGTCTCAGGACTTGCGATCGTGAATGGATTGTCGTTGATGTCAAACACCGTTGTGTCTGCGATCAACTCCATCTTGATGTACCCGCTAGACGTTGGCACGTTTGGTACGCGCCAGCCCCCTGCCGTAGGAACAGACTGACCCCGTGTTGCACCAGAATCGAGAACATTGGATGGTCCCGTTAGTGTTGTCCATGGTCCTACCATAGACGTTGCAAACCTGAAGCGCCAGCGAGCGCGGAATGTGCCCGCTGTATCCCAACGCAGCTCCTGTGTTGAGCCTGGTCGGAATGTCTCACCACCGTTGGGGAAACGGAGTGTTACTGACGATGGATTCTGTGCCGAAGCAATCAGCACCATCGTGAGCAGTGAAAGAACTATTGTAGTAATTCGACGCATGGGATTCTCCATGTGAGAGGAACGATACTTGTTTACTAGAATCTGTACCCAAGGCCAAGCGACATGCTCATGCCACGGATGTTTGATTGAATGAGAGCACCATTTTGCTCCCACTTGAGTGCTTGATTGAGAAGATCACGTACGCTAACCTTTAGCTCCAGCGACTCGCCAACTGACTGTTGAATCGAGAGGTCGATGACGTCTCGTGGGAGTTCATACACGTGCGGGTCTCCCTGAAACACACCAACGAGGTTCACCTGAATGATGCGTCTCCCATATGTGTTGTAAGCAAAGCTCACGTTGGTGCCCGTCTCTGTGTTTGCGTAGTAGAGCGAGGCATTCACTGAGTATGGGCTTTGACCCCACATCGCGCGAGTATCCTTGACGCCAGCCTGTTCAACAACAATTCTCGAGTCAACAATCGACGTGTTGAGTGACACCGTGAATGGCATCAGCCAGTCTGCAAGGCTTCCAAGGTTCTTTCTAACCTCGAACTCAACACCGATGTTATCTGCTGGTCCGTTGGCATTAGCAAACGAACGCACGATCTCAGATTGCTGCGGGAACAATGTTTCCTCGATTGCATTCTCAAAGCGCTTATAGAATCCACTAACCGACAATACCTCCCCGCCACCAGTGAAATACTCAAGGCGTAGGTCGTAGTTCTGGATGAGCGAACGGACGAGGTTTGGGTTGCCTGCGATCGTTGCCTGCTGCTGAAAGTCATAGAACTGGAAAGGGGCGAACTCACGCAACGATGGACGTGCCAATGTTTGCGACGCAGACGCTCGAATGTTGAAGTCCTTCATCGGCCGCACGATCAGATTGAATGCAGGAAGGATGTCTACAAGATCCTGGTTTACGTTTACGCGGTTATCTGTTACATCAAATGAATTGAGACGCTGGATGTTCTTTTCGATACGGGCACCAGTGATGATTCGGCTTTCCATTCCAGCGAGTGTAAATGGCAGATCGATCATGGCATACCCAGCAACAAGGTTTTCTTGTGCATCATACTGGTCGCTAAGCTTTGAGTCTTCAGAGTAGCTCAAGCGCCCCTTTTCAACACTGTAGTTGGAGTCTGCAAAGAAGACGCCAAGATTCGGAAGCTTGTTGTCATCAGGTATTGTCAGACGATCTGAGATGTCGTTCTCAACGCCCTGCACGATCGTGAGTGATCGAGCGTTGAACCTGCGCGAGCGGTTTTCGAGCAAGCCCCCTACTTTGACCTTGATGTCTGTTGTGACAGGAATCGAGATGTTGAGGCCAGAGGTAACAGCGTTATCAACGAGTCCGGAGTAGAACCGGCCGGCACGTGAGCCAGCGCCTTGCGGCGAGAGATCGAAGGCGGCAAAGTATGGTTGTCCTACATCCGAAGCATTGCGCAGGAATTGCAGGCGTTTGAAATCTGGCTCATCACGTGTGGAGCGAGAGTAGCCAACACGCCAATCAACCAGTGCGTTGAGGATATCGGTAAGTGTGTGCTCGCCTGATACGGTACCGCTATAGAGCGACTTCTCTACGTACTGAAAGGAGAAGAGTCGCTGAGCTTGCGATTGAGCGAAGTTCTCGCCGTTAAGGTAGACGTTATCAAAGTCTGCAGTGCGGTTGTAGGTATTCTTGAACCCAAGGCGTGAGTTGGAGCCGATACGATACGCTACATTGAACAACCCACCGAATGATGTGCTGCGCGATGATTGTTGCCCTGTGAAGCGGAAGAGATAATCGTTTGGATTCGAGAGAATGCCACCGCGAATGATCTCATTGTTCTGCCACGAGTTACCGTAGTTGCCCGATGCTACAACACCGATCTCATCTTCGTTCTCCAGTGTAATCACATCAGAGTACGTAAGTGAAATGCTGCCGTTTGGAGTAACAGTTTCAGCAGATGTTGCCCAAAGGTTGTTGTTGAACGTGCGACCAATGCCGTCAAGACGGGCTATTGCCTCTTGATTGCCTGATCGAACGTCGCGAAGGAGCTGATTCATACCGAGACGGTCTGAAGGAACTGCCGACGGCATGCTGCGTGATGATGCCCCCATAGCGAATACATCGCCACTGGCGCCAGCCGACGTGAAGTATCCGCCGTTCTTGAATGTAACGTAGTTGTTGTATCCCTGTGAAGCCGAAACCTTGACACCACGCTTGCTCGGAAAATCGATAGTGTTCAGCTGGACAAGACCGCCAGCGAAGTTTCCTGGCAGATCAGGGGTAAATGACTTGAGAATATTGGCATTCTCAAGCAACTCGCTTGGAAACATGTCAAAGGCAAATGCCTTCTTGTCTGGTTCGGTTGATGTAAGTGCTGCACCATTGAGCGTTGTGTTGCTATAGCGATCACTTACACCACGCACATAGATGAACTTGCCCTCGACGAGCGTAACACCGGATACACGCTTGAGCGATTGACCCGCGTCACTATCAGGCATCTTCGAGATTTCTTCTCGACCGATACCATCGCTGACTTGTGCAGCGTTTTTACGTTGGGTAAGGAGTGCCGCCGCATTATCTGTGACCTTGGCTGCCTCGACAACCACTTCTTTGCCGAGCTCTTGCGAGGTAGCAAGTACGATGTTGAAGGTCGTGGTATTGTTGTCCGTTACAACAACACCGTCAAACGTTGTTGTCTGGTAACCAACGTATGAGACCTTCATCGAATACGTGCCGGCAGGAACCTTCTTGATACGATAGGTACCCTTGGTGTCGGAATAAGCCCCCTTTTTGAGGCTAGTAAGGCTGATTGTAGCACCGCGCAGAAGTTCTCCCGACTCTGCTGCAGTAACTTTGCCTTCGATTGAGCCTGTCTGAGCGGATGCGATTGTCGCTCCGAGGCAGATGGCGAGACATAACAAAACGTGTTTCATGAGAATTGGACGAACACAGTGAACGAGAACAGAACGAACGTGGGCGAAACTATCTGGGGGCTGTTAGGTGCATGTAACGGCCACATTACCAACAGGAAACATTGGCTAACGCTATGTTTCCTTCTCGTAATAGTCTCGATTACCCATGCGCAGAACCGTCCACAGCGCGTGATGATAGGGGGCATGCAGTACGACACGGCGGATGCGGCCATCACGCCGCAGAAGATCGAGATGGGTGTAACTATTGCTCTCGAGGCCACCAAGAAGTACCGAGTTGTCCCGAACAATGTCCGTGACTCGCTCCTGCGTCAGCGGCCAGATACGCTTTCAGTCTTGATGGCAGCCGACTACATCAATGCAGAATTGATCGTTTTTTGCAATGTTGGCCGCATAGGGAATCTTGTGCGCTCGGAGGTAGTAGTCCTTGGTGGAGACGGCTTTATCATCTCGTTGAAAGGAGTTGGTTACGGCACAACATCAATCGAACGCGATAGCACACACGAGGTTGTTGCTGATCCAGCTATCCTAAGTTCTCTGCAGCGCGCCTTTTGTGTGGCGTTGAGTGATTCGCTTCTCTATGCAGGATCCGATTCCCTACTCCGTGTTCGTCCTACAAAGCTTGTCGCCGTAGGTGGCATCGAATTCAAGCAGCCAAGTACCGATCTTGCCACATGGTCTTTGTTCAAGGAGAAGGTACCTGCCTCGTATGATGCTGCGCAGCATATCGTGGAAGCACTGCGCGGTGGCGAGGACATCACCGTGATCGACCTCGATACGCGCGATTCGATCATGGCAAAGGCACGCCTGTTCATGATCGAGAACTACAATCCAACGACGCAGACAGAACTGAATGTACTGTCGGCCTTTGAGGTCACACATGTGATCACGGGCTCCCTAGAACGCATACGCGGCGGGGCCGTTTTTTCGCTGGCCTATGAGGAGATCACACCACAGAAGACACTCAAGCGCATCAAACGCTCCGAAAGCGTGATCGCCGTGGATGCAAAGGCCGCTCTAAAGGACGGCGTGCGAGATGCAGTAAAGAAGCTGTTTGGGTGGATCAGCGACTCAGTGGTACCGTCGCGCTAAGCTCTCCGCCCGACTGCGACGTAAGTCGCACAACATAAACGCCATCAGCCAACCCGTCCATGTCCACTCTGATGGTGCTTGCCCCCTGTGAAAGACGCCGCTCAATCTGCGAGCGCACAACCTGACCAAGACTGTTGTAGACTTCGATGTAAGCAACATCCACATCGTGTGTCTGGGCATCAATCTGCACGGCATCTCGAACAGGAATCGGCGTGTTCAGTCGGAAGATGGTGCGCTTTGAGTAATTGATCCACATACGTGGACCACACGCATCAATGATCACGTAACCGTCGTCATCGGTGAAGGTAAGGGGCTCATATGCCGTTGCGAACATTCCCTTGATGTCGAGTGGAGTGCTGTCGGGAACCGCAGCATGAGCTGTACCATACATCACAGCAAGTACACCTGGCTTTCCAAACTGTCCGCCTGTCGGATATGCTGTGAACGTTACCTGGGTCTGCTGCACGCGAGCCACTATCCGCGCATCTGGTGCATTCCCTGACTTAACTGAGTCAATCGTAAGATTGATCGGCGTAAATGCTACCGTCCACATCAAGCTATCTGGTTGTGCATCCTTGATGTCTGTATCGAGATGAATCGGTATCGGGATGATGGTCTCAGGACCAACCTTGTACTCATCGGCACGCAGCCGAACATCATACGTTACTGGGACTCTCGGAGAACGGGCAGAGCTTACGAGTCCTGTTGTGGCAGTACTGATACACGTAGGGCCTCCAACGACTTGTGCCTCGATGAAAACGAGGGCAGAATCCTGTCCGGCAACAACGGGAGCATATTCAGCATTGACGACTATTGACTCTCCGCTAGCTATCGTGCGCCCCATCAACGGGGTAAGCAGCGTCCAATGCGGACGCACCTGCTGCACCCGTACGTTACGGATGAAGAGGTCATACATTGAAGGATTGCTCACCGTGATCGCTCCCGACTGCACGTCTCCTTTGAGAATCTCCGGCAGAACAAGAGGGTTCGGCGTTACAACGATCTTTGGTATTTCTCCGATGTCGATCATTGCGGTTACTGTGTCTACGCTGTTGCAGAGTCTGTCTTGCAGGAAGAACTGACCGTAGCTGACTTTGTTTGCCGGCAGCAGCGACGGCTGGATGTCGATGTAGACGGTTGCCCTGCCCCCTGGACCGAGGTTGACGGTTTTCGGCGTAACGGCAAATCCAAGCGGAGCGCGTGTGTCGCTTATGTCGACAACTGTTGATACCGTACCGTTATTTACGATTGCAAACTCTTTGCGAATAATCGGCGAGCACGGCAACGCTGCACCTGCATCAATGAGTCTTGGTGTTATCACAAGGTCTACGTTATCGACAACCCCTTCAAGATCCACTGTCGCATCGCCGCCCTCGACGTCTGTGTCAATGGCCATGGTAGCCCGCGAGCGTCCAAAAGCTACCGGACGAAATGCAACATCAATAGAGACTGGAGTCCCTGGATCAACAACGAACGGTGTTGGAGGCCCAATCACTTTGAAGGGGGCTCCCGCCTCAACGATCGTTGCAGAAAACACGCGTACTGGACGGCTGCCTCGAACTTCAACATTTACCTTTTTGATCACTTCTTGCGGACGGCATTCTACCAACCAGTTTAAGATTGACGGGCCTACGGTGACATCGGCGTTCATTGCTCTGAAGTAGATCTGCGATGTCTGCCGCGACGTACATGTGGTTGTTGCTGTAACATCGATCGATCCGTTGTAGACGGCAGCCACTGCCGAACTCCAATTGAGGTTTACAACGATGCTGTCGCCTTTGCGCAGCTTTGCCGGCAACGACGGCAATAGGTACGTCAATGACTGAGGGAGTGGCGAAATACGAATCGATGTGATAAGAGCGCTGTCTCCCTTCGTCAGCCGTATCACACACCGTCCGCTAAGGGGCGTTCCAACATCAGCCGAATCAGCAACACGTGTTGGCGTGATACTGAGTTCAATATTCTCTACAGTACCTCGCACAATCACGTAGTGAACAGAATCACAGGGAGCCGTACGAATCGCAATCGTATCAACGAATGCCCCCTGCCTGCTGGCTGTGAAGGTCATGGGAATCTGACGTACTTGCCCGGCTGAGAGTGAGATCTTACCCTGTGGCAATGCCGTGATACTGGAACTTGTGCTCCAGACAGTTACATCGACCACGTTCGATCCAACGTTCATGATCGTGATGTTGCGTTCAATGATCGCACCAACACATACAGACCCGAGGTCGATTGTCTTGGGATTGATCGTCACTGACGGCTGATCTGTAACACCACGTAGCGAGATAATCCACGGGTTCTTTGCACCGCGTGTTTTCGTGAGATCGTTATGCTGTATCGTAAGCGACGTGTTATCTCGTCCAGTACCACTGCGGTAGAGTACCCGCATCGTGTCACGTCCACCTACCGGAAGCACCCACGGAATGCCCGCACGTCCACTGCTAAACCCGAGAAAGGTAAAGGCCGTAGATGCATTCACATCGATCGAAATGGAACCAATATTCAATGGTGCGTTGCCAGTGTTTAGGATTGGGATCTCAAGTGTATCGGAACCACCGCATCCGGTCTGCGTAAAGGCGCTTGGCAGCGACGTGAAGATCGGCGCCGTTCCATAGACCCGAACCGTGATGATGGTATCGCGCTGACATGGCCCAAGGCGCACACGAAACTTCGCCTGTATCCAGCCGGTGTCGCGGGGATTAGCAGTTGCGTATGTAAGCGTGCCATCCGTGCGCACCACGGCAGGTGTTTGCGCTACCGTCAAAGAGATTGTTGTGTCACCACTAATCCGTGTAATACTAACGATGGACTCGAGCACAACAGATGATGATGATCGCCAGACAGATGTTCTTGATGTTGGCGCACCAACTGGAGCAGTAAACGTAACAACCGAGTCCACGGGAGTAGCCGTACGCTGACGTCCACTTCCTTCGAGCTCTACAACAAGCACGGTGTCAGGCTGTTGAAATGTTGCTACGATCGTAGCCGTGTGCGGTCCGGCAGTTGTTGGCCGATACTCGACAACGACACGCAGCGAATCACACGATGAAATTGCCGCTGCCGTCGGGGCATTCGCAATGCGGAATTGAGTTGCATCTACACCATTGAGAACGATGCTTACAGGCGACGAGAACCAACTGCGATTTCCGAAGACCACCGTATCGCGTGCTACACTATCAGGGCAAACACCTGCAAACTTGAGTAGAGCATCGCTCTGCGTACGCAGTGCCTTTGCCGTTCGAAAGATGCCTTGACCTACAACCCAACCATTGTTGTCGTCAACAAAGAAAATGTCATCTGTGCCAGCCCCATCTAGTCCGCATGATCTCTTCTGCCATGTTTGGCCCGCATTGGACGTGTAATAAACTGCCGCATTCCACCCTGCCGCCCAGCCGCGCTGAGCATCGTGCAGGAAGGTACCAAACATATCCTCACCCGTTGTGAAATCGCGCCAGGTGCCCCCGAGATCTGTGCTAAAGCGCATACCATCGGTAGAGCCGGGTGCTGATGCACAGCGTGCTCCTGAGTTCGGGATCAACACCGCGTTGTTGAACATGGCAAGTTCTTCATGCCATGGGTTATTGACGCCTGTATAGTTCAGCACATCCCACGTTGCACCATTGTTCTCAGACCGGAACAACGTTCCACTGCCAATCGCGTACAAAGTGTTGGCGGGCATGCTTGCATCCCAATAGGGATCCGACAATGTAGAGCGCGGTTCTGGGTGGGTGAAAACGGTGAATGTTGCGCCACCGTCTAGGGTTCGAAAAAATGAACTGGTACCACACCCACCTCCGGTGAACCAGCCTTCGTTCGCATTCTTAAACCATCCGCCCCATACCATCGGCGAACCGGCTGGTTTGATGTTTGCCCACGTTTTGCCGCCATCAACGGACTTATACATGCCGCATGGACCTGAACAGTAACCAACGTTCTGATCGAGGAATTGTATGTATTCCAGATGACACGCCCCAAGTGCTGGATCAACCTTGGTTCCCTGCCATGTTGCACCGCCGTCGGTGGTTCGCACGACATATCCACCGTTTTGATCGCATGCCCAGCCGTAGTTGGGATTTCCGGGTAAGAAGAAGATGTCGAGATAATAGCCCGTGTTATAGGGACTTGGGAGTGCAACCTTTTGCCAACGCTGCGCGGTCTGCCCATAGGCAGAAGCCATGGCAACACAGAGGACGATGATGGTGGTTAGCCGCTTCATGTGAACAAGGGGCTAACATAGGAAATCCGGCGTGAAGTTTCAGGTCTTAACGCAGAAAGGTGTCTTCTCGCGCAGGACTTGTCGACACCCACCGTACAGGGGTCTCAAGCAAACGCTCGATCTCTTGGATATAGTGCTGTGCCGCTGAAGGTAGTTCGCTAAAGCTGCGGATTCCATCAAGCGAGCACTTCCAGCCCGGATAGGTTTCATAAACGCACTCAACCTTGTTGAGCGTCGTAACGTCGGCCGGGAATGACTTAACGCTTTTGCCATCGACCAGATATCCCGTGCATACAGTTATCTGATCCAGCACGCCAAGAACATCCAACTTTGTCAAAGCAATTTCTGAGATGCCGTTAACCATGATCGAGTAACGCAATGCCGGAATATCAAGCCAACCACAACGGCGCTTGCGTCCGGTGGTAGCTCCGAATTCATGACCTTCTGTGCGCAGCAATTCACCGATATCGTCGTGCAGCTCCGTTGGGAACGGTCCATTACCAACACGTGTGCTGTAGGCCTTGACAACGCCCATGACCGATTTGATAGACGTAGGCGGAATGCCTAGCCCCGTACATGCCCCACCAGAAGTTGGATTTGAACTTGTCACAAACGGATACGTACCGTGGTCCAGATCGAGAAGAGCGCCTTGTGCGCCTTCGGCCAACACACGCTTGCCTTCTTTCAATGCGGTGTTCAGCAGCAGCGTCGTGTCGGTGATGTACGGATCAATGCGAGTATCAAACTCGACATACTCATCGATCATCGCATCAACGTCGATAGGTTCTGCTCCGTAGAGGGCCTGCAGAAGCTGGTTCTTTTCTTCGAGGTTGTGGCGGATCTTCTCGCGCAGTGAATCGCGATCGAGAAGATCTACGATACGGATTCCCGTGCGAAGTGCCTTGTCATAATATGCCGGACCAATTCCGCGTCCTGTTGTACCAATCGACCCTGCCTGCTTCTCACGAGCGGCATCCATCAGCTTGTGATACGGCATGATGAGGTGAGCCTTGTGAGAGATATGCAGACGTCCCTCTACAGAGATCCCCATGCTTTCGAGCATCTGGATCTCTTCCATCAATGCAACTGGGTCGATAACTACACCGTTGCCGATGACACAGATTGTCGAAGGGTGCAGAATTCCCGAAGGAATCAAGTGCAGGACATACTTCTTCCCATCGAACACGATGGTGTGGCCTGCATTGGCGCCGCCTTGATAGCGCGCAACAATGTCTGCCTCTTCCGAGAGCATGTCTACGATCTTGCCCTTCCCCTCATCGCCCCATTGAGCGCCGACAATGATGGAAACACTCATGTAGGGGGCTTACGCTTGCGTAGAGGCTACCGAGCCAACGTTCTTATGCTTAACGCGCTCTGTGTACCAGATAAGGAATGCCGAAGCAACGTAGATCGACGAATATGTACCAACTACGATGCCGACGAACATTGTGAATGCAAAACCTTCCAGAACATCGCCACCGAGGAATACCATCACAAGAAGGGCGCCGAGTACCGACACGCCTGTGATGATCGTACGGCTGAGGGTTTCGTTCAGCGAGTGGTTGACGAGTTCAGCAAGTGGCATACCACGGAACTTCTCGCGATTCTCACGAATACGGTCGAACACAACCACTTTGTCGTTGATCGAATAACCAAGGATCGTAAGGTATGCCGCGATCGAGTTAATGGAGATCTCGAGGTTAAGAATGCCCAGCTTGTTGAACAGCACCGAGATGATGAAGGCCATCGTGACGTCGTGCGCCAGAGCAACAATGGCAGAGACACCGTAGGCCCATTCAAAGCGGAATGCGATGTAGAGAAGGATGATCAGTGTTGCTGCGATCAGCGAGATGGCTGCGTCCTCTGCAAGCTCCGAGGAGATCTTTGCTCCAACGTTGTTTGCACCGAGCAGTGTTACTGCATCCTTGCCGTCGTTGGCTGCAAACTTCGCGTTGAGCTCGTCGATCATATCTGCAGAGACCTTCGATGCATTGTCCTGTGTTTCGTTGATACGAATCAGGAAGTCGCCGGGAGCACCGTAACTCTTGATTTCAGGGTTACCAAACTTGCTCGAGCTTAGTGCTTGACGCACCTCTTCTGCCTGGAGGTTCTTGTTTGTGAACGACACCTTTGTTTCCGTACCACCCGTGAAGTCGATACCAAACTCCATGAGCTTCGGCATGCCGAGTCCTGGAATCTGAGGGATCAAAATCACAATCAAGCCAATGATGCTTGCAAGTACTGAGGCGCGGAGAAACGAGCTGCGTTTCGTTACGAAATCGATATTGGTCTTCTTAATCAAATCCATCTTACACCGTCCTCTTTTGTCCAATGTTGAGTGTTGTAGCTCCGCTCATGATGAGCAGCTGGAACATTGCGCGCGTAACAACCACAGCTGTGAACAGTGTGATGACGGCACCAACGAGCAGCGTGATAGCGAAGCCCTTGATCGGACCCGAACCCCAGATCATAAGCGGAATAGCGCCGATGATGTTCGTAAGGTTAGAGTCAAGGATGGCGCTCCAAGCGCGGTTAAAGCCTTGTTCAACCGCTGTCTTAAGCGTCTTACCGGCGTACATTTCTTCGCGCATACGCTCGAAGATGAGGATGTTGGCGTCAACAGCCATTGCAGTAGAGAGGATAAGAGCAGCGATACCAGGAAGCGTGAGCGTACCACCGAAGGCTGCCAAACCTGCAACAACCAACAACGCGTTCATGACAAGAGCAACATCGGCAATTGCACCACCTACGGCGTAGTAGGCAAGCATGAAGACGATGATGAGCGCAAATGAAATCGCTGAGCTCGAAAGACCACGGCGAATAGAATCTTCACCGAGTGATGGACCAACAACGCGTTCTTCGATGATCTTGACAGGAGCCTTAAGTGCGCCGGCCTTCAGGACAACGGCAAGACGATTCGCATCCTCTGGAGCAAAAGCACCAGAGATCTGTGAAGAACCGTTCGAGATCTTGTTTTGTACTGTTGGAGCCGACCATACACGGTCGTCAAGAACAATAGCAACACGCTTGCCGATGTTGGCACCCGTGATCTTTGACCACTCTTCAGAGCCTTCGTCGTTCATCGTCATGCTTACAACAGGCTTGTTCGAGTTGTCGAAGCTTGGATACGCATCTTGGATCACATCGCCGCCTAGATCTGCTTCGCGTGAAACGCCATAGACTTCGTAGTAATCTGGCTTGACGCCCTTCTTCGTGATGTTGCCAGTGGCTGAAAGAAGAATGTCGAGGTTACCTGGAATCGAAGCACGCACGCGCGCATCGTTGAGGATCGAGGTAAACTCATCAACCTTTTCTGCTGGAATGCGGAAGCTGAAGATGCCGTTCTTTGGAAGATCCTCAGGCTTGATGTTGTTGAGCTTCAGACCAACGAGGTCAAAGCTCTGAGGCTGAGACTCTTCGTTAGCGGCAACACTACCAAAGACCATGTATGTGAATGGGAAGTCTGCCTTGATACGGCGAACCTTCTCATCGTCGCTTAGCCCCTTATATGGGTCTTGTGGACCCTTTTTGCCTGTATCTGCGGCCACCTTAGCAGTGTCTGTCTTGGCTGTATCTGCCTTGGCAGTCTTCGCTGTTGAGTCTACAGCTGTTGTATCAGCAACCGAGTCGGCAGGAGCTGCGGCGATACCAAGGCGAAGATTCTTCACAGCCTGATCGATGCCATACATGGCCTTGATCATGGAGCCATCCATCATCACGCGCTTGAACTCAAGGCGAGCTGTCTGCGAGAGAAGCTTACGCATCTGAAGCGTGTCCTGCTCGTCTGGCATTTCAATCACCAGGCGACGTGTTCCCTGCTTCTGGATGTTGACTTCCGAAACATTGAACTTATTGATACGCTGAGAGAGAACAATCTGCGCCTGCTCAACGGCTTCGTCGGCGTCACGGCGAAGTTTGTTCTGAACAGCTTCTTCCGTGAGCGGGTTCGCTGGGAAGTAGTTGATCAGACTCTTGCCCTTAGCACGGAAGTTCTCGAGGAACACCGTGAGAACGTCGAGGTCGGTGTTGTCGGTTGTCTGACGTGTCTTTTCGATGATGGCCTTGAAATCATCATCAATGGCTTGCGGGTCTGCCGATGACTCGATCAGCTTCAGAACATCGACTTCGAGCGTGAGGTAGGTACCACCACGCAGGTCGAGTCCGAGCTTGAGGCGTCCTGCACGAGCACTTGCCATTGCTTCGGCGTTGGCGCTGTCCCACTTTGCCAGAGCGATGCGCCCAGCAAGTGTTGTATCAGCGGCGAGTTCGCCACGCTCTGAGGTGAGCAAAGAATAGTTGATCGTCGGCCATAGCAGAATTGCGGCCGCAACGATCGGGGCTAGAATGAGCAACCATTTGCTCAAGGATTTCGAACGCAAGAGTCCTCCAAGACATTCTATCGGCAAAGTCGTTCCACCACCGCTCGTTGGGGGGTGGAAGAACGGCGAATATACGTAATGCTAACTTTGTAGACTCTATGGATAGAAGAACTGCCGAAACTCCGGAAATCGACTGGTCGAAATACCCGATCCCACGGGTGCGACACCACGTAAATTCTCAGGCCTATTTACCGGCCCACCAGCATCGCTTTGTTCACCATCAGTATCCGCCCCTTCGAGAGCAGCCGGAATGGGGCTCCTGGTTTGCAAATGGCCTGCCTGGACGTGTGTTGGATCTTGGTTGCGGACGGGGCGCATTTTTGATTCGACATGCGCTAACCCATCCTGAAATCAACGTCTTAGGCATCGAGGTGCGGGAGTCGTTGGCCGAGTACATCAACGGCGTAATTGCCGGCGAGAAGATCCCCAATGCGCATGCAGAGTGGTACACGCTGGCCAACGGTCTCGGCTGGCTTGAACCAGCATCGATAGACTATGCGGTCTACCTCTTTCCTGATCCATGGCCCAAAAAACGGCATCACAAGCGTCGGGCCTTCGGACATCAGTTTCTGGAGATGGTGCACCGGCTGCTAGTGCCGGGAGGCAAACTCTACCTTGCAACAGACCGGGAAGATGTAGATGCCTATCAGCGCGAGATATTGTCAGAATCTCCATTGTTTGCTGTCGGCCCCCTGCTCAACGACTCCACGTGGCCGTTTGGATTTACGACCGACCAACAAATGTTCTGCGATGCTAAGGGAATCCCATACGTTCGATATGCCGCGGAGAAGCTCTAAGTGCTTTTGCCAGAAGTAGTTGTCATGGGCTATCGCCAAGGGTTCTTTCCCATGGGAGACCCCGACACCGGCCAAGTGTACTGGCACCGCCCCGATCCTCGAGCCATCATTCCGCTCGACGCTGTACGAATTTCGCGTTCATTACGTCAGACACTACGGAAAAACCTCTACGAAACCACAATTAATGCGAGTTTTGATACGGTGATTCTTCGGTGTTCTGAGCGGCCCGACACATGGATCACCGACGACATCATCAGCACCTACTCGGAGCTTCACTCCATGGGATATGCTCATAGCATCGAGACATGGCACAATGGCAAAATCGTAGGGGGCTTGTATGGTGTGGCGATCAACGGAGCGTTCTTCGGAGAGTCAATGTTCTCACACAGTTCAGACGCGTCAAAGACGGCATTCGTTCGGTTAATACACCATCTGCACAAACGGGGCTTTACGCTTCTGGACACACAGTACATCAATCAGTTTACCGCTACGCTTGGCGCGATCGAGATTCCTGACACACTCTATCAACAACACCTGCACATTGCGCTCGAATCCACCACATCGTTCTAATGTTCTTGGCATACTCGTTGTTGCGTCGCTGACGCTACTACAGGGATGCATAGCAGGCTATTACAAACGTCATGCCGAGCCTGCGCCGCCTCCCCCCCCGCCACCGACTTGCTCTGCGGTACTGATCACGGACCCTTCATCTGTCCGGGGTTTTGACACGTCAAAGCCATCTTCACCAAACGTTCTGTACTATGTATTCCAGCGTGTGCAGGGGGCTTCGACACCACTCGAAGAATTCGGATTGTTAGCTGTCGATGAGAACGATGAGCACTGCATGCTCATTCGCGGCACAGACATGAGGCGCGCGCAGTATGCTACCGCCACAAAGACAGGTCCTTCCTCCGTGAACTCCGCCCCATGGGATGGCCATGCTGCTCAGGCACTGGTATCGACAGTGATCGAACAAGGAGGAATACTGGATGGTGCGATAGCATCCTGCAGTATTGCTGCAGACAAGATTATGATCGACTCGACGATGCTGTCAATCAACGATCCTAATGCCTGGGACGGACATCCAACGCTGTCACCATCGAAGCGCTGGATTGTCTTTACTTCTAACCGCACAGGGTCGAACAACAGCACAGACCTCTGGTATTGCCGTCGCTATACCGACGGTAGTTTGGGTCCTGCTCGCCCCCTATACGGCGCGAACACCTATTGCGACGAAATCGCACCGTCGTTCTCGCCGAAGGGTCCGCTGACGCTGTTGTTCAGTTCCAGCGGACACACAACCTTTGGTGGATATGATGCATTTACGGTCAACATTACTGAAGATGCCGACACACTTGTAGCCGCCAATGTTGCTAATCTCGGAGAACCGATCAATTCGGTCTACGACGAAATCTTTCCAACCATCTCACCAAACGGAACAGACATATACATAGCTTCCAATCGGAGAGATGGGCGTAGCGTTGATCGAAGAGACTTTGATGTGTTTGCTGCGTTTCTACAGATGTCAGGCAACCAACCATTGACACGGCTCACAGGCCGTGTTGTAAACTCACAAACACAGGAACCTGTTGTAAATGCAGAGGTGGTTGCACGAGAGGCCGTATCCCGCCAGATATACTCCACGGTCCGTACCGATACATCAGGAGCATATACACTGAGCGTGCCGGTAAGCACGCCTGTCCAGGTTACAGCGCAATCCGATACGTTGTTCTATGATTCCTACACGGTTGTTGTTCCGGCCACTTCGGCAAATGATGTTGTTGTGCGAACAGAGCCCATAGCGCTCTCGAGATCGTTCGTTCTGCGTATCAACTTCCCTACGTCAGAGTTCAGCAATCCGTATGGGAAGACCTTGGATTCAAACGGAGTTGATACAGACCGCCCATGGCAGACAGAACTCGACGAACTTGCCGAAAGCGTTGCGTCTGCCACAACGAAGGTGACGAAGATTACCCTGGTGGGCCACACAGACGACGTGGACACCGACGAGTCAAACCAGATCCTTGGAAAGCAACGGGTTGACTTTGTAATTGATAAACTTGTTGAGCGTGGGGTTCCACGCAACATTCTTGAAGGCAGAAGCGAAGGTGAGCAACAACTCTTGGAGCGTCGCAAAGGAGAGCCCCTTGACACATGGCGCAAGCGCTGCCGTCGCGTCGAACTGATGAAGGTCAACTCATGAAACTCCTTGACGTCTTCACACCTAACAGGGTTGCGACATGGTCTATCGGCGCGTTCGTTGGACTCACACTACTCATCATTGGCCTTGTGGTGTACTCGCTCAGCAGCGGACTTCCAACACTTGAGCAACTTGAAAACCCGCCTCAGGAACTTGCCACACGCGTTTATAGCGCAGACGGCACCATGCTTGAACTCTACGCAACAACTCGTAGGACAAATCTTGCATTTGACTCTATTCCTCGGGGCTTCATCAGTGCCTTGGTAGCAACGGAAGACCGCGCCTTCTATGACCATTGGGGAGTGCACATGATGCGCATCGCCAAGGCCGCCGTTAAAAATGTCTTTGCGCTCCGAGCAAAGGAAGGGGCTTCCACGATTACACAGCAGCTTGCTCGTAATCTTTACTTCTCGCAGGAGCAGACAATATGGCGCAAGATTCGTGAGGCATGGACGGCCCTGCAAATCGAACGTGCCTATACAAAGAATGAGATCCTGGAAATGTACACCAATACGGTGTACTACGGACGAGGTGCATACGGACTTCGCGTTGCAGCGCTGACGTACTTTAACAAAGAGCCGATGAAACTAAGCACTGCCGAGTGCGCATACCTTGTTGGCCTGTTTAAAGCTCCTGAGCGCTACGGCTCCGACGACTCCCTAGGCGTTGTTCGCCGCAATCTCATTCTTGGAATGATGCGGGATGGGGAGTTTCTCACCGAAGACGAATTCGCTATGGCTGTAGCAGAACCGCTACGCAAAGCGCCACCAAGCAGAACATATCGAGGAATTGCCCCTCATTTTGTTGAGATGGTCAGACAGACGCTCACGAACGACCCTGCGTGGAAAGAACGCCTGTCCGGACATGATTTGTATCGTGACGGCCTTGTGATCTATACAACGCTTGATGCGCGCGTGCAGCGGTACGCAAATGAAGCGCTCGACGAACACCTTCGAGAGTATCAGCGCACGTTCGATAATGCCTTCTCATGGAAGTCGCGACAGGATCTGCTGGAAGAATTGCTCGGCCGCGCAATCAAACGACACCCAGATTATCTGACGACGCCAGAGCGAGACCGCGAGTCAATCAAGCGAAGACTTATGGCCAACCGCACGTTCGTCGACAGTGTCAAACGCATGGCAACTATCATTCAGTCTGGACTCGTAGTAACTGAACCAGCAACCGGCAACATCGTTGCGATGGTTGGTTCCTCACCGCTAAATATGCAGCTACAGCAGGCAGCCAGATACTCGCTGAACCACGCTACGCAGATCAAACGTCAGCCGGGCTCATCATTCAAACCGTTTGTCTACGCCAGTGCTTTTGAATCATCTGAGTCCGTTACGCCTGAGACCACTGTAGAAAGTGGTCCGTTTAGCTATGCACTTGACGACGGTACCGTCTGGGCACCGCAAGGCTCACGTGAAGGCGGCGGCTCCATTCCGCTGCGCACCGCACTGAAGTTCTCGCTGAACTCCGTAGCAGCTCGACTTGTCACAGAAACCGGGTACACGAACCCACAGCAGGTTGTTGAACTATGTCGCAAACTCGGTATCTCTTCGCCCTTGTCAGCAGTGCCGTCAATTGCACTTGGAACCGGCGAAGTATCGCCCCTTGAGATCACCTCGGCATATGCTGCATTCGCGAACCAGGGTGTCCACACCACGTCCGGTTTTATTACGCGTATCGAAGACCGCATGGGCAACGTGCTCTACGAGGCCAAGCCGTATGAGCGCATCGCAAACGAGGCCTGCTCTCAGCGCACAGCCGAGTATATGATCTCCATCATGCGTGGAGTGGTCGATGGTGGAACGGCCTCAAGCATCCGCAAGTTCTATCGCTACGACGCAGCAGGCAAGACAGGCACCACAAATGACTTTGCCGACGCATGGTTTGTTGGTATCACACCACAGCTCGCGTGCGGCGTCTGGGTTGGATTCGACGATATGAGGATCCGTTTCACTGGTGACTATGGACAAGGCGGCCGTGCGGCTGCACCTATCTGGGGTAGACTGATGCAAAAGGTCTATAACGATCCAACGGTTCGCTGGCGCAAACGGACGTTCACTGTACTGCGCGACTCAACAGAGGTAGCAACATCCACTGACATCAGCAACCCTGTCCAAGAAGTAGCCCCGTTCCGTCAACCAGACACCACAAAGCAACGATGAATCCTACCTGGCAATTTTCCGACGGCACAACGCTACCAGTTGGCACGATGTACTGCATTGGCCGCAATTATGCAGCGCATGCTCGCGAGATGGGTGCCGAAGTCGTTCCCGATCCAATCGTGTTTATCAAGCCCCCGGCAGCCTATCGGGCCAACAACAGTCAGATTCAGTTGCCGTCCTTTTCCTCTGATGTTCATCACGAGGTAGAACTTGTCATCGTTATCGGCGGCAGCACAGAACGCTGCGACCCAAGTGATGCATGGAACTACATCGCTGGTCTTACCGTGGGCATAGATTTTACTGCTCGTGATATTCAGACAGCGGCAAAGAAGAATGGTCACCCGTGGGCAGTGGCAAAGTCATGGGCCGGCTCTGCGCCATGCGGCCCTGTAATACCTGCCCGTGAATGTGGCAGGGGGCCTTGGAATCTCTCGCTGAGTGTCGACGGTGCAATGCGTCAGCAGGGCTCGACTGCAGACATGGAACGCAGCGTCGAAGAACTTGTATCCTACCTTGCATCGGTCTTTACGCTGCAACCCGGAGACTGCATCTTCACTGGTACACCAGAAGGAGTAGGCCCCGTGATGTCAGGTCAGCGCGTTGTTGCGCACCTCGTCTCTCTCGTTACGCTCACCATCGACATTGCATAAGTATGCTACTACGATCATTGATCCTCGTTGTATCGGTAGCAGGCTCGCTGCTACTGCAGAGTTGTATGAGTATCACGCGAACAGAGCGAGATCTCTACACCAAGATCGACCTTGACACGCTTGTAACAAAGCGTGTGCAGAATGCACCGGGTGAGCGCAACAACGGCATCATCTTTCCCTCAACTACGACAGAATCGCGCGAGCGAGACATCAATCGATACGACAGCTTGGCCGTGCGAGAGTATCCAGCATTCATTCGTCTGGGATTGTTCGAGGGCATCGGAACAATTGGCTCATCAATCGCCGGAGCGCCAAGCGCACAACGCGGTGCATTTGGCTTGTTTTACGGGATAAACGATCTCTTGTTCGGACGTCAAGATGATTCATCAACGCAGATCTTCGATGGATACATCCATCGCATCGGCATCATTGAGTGGAAGCTCCCACTCTTTGGTAATTCTCCCGACTGGACGTGGGGTGTTACCGCTTATGAAAACATGCGGGCGGATGCCGACAACTCGTTGACCGGAATTGGGGTACTTACAGTTTCGAAGCGATTCTACTATCGCAGCAAGATCCCCTACATGGCGATACGTCCATCGATCTCTCTTTCGGCATTTCCCTCGCAGTACGTGAATACAAGTGTTTCTGCGGACCTTGGCAGTATCGGCGGGATGAATCTGCGTGCATATGCTGGATATGCATTTGGCGGCGGGTTCCGTTCAGGTGGACGTCGTGATCCTGTTTCGTATCAGTCGATCAACTTTCCGTATTTCGGCTTAGGCGTCTCAACGCTTGATTTTCTCAATCGTGAAGAAGAAACACAGACCGAATGGAAATACCATGAACATTCGGCTTGGCAGGTAGGTGCCGCCGAGTTTACGTTCGTTGGTAGCGATGCTGACCGCTCATTCTTTTCACCGCAGCTATCGGGCGATGCCGCGCCAACTGTTAAAGGCGGAACATTTCGATTTGCCATCGCAGATCTTGCTTTACCAGTCCTCGGCTATAAGCTGTCCGTTGGAACGTCGCTCTTCCATGCCCTCATGCTGGGTCCGTCAGAGTACGGCATAGGCGTACTACCGATTCGATTTACCTATCATTGGTTCCCATTCAAGACAGACCTTCGCGTTGATCCGTTTGTTGAAGTCAGCTATGCCCCCTCAACATTTGCCCATATAGGTTTGCGCTCTTCGATACCTGTTAGCGAGCAGATGAGCATCGTTCTCATCGCTGGCTATGTTCAGGGCAATACCGGATCATCAATCCCTGGCCTCGACGGACAAGGCTATTCATTTGTCACCGATCGAATCGGCAATGTCACGGCGGCAGATCCAAGTTATCGGGCATTCTATATCGGCATCGGTACGAGTCTCTACGACAGGCTGTTCAGACGTGACGAGTTGCGCTACGGCAAGGGATATCCGCATGAATAAGAGCGTTATAGCCATCATGAGTATAGTCCTGATTGTGACAGCGTGCTCAAACACGCGATTCACAATGCACGACAATGCGTTCACACCAACACATGTTGCAATACTGAAGAATGTTAGCGCAGTAGAACGAACGGCAACAAATGCAGTGCGTCTCAAGGGTCAAAGCAAAGTTGGTCTTCGAGCAACACGCTTTACCGAACACTTGTTCTCAACGGAAATCATCCGATCAACGGGTGATCCGATGACCATACAGATTCGCACAACGCCGTATGACGACTCACTGCTTGCAATGCCAGGCATCACCCTCATCGTTGCATCGGATTCGACTACACTGATCAATCAGCAAGACACATCAACGCACTACACGCCCCTTCCCATAGGCAAGCCATTCCTGCTCGAGATCAAGCACGACGGAGCATTGTTTGACCTACAGATTGGGCACACCCACTTGGGTCTTCAGCACACTACGTTGCCAAATACAGAGTGGGTGTTGATTGGTTTGCCGCGAAGCGGCAGCGTCCTTGTTGGTGATCCACGATTTATTTTTGGCTATTGATTGACCCTTCATAACGGATTGGAATTCATGTCTGAACGCATCACGATTGTCGGCGCAGGTCTCGTAGGCTCATTACTCGGTACCGTCCTAGCAAAAAGGGGCTATTCAGTTCGCATCTTCGAACGCAGACCAGATATGCGCACATCGACTGGTTACGCGGGAAGATCTATCAACCTTGCCATGTCGGATCGCGGTCTGCGAGCACTTGAGACTGCTGGACTTGCTGACGACATTCGTGCGATTGCCATCCCCATGCATGGTCGCATGATGCATGACAAGCAAGGCGTGCAGACCTATCAGCCATACGGCAAAGAGGGACAATTCATCAACAGCGTATCGCGTGGAGACCTTAACAAGGTTCTCATGACGGCAGCTGAGCGACATGGTGTAGAGATCATTTTCAATGCACGATGCACAGACATCAATGTCGAGTCCGCTTCTGCAACATTTGAACTCCCCACTGGTGAAGTCATTCTGTCCGAAGCAGACGTGCTGTTTGGTGCAGATGGTGCTTTTAGCGCTGTGCGAAGCAACCTTCAAGTTCGAGACCGCTTCAATTACTCGCAGCATTACATTGACCACGGATACAAGGAACTCCACATCCCAGCCGATGATGCAGGTGGCTTCCGTCTTGAAAAGAATGTTCTGCACATCTGGCCTCGACGGAGCTTCATGATGATCGGGCTGCCAAACCCTGATGGATCATTTACGCTAACGCTGTTCTTTGCCCACAACGGTTCTCCATCATTCGAGGAGCTAACGACCCGAGAAGCTGTCATGGAATTCTTCAATGAACAGTTTCCCAACGCAGTCCCGATGATGCCGACGTTGCTTGATGACTTCTTTACGAACCCTGAGTCATCGCTTGTTACTGTACGCTGCAGTCCATGGGTCTTTAACGGCAAGGTTGCGCTCATCGGCGATGCAGCTCACGCCATCGTTCCATTCTACGGTCAAGGCATGAATTGCGGCTTCGAAGACTGCAATGTTCTGATCGAGTGCCTTGAACATCACCACGGCAACTGGGACCAGACACTTGAGACATACGCACGTCTGCGTAAACCAGCCGGAGATGCAATCGCTGATCTTGCTCTAGAAAACTTCATTGAGATGCGCGACAAGGTTGCCGATGCACGCTTCCTTTGGAGAAAGAAGATTGAAGCATGGATCCACGAGCAATATCCAGCAAAGCTCATCCCACTCTATACGATGGTAACGTTCTCTGCGCATATCCCCTACAACGAAGCTCTCCGCATAGGGCGTGAGCAGGATGTGCTCATGGAAGAGATCATGTCTATTCCATCTGTCATCAACGACTGGACGTCCGACGAAGCCCGTCAGGCAATTCGCGATATCATGGAGTCACGAGCAGACATTGCGATCGCCTCTGGCTCCCCCTCGTAACTCGTCATTGGTCATTGGTCATTCGTCATTGGTCATTCGTCATTGGTCATTCGTCATTGGTCATTCGTCATTGGTCATTGGTCATTCGTCATTCGTCATTGGTCATTGGTCATTCGTCATTGGTCACCGTCCCACAACCACAGATCCAACCCATTGTCCGGCTGGTGTTGTAACGACAATCGAATAGACGCCTTCGGCAAGGGTTTGAACGTCGAGGACTTGTTCGCGCTCAGATTCCTTTACAATGCGGCCATGCACATCGTAGATGCGCGATGACGCAATA
The DNA here is from genome assembly GCA_947458785.1 of Ignavibacteria bacterium. Lineage (GTDB taxonomy): Bacteria > Bacteroidota > Ignavibacteria > Kapaibacteriales > Kapaibacteriaceae > UBA10438. The sequence continues at coordinate 23,852 of CANGZU010000006.1, forward strand.
GGCGCAAGGGATTCATCGACATCAATCATAAGGCTTGTTGATGCCGGCAGGGGGCGAATACGAACTACAGGTCCGTCGAGAAGGGTGATCGGCCGCGATACTGGGTGACAAATTGCCTTAACCACAAGCCAGCCAGGAACCTTCGTGATACGTGGAGTTCGGCTGATCTGTATCCATTCAACTGTATCGATAACTATGGCAGATGTATCGAATGGGGCAAGCAGCGTTGAACCAAGGATCTCTGTGCACGCAGAGGGTGTACGTGTAATGTTAACATCCGACACATCGATAACGACACTGCGCATCTTCGTGACTGCATCAAGAGATGTGGAGACAATAGTCCCCTTCGTTACTCCGGTTGGTACATAGAGGCGTGAGTCAATGCGCACGTGAATGCGCGCCGAAGCCCCTGTAATCTCGGGAGTTGGAGAATCATGCTGAAAGCTAATAGGAATGGCAACGTTTGACTTACCTGCTTTATCGACCACCTTGCCGGCAATCACAAATGCATGTTCTGCATTGATGGTTGCACGAACCGGAACGAAACGTTTGCCAGGACATGGCTGCGAGACAACGATCTCGAGAGAGTCATTGATGGTCGCATCAACGGCACCAGTGATCTCAAGCTCAACCTCAATGCTGTCGCGCGCAAGATCGATCGGGAATGTTGTTGGCCGAATCAATCGAACTCCTTGCGGGGGAATGATATCGGTGATCGTTACAGAGCCTTCACCCGAATGCTTCATCCAAGCAGACACACGCGAAACACTTCCAATCTCTATCACTCCAAAGTCGATTAATGTCTTTGAGACAAGCGGCCATAATGGAAGCTCCCACACAGTAAGGGATGCCGACTGGTTGCTGCAGCCACTGCTATCGGTTACTTGAACGCTGTATACACCCTGATTGCGCACAACGATTGAGGGTGTTGTCTGGCCTGTATTCCATTGATAGCGTCGAAACCCCGGCGTGGCAGAGATCACAACAGAGTCGCCCTTGCAAAACGTTGCGCGTCCCTGAATCTGAAGCGCAACGCGCGAGTATGTTCTCCACTGGAAGGGAGCAATCACTACACCTGTGTCTCCTTCTGTAGCTCCCCATGGACTCCGAAACACCGAACTGCCCGTTTCAGGAGAGACATGCACGCCCGGCTTTCCACCAGCAATAAGGGGCTTTACTGTTGCATGATTTCGCGTCATCGCAACGACCCCTCCCGCACCACCAGCTCCCGGACCATTCGATTGATAGCGCGCGCCCTGATGTCCACCATTGCCACCTTGTACGTCAACCGTGAGCTGACCCGTAACAACACCGACATCGATGACTGCCGTGCCGCCGGCACCGGCTCCACCTGCACCATCACCAGGTTGCAGTGCCGCACCATTCTTCCAAGCCGCTGTGTCGGCAACAGAGAGACCTCGGCTTGCGATCACACCCTTATTTACAAGAAGTGTCTGCGCCCTTACGAACACGATCCCACCACCGGCACTGCCGTTTGTTCCCTGCTGATTGTTCTGATGCGCGCCGCCACCGCCACCGCCCATGAAGAAGTGCTGCTTCTGAACATGAGTTGCGAGTGAAGCTCCGCCTTGGCCTCCAGCGAGTTGATACGGATTGCACCATGAGTTGGCATCACCACCACGTCCACCACGTCCACCGTTACCACCGCCACCGCCCCCTGCATTTGCGCCGTTACCACCACCAGCACCATTTGCTGCAGCTGATCGCGCGGCTGAAAGCTCTGCCAGCGGCGGACCCCAGATTCCCTCGCCTTTCTCTCCAGCAGCACCACTTGCATAGGGTACGGCCCAAATCGTAGTGCCGCACGTGTCCTTTTGAACCGATACTCTTCCACCACGAAAACCTGCACCCGTAGCATCGATGTTGGCATCGAGGACGAGCACTCGGTCCGCGTCAATGGCGATCACTCCACCCGTTACGCCATTCCATGGCTTCGCATACACCGTGCCAACGATCTGAGCATCGCCATAGCGCTGCACACGAACGAGCTGCACGGCTCCGCGCACGCTGTACTCGTGCACCCATGGCTGCACAAAGACAACGGTGTCGTTGTTGACGCGTTCTACGTCGAGATACTCAGCTGCACCGGCGCCTTCAAGAGCCAACACCAAGCCAAACGTTGAATCAGGAGTTTGCGTAATGCGAGCCCCCTGCATCTGGATCATGACAACACGACTTCCAGCCTTGAGTGCAGATGCATTTACTGTTCGAACGGAGCGAGTGCAGGGAAGGATCTCGGCCACAGCCTCATACGAGTTCACGATTCCAGAGACCTGTTCGCAGGCAACGGGTATCTGCGTCCACAATGTTGATGGACACAGCCAAAGAAGTGTTGCGATGGTGGTTGCGAGAATTCTCATTGTATCAAGACTGCAAATTACCCATCTTGAGTTCCATGAGGATGATTCGTCCACGCGCCCTATCCAAGCGTGCTACAATTGGCATTGTTTCGCCTTCGTCTCCGCAGCGCGACGAAGCACGCCTCCACCGAGGCATTGCCTACCTCGAGTCACTTGGTTATCACGTAAAGCTTGGCAAGCATGTTCTTGCAAGGCATGGTGGCTATCTAGCCGGAACAGATCGTGAACGTGCGCAGGACCTTCATGCAATGTTCGCCGATCCGTCGGTCGATGCCATCTTCTGTTCTCGAGGGGGCTACGGCTGCGCACGCATTCTGCCGCTCTTGGACTATCGACTTATCCGTAAGAATCCAAAGATCTTTGTTGGTTTCAGCGACGTCACATCGCTTCAACTGGCCATCTGGAAACATGCTCGACTCGTTACGTTTAGCGGTGCGATGCCAAGCGTTGATATGGCAGATCGGTTTGACGCCGTCTCAGAGGAGTTCTTCTGGCGCATTCTCACTTCGCGCAAAGCTGCTGGCACCCTTCGGCAGCCATGGCCGATGCATACCATACGCCAAGGCGAGGCTGAGGGTCCACTTTTAGGTGGTAATCTCAGCGTCCTGACGAGTATCCTTGGTACCAACTACATGCCCTCGCTTCGAGGATCGGTGCTTGCTCTAGAGGACGTTGGCGAGGCAACCTATCGCATCGATCGCATGCTTACACAGCTTGCTCTTGCTAGTCGACGAACAAGGCCCTCTGGCATCTTGTACGGCTTTTGGTCGCAAGACGCACGTCAATACGGCACTACGCCACATCGTGAGGTATCGGAGGTCATCCACGACCGACTTGATCTTACTCGTGGCCCCGTTCTCTCAGAACTCATGTACGGTCACGAGTCCACAAAGTTCACCCTACCATTTGGCGTACGCGCCACCATCGATGGCAGTAAGGGGCTAGTCCGACTTACTGAAGCTGCCGTGGAATAGCTTCTACAACGTCATTCATAAGCTGCAGCGGCATTGGCATCAACTCTGCTACACGCTGAGCATAGTGCGCATCGGAAAGAAGTGATCCATACCCAGTAACCACTACTGAGCCGCTCGAAACAAGTGATGTGCAAAGGAGCGCAAGTTCGCGGGCACCGTGGTCTCGAATCTGCTGCGCTACTTGATCACCTTCCAGCGCGTAGGTCAATACGGCAGCACCAATGCGTGAAATAGTCTGTAGTTGAGCTCCACGAAGCGCTTGGCGCACTTCGTCGGGGAAGTCTGCATCAACACGCAGGTAATTCGCTACTGGACGAATCAGCAGCGTTGAAGGCCCCCTGCCGTCGAGCATGCGGGCAACTGCTGTGCAGGCCTGACGTCCAAGCCACATGCCTGAACCTGCATCATCGACAGTCGATCCCCAGCCCCCTGACCGATGCAGTGTCTTCTTAGGATCGCGATAGAGCGCTATCGAGCCAGTTCCAGCGATCAGTGCAACTCCTTCACTTGATCCATGGGACGCAAAATGCACCAGCTCGACGTCGCTCATTACGACTAGCTGGGTTGCATGTAAACCAACATACATGGACCATGATTCTTTGAAGGAGGCCATGTAGGTATGCCGCTCCCGCGGAGTCCATACGCCAGCCATACCGATGATGACGACATCAAGTCCATCGTGCTGAGCATCATCTCCTACGATCACCGTTGTTGCAAGAAAAGAGCCGACCATCCGACAGAGCTCATCTGTCTGTTGGTCGGCTCGTGTTGGCCGTGCACTTGGGAGTAGAGTACGCGCTACAATCTGACCACGAATGGCAACACCAACATCAGTTGATGTTCCACCACCGTCAATGATCAGCGCTCGCATTTAACCGGCCTTTGGCGGCTGCCATGAACCACGCTTCCAGGATTGCAACTCGAGCGTCACAGATCCGATATAGACCTTCATCTTCGCCTTGATTGGAACGCGGGCCGCATCATCACTAAACCATCCCTCAAAGCCCCCTGTCAGACCATAGACGCCTGTCCAGTTTGCTGTACCGTCAAAGTATGTCGTCATGATGGGATAGTTCACAGCGTCGATGTCTGTTGTTTGCTTCGTACCGCGGAAGTTGATGACTGTTGTTGCTGTGTCGCCCATGATCACTGTTGGGAGCTTGATTGACTTCTTGGCGCCTACCAGTGTGCGCGCCGCATAGAGAAGGGAGCTGCCGTCATTGCAGTACTTCTTGATACCGATCTCTTTCTTTTTGAGCAGCTTCTTATCACGATAGGTCTCCATCGTGAGATTCATCTTGCTGTAGTCGAAGAGATACTGATCGAATTCCCACAAATTCTCATCGATCTGCGTTGATGCATTGAAGTTGTAGCTGTAGGTGGCTGTCGAATCCATCCATGATTGATAGATCGAGTGTAGCGAAACAAACGGGATGTTTGGATTCGAATTAATAAAGACCTTTACTTTGATGGCCTTTTTCCCTTCAAACGTTGTGTAGGGCTCAGTCAATGAACGTACGGTCCCGAGTGTGATACCTGCATAGGATACACGATAGGTGAGATCTTCGCCCGGATAGATAAAACTCTGGGCAAACGACGTTGTTACTACCAGTAGGCCCATCAATAGGCTTACGAGCATTCGCTGAATAGTCATCTATGATATCTGGTAAATGAGTGAACGAGTTATTGTGTCGGGCGGATTAGCGCAGCTTTGAGATACGTGCGGCTTCAGGGAAGAGCGTCATTGCTTTCTTGACCTGCTTGTCCTTGGTAAGCATCACCGCTGTGTAGCCATTATTGTTGAAGACAGAGCGTCCGATATAGGCCTTAACAATGAGCTTGATGTAATCTGCATCTGGCGTGTATTCACTCTCTTTCCACTCAACATTCTTTGCCTTTGCAAGGGTCTGCATGACCTCGATGTCTGACTGGTTGATGGTGAACTCTCGCAGGAACCGAGTGATATCGCTGCCATACTGTGCACGAAGTTCTTTTCCACGAGCACGCATCACATTGTCGGCTGTTTCCCAGAAGAGATTCTTAGCACGCAGGTTACGTGCGAGGAAGCCGATTGTGTCTTGTTTGACGATGTAGTCTGGCGTGACACCGCCGCCGCCGTATACAGTGCGGCCGGATGCAGTCTTGAACTTAGGACGCTTGTTTGTAGAGTCGTCAGCATTGTGATCGATATTATCGCCTTCTTCTCCCTCTTCACGCCCTTCGCCACCGTAGTACTTGGCCTTGTCCTGATACGGACGCTGGATAAGGCGTCCGCTTGGAGTATAGTAGCGAGAAATCGTAAGCCGGAACGCTGACCCATCTCCAAGTGGGTACTGGCGCTGTACAAGCCCCTTACCAAAGGAGGTTTCACCGACTACGAGTCCGCGGTCCAAATCCTGCACTGCACCGGAGACGATTTCACTGGCAGATGCTGATCCGCCGTTGATGAGGACGATCAATGGGATGTTCTCGAGTGCGCCGCCTTCGGTAGACCAGAAGTCTTCGTCAAACTCTGGACGACGTCCCTTGGTATATACTAGCTTCTTTCCAGCAGGAATGATCTCATCGGCAATGCGGAAGGCTTGGTCTAGATATCCACCCGGGTTGTAGCGCAAGTCAAGGAGCAGTTTCTTCATGCCTTGTGAACGAAGATTCTCAACAGCGCGCATGAGCTCATCGTGCGTTGTTGCACTAAAGCGGTTCGCTGTAACATATCCAATGTCGGTACCGTCGATCATGAACGACGCATCGACAGAGTTCATCGGAATCTTATCTCGCGTCACATCGAATACAAGCAGATCTTTTTCGCCAAAACGCTTTATGTGAAGCTTCACAACAGTGCCCTTTGGTCCGCGAAGTTTCTTCGGAACCGTCTCACGCGTAAGCTTGATGGCTGTGGTATCGTTGATCTTCACAATCTTATCACCTGCTAGAATACCGAGTGCTTCGCTCGGCCCCCCGACAATTGGTGAAACCACGGTAACGGTATCATTGACAATGTCGAACTCAACACCAATTCCGTCAAATGAACCACGAAACTCCTCTTCGACCTTCTGCATGTCTTTCGCAGTAATGTAGACCGAATGTGGATCGAGCTCATCGAGCATACCCTTGATGGCCGCTTCTGTGAGCTTCTGTGTATCTACGTCCTCGACGTAGTTCTTGACGGCCATTGAAAGCACATCGGAGAACTTCCGTGTTTGATCCATGACGGAATCGCCTGAGATCACCGGTTGGGCAAAAAAGCCAATACCAATGCCCACCCCAATGAGGACGGTGGCCAGGATGTAGAAGCGATACGGTGTTGTTTTCATACGTGTTTGCTGTTGTAACGGGGCCAAAACTACGCAATCGGCGCTGGGAAATAGACGAAGAGGAGCTGTATCGAGTCTATCGGGCAACAACAATCGGCACGATCTGTACCTGTCCCGTGTTGACGACACATGCGTAGGAACCGGCAGGGACTGCCGAAAGATCAAGTTGCAATGCCTGGGCTGGCTCGCCTGCCCATGAGTGACTTAGCACGATCGATCCTGTGATGTCTACCAGCTGAAGACTACAGGAGGTAAGGGGCTGTCCAAAACTGATTACCACTTGCTCGCTAGCGGGTTGCGGCGATACCATCAATGCACCAATCTTTCGTGAGATCGAACCAATCGGTACATCGCACCTGCTGAGTCCCTCGTACTTTTGTCCTTTGCTTCGGCCTTGAAGGATTACTGTCCGGACCAAGCACGACTGCCGGAATTCGAGCGTATCACGAACGTACCGAACTGAATCGGCGGTTGTTGGCGAATAGCATACCACCAGGCTTGCCGAACCATCAACAGGATCCATGCGCAGGACAAACTGCGATTGCGGCAACGAAAAGATCGTGTTCTGCCGCAGGAAGATATACGGGAACGCCAGACCACGAATGCCGACATTCTCAAGTTCGAGCGTGTCACACCATACCTCGCCGATCGTGCGGATGCCCATATCGTACGTCTGGCGAGGGTCAAAGCTTCCGTTTATCGACATCGCAAAACCAGGAATGGTATCGATCCTGCGTGTGACGTTTCCTGCAGAATCAACAGCCTCGAAGCCAAAGATTGCGTCACGATAGACATCAAAAATCTCTACGCTATAGCGGCGTTCGATGATAGTAGAATCTGTCAGTGTTACGCTGCAATTCACAAGCAGCGAATCAAGAATGCGTGCACGTTCGAGTCCAAGATCCGAGCCAACCTCATCGGAGACCAGCACGGTAAACTTCGGATTACACGAGTCCCGATCATCGAGGATCTTCGGTCCGTCACGGTCTGAGCGTTCTTCAACAATCAGATTCAACACATTACGATCAGAACAGGAGTCGCTAACGAGAACCGGTCCTTCGAAGATCTTTTGTTCGACCCCTTCGTGACAGTATTGGATCTTTACCCGTTCGCCCGGCTGAAGTGTAAGAGGCAGCGCTGGGCCACTAAGACTCATCGTGCCCGGCAGCCTGATCTTCGTGATCGTTTGTGGGTACTTGCCGTAGTTCTCCAGCTCGATGGAATCGCACTTCGTCCTGCCAATAGGTACGACGTAGTTGCGCGTCTGTGTCTTCGAGGTATCGTCACGATGCGACACAGGAGCCACAGTGAATCCAGGAATATCGACTGTGAATTGAGACTTCTGCTCAACGAAATCCTTAATCTCTACGATGGCGCTGCCATCGAGGAATCTGTTCTTCAAGGAAATCTTGATCGGCAGTGTTGCCTGTGGCGGACTAAATGAGCCAACGGTATAGGTGGTGTTCATCTCCGGCGTTGAGATCACGTTGTAGGTCTGCAACCTCGAGTCCCCAATCACGGAGTCTGTCATCATCCCGTCGAACTCATAGCAGCGAACGTTACCCACAAGCTTCGGAGGGTATACATCAAGCGGACGGAACGACATGCCCCCTATATAGCCATACGAGTTTGCGTCACCGTAGCCGTAGACATAGATACCAAAGTTCGTATCGGCCTTGATCTCATGCACACCATCGCGCATCGGCAGGCGCGCCCATGAATACGACGAGGTGCCAATTGGAAGGAAGCGTGCCTGGTCTACAGGCACACCATCGATGATAAGCGATCCAAGGCTAGTTGTCGGAATGACAACATTCAGCCACTGCTCGAGATATACAGAATCAATGGGTCGTATGCGGCCCCCTACGAAATCGTAGATGTATGCCTGAATGCTGATGAAACGGTATGCGCTCATGAATTGCTCAGCAGGGGGCACGAGCATCATCGCAGGATCCCCACGACGCGTGATATCGGTACCACCTCCGATTCCAGCAGTCTTCTTGTATTGCACGGTGATCGATGGATTCGAGGTTGTGATTACCGCGGCTTGTAAGAGCGGACGCTCCATCTGCTGCCCAGCCATCAGCATCTGCTGGAATTGCCCATCGATGAACACTTCTGTTGAATCAAACCCAGCGATAACCCTGTAGATGTCATTACCAATGTTTACTTCATTACTTGAGCGTGCAAATGGCGTCACGTAGGCGCTCTTACCCCATGTGCGTATCGGCGTCATCTGTTCGATGAGGCAGTCGCGCGACCCTAGGTTTTGCACTTCCTGGATCGGAACGATTGCCCGCTGCTGTCCACCGAAGACGGCAACAGGCTTATTCGAGCGCACGAACGACCCCGATAGATCATTATTCGCCCCTTTGCGAGGATCGGCCTGCACTAGGTAGCTTTCACCACGATCGAGGATGATCGTTGTGGGCTTCGGAGCTTGAATCTTCACAGTTGGAACAGAGGGCGTGATCGTTACGATCGTGCTGTCTTCTGTTGCCACAACAACAAACTGTGACGGTGTCGATGTCCCCGTAGGAATACCACCACTTAAGCGTGCATCAGAGTTGTAGGCAACGACCATGTAGTCATCTGCCAGGGCATCCGTTGGCAACACCATGAATGCTTCACTTGTCAGGACAGCCTGATTGAGGGCGTAAACGGTAACTTCGTCTTCTGCCTCAACGTGCACGCTTTGCAACGCGACTGTCTCATTCTGAGACGAGACGTAGTTTAAATTTCCGCTTCCGCTGGCATTAATACCACGAAGTTCGATGTTTTGATAGAACTTCGACAACGTCACAATGTTTCGAACATCGGTGATGCTGAAGGTATCAACGATTGTCGATCCATCATTCCTGCGCCATGTAACCCGGCCACGCGTTGGACGTTCAGCCCCTATATACACATACAGTTGATGTTCTCGTTGAAGCACTGGATCGGACGATATCGAGTTCTCTTCGTTATGCCAGTTGGGCATAAAGCTCAGCCAGAAATCTCGCCCCTTACTGTCGGGGTAAACCTGCGCTGACGCTACAGAGCCAGCGCCTACCAGCATGATCATGTGCAGAATGAGGACCAGCTGTTTCTTCATAATGTTACACTACCCTTCTCAAAGCCATCAGCATCATAGACTATCATCGTAAGACCACGGTTCGCCACCATTATGCGTGCGAATCCTCCACCCGAATGTGCTAGAACACTATGCTGGCCACGCGAAGTTTCACGACTTCCGCCGCCGCCGCCAGAAACAAGACACGTAAACCTATCCTGCGGATTGCGAATGACCTGCATATCATGGTCATGTCCGCAGCAGTAAAGCGCCACTTGATGCTTGTCGAGGATGGGTTTAACATGCTTCAACAGATGTTCCTGATCCTTGTAATGTCCGTAACTGCGGATCGGATGATGTCCGGCAACAATTCGCAGACCAGGTTTGGCCTGCGCCAACGCTTGATCAAGCCAGGCAATCTGCTGTCGCCACCCGTCCTTCGTCTGCATAATCGGTGTTGTATCAAGAGCCACGACAGTCAATTTGGTTACAGCATCAGCGTCAAACTCCTGCACCCATGTTCTGCCGGGCATATGCCAACGAGGATTGACCCTACCGTAGGCGATCTGAGCATCGGCGTCTCCACGATGGTCGTGATTACCCAGAATCGACCACCAAGGAAGGTCAAGCCCTTGATAGATCTGCTCGTACTTGGTCTTCCATTGAGGGTCATCAACTGATTTGACACCATTCGGGTAGATGTTGTCGCCGGTACTCAACACAAAATGTGCTCCGGTTGCCTTCGCTACTGACATCATACCCTTGGCAACCCGCTTTTGCAGCGAGCCGCCTGTACCCCAATCCCCTACGACGAGAAAGGAATATGGCTGGTCGAGCACGGTGGCCATCGAGCCAAGTGGACGCAGTGCTAGAGCACTCGTCAGAGAAATAAGTAGTTGGCGCCTGTTCATCGTCTGCCAAAGTACGATATTCGCACCGTGCGTAAACTCACCCACGACGAACTTGTTGCCATCCGGGCATCTCCGGAACAAGCGGCCCAGATCCCACGGCATCCGATTGCCTTGGTGGTGCACGACATCCGCAGTCTGTACAACGTAGGTTCTCTGTTCCGAACCTCGGATGCATTTGCCGTGGCGCTGGTCGTTCTTTGTGGGTTTACCCCATCGCCCCCGCGTCCGGAAATTGCCAAAACAGCCCTCGGGGCCGACAGCGTTGTGCCCTACGTCTGGTTCCCTGACATCAATCAGGCTCTCGACCACCTGACGCAAGAGGGGTATCATCTCTGGGCAGCGGAGATCACAACGAACTCTTCCCGGGCAGCGGACCTAACAGGCGATAACTTTCCTCTTGCCCTTGTTTTGGGCAATGAGCTCACAGGCGTCCCCAACGACGTCCTCGACCGCTGCGAGGGCTCACTCGAGATACCGATGCATGGTACCAAGCATTCGCTAAATGTTGCCGTTGCAGCCGGAATTCTTCTATCATCAATTGTAGACCGTTATAGGCAACTCGTATGATCACCGTCGCTGTACCAACACTCGGCCTGTCCGCTCCGCTTCTTGAAAACATTGAACAAGCTGCTCAGGGAAGGGGCTGGCAGATCCGCCGCGCCACGCTTGATGAGTGTGGAGACCTGCTCAAATCCAACATGGTCGACATCGCACTGACCTCTCCCTATGGTTACGGTAAGGGTGTTGCGGCTGTGGACTACCGCATCATTGCATCGACCTGCGTTGCCCTCGAAGACTATACCAACAGCTACGGCATCTCGTTTCCGCCACATAGCAAGGGGCTCTCTCGTGCATACTCGCCAGAGCCTACGGCGTTCTCAACGATCATCGGACGTCTGATCATGGCTGAGAAGTTTGATGTTGCACTAGAGCTTGTGTCCTCGGCCGACCATGCAGACTGCATTATCGGACCTGTTGCGGCCGGCGAGCCCCCTGCCATGGACCTCGGAGAAGAATGGTTCGATACCGTTGAATCACCCCTACCCATGGCCCTATGGGTGGTGCGTGTTGACACCGAGGCCACAGACGTAGAAGCCTTTGTGAGCGAGTGCGCCAATCAGCAGCTCCTACATGCTCACGTAAGCGAATTGGTTCCCCTAAGTGCCGACCACATGCCCCGCGAGGGCAGGATTCTCTATCGATGGTCATCTGAAGTAGAGGAAGGACTCACGGCAGCACTCCACACGATGTTCTATCACCAACTCCTGCGCGAGCTCCCTGCGATCAAGCTCTACGGCAAAGACTAAGCGAAGTCGAGTATCTTTGTATCTCTTAACCTCTCTGGAGACATCTCGATGCAGATCTACGTAGACAGCGCAAACATCAAAGAAATTCAACACGCAGCCTCGATGGGCTTTATCAGTGGCGTTACAACGAATCCTTCGCTTCTTGCAAAGGAAGATCCGTCAACGGATATCCGCGAGCTGATCAAGAACATTCACAACACTGTCGGTGGCCATACAAGCGTTGAAGTTATCAGCACTGATACCGATGGCATGCTGCGCGAGGCCGACGAGATCCTGTCGTGGTTTCCAGAAGCAACGATCAAGATTCCATTTATTCCAGCCGGCCTAACAGCCGTTCGCAGACTCTCCGACCAGAACATTCCGACGAACGTCACACTGCTCTTTACAGCAAACCAAGCGCTCATTGCATCCAACGCCGGTGCAACCTATGTGAGCTTGTTCATGGGGCGCCTGGATGATATAGGAACAGACAGCCTGATTGCCCTGCAGGACACCTGTGAGATCTGGGATGCCCAAGGACTTGAGTCGATGATCATCGCAGCATCGATCCGCACACCAATCCACATGCTCGAATGCGCCAAAGCTGGTGCACATATCGCTACTGTCCCATACAAAGTGATCATGCAGTCGATGAAGCATCCGCTGACCGACGCAGGACTCGATGCATTCCTCAAGGATGCAACTAAGATTAAGATGTAAGTGTTCTTGCCTGCATGAAAAACAGCATCTGCATTCTGTTGGTCATGCTCGTCATGACGTTTCTGCACGTTGCCGCCGAAAACACAGCGGTTGGCAAGCGCGCGATTGAGTTCGACCTCGCAGACCAATTCGAACGCGAATGGTCGTGGAAACAACACTGGAAAGGCAAGGCCACCATACTTGTCCTGAGTGATTGGAAGGGCAGCGACTATACACCAACATGGACCACGCCATTGACGGCAAGGCTCAAAGACCGTGTCAAATTTGTTGCGCTTGCCGACGTATCTCTTGCACCAGGGTTCCTGAAAGGCTATCTGCGGTCGCGTTTTCGTGATGCGTACGCCACGCCTATCCTGCTGGACTGGGACGGCGATGTCTTTGAACACTACTCGTTCGAGTCGGGCGTGCCCAATGTTCTCTTTATCGATGCTCAGGGGGTCGTACGCCTTCACGTATGGGGCAAGGGTTCCGCTGATCTGGCCAATGCCTTTGCGAGCAATGTTGAGAAGCTCTTACCACCACGATAGAATGGTTGTTGGTCTATGCCTGCATACGTAGACAAAACAGCGAAGCAAGCTGAGATTGTGAAGCATGCCGCAGACGTCTTTTCGCAGACAGGCTATCATGCATCAAAGATCCAAGACATTGCAACAGCAGCCTGCATAGGCAAGGGCACCATCTACGAATATTTTCGGACCAAAGAGCAGCTCTTCCTTGCTGTCTATGACGCGTGGATGAGCGAGTTCGAGGAGATTGTTCAAACGCGAATCGAAGCCGCTGAAGACGCACTTTCCAAGATCGATGCAATTCGCGACAGCGCTGTTGAATTCTACGAGTCTCGCGCAGGACAAGCCCCCTTGCTACTGGAGTTTTGGGCACATGCATTGCGCACAGACAATCCTGCATTCCTCGAACGCATCAACCAAACGCGCAATTTTCTACGATCACTTGGTATGAAGCTTACCAAGGAGTTGACGCACTCCGAGTGGTTCCGCGATGTCGACGAAGAGGCTTTCGCAACTCTCGAGACAGGCATCAGCGACGGCATCTTTCTTGCCTGGGTGTTGGATGGGCGCAGCTTCCCATTAAGCAAGGCGTTTACGTTCCGTCAGAGTCTGATTGGTCTTGGTCTTCTCAATGATGATGCACGCGCACTCCTGACTCCGAAGCTTGGCTCGAAGTTGAAGCGGGGCTTCTGATCATAAGCCGAGGGCCAGCTGAAGCATCAGTGCACCTATCAGCGTGCGGCGTATCACCGTGCGGGTGCGTACCGTGATATCTGCCTGTTCATATCGATGAACACCATAGGTAAGCAAGAGCGTGCTCACTAGCACAACAGCAAGCGCACCAAGGGCCCACCCAATCGACATTGATTTGAGATGTCCCCGTGCAACACCATCCCACCAAGGTGTTCCAAAGAGTAGCACGATGTGTAGAACGTAGATGTAGAGCCCCTTCTTACCGAACAAGACATACACGTTCCTCCAAGCCCATGTGTACCTTAGGAGTACCACACATACGGCTATGAAGGCAAGGGCTACTGCAGAGCGGGCTATAACGAGGAATTCGCTGTTTGATGACGACAGATAGTGCCAATGCACGCCGCGTGCCATGAGGATTTGCTGCACTGTATAGAGAAGAATTGCCGAGGGCAATGCGAAGCGAAATCCGATACGCATAAGCCATTTGCCGCGCTGCTCTTCATGGAGTTCTGCCAGATATGTTCCGAGGACAACGCCCACAAACAGATATGCAGATATTGGGAACAATGGAAAGAGCGATCCGTACTTCATTGTCATATACGGACGCAACCACATCGGTAAATGTCCATGCACGATTGTCAAATGCATGATCGGCGAGAGCAACAGGATCGCAAGGATGGTTGTTAGCGCCCGTCTTCTCATCGAGAGAACAGACGACGATTTCTCCATGATCATCACAAATGCAATCAGCGTCGCACCGATAAGCTGCAGGATGTTTATGCCCAACACCTGCGTCCACCCTTCGGTTGTTACGTACGGCAAGTCGATGAGGCGTCGACCTGGCAAGACAAGGAGGTATCCGATGGCGATAAGCATTACACCCATACGGATGCGACGCTGAATGACCTCTTGCCGGATGTAACCGTCTGGGCCACGCTTAGCAGCAAACACATGTGATGCTCCGGAGACGAGCAAGAAGACGGGTGCTGTTAGCCCCCTTATCCAATTCCACACATGCCAAAACCACGTATCTGCATGTGTAACGCCATCTGGAAGCACTGCATCAAGCACATGCCCCTGCACCATCAGCAGCATAGCTACAAATCGTGCAAGATCAAGAGCGTACATTCGTTGCGCAGACATCGTTCAAAGATCGCACAACTCCATGAGACAATGGAACTGCAACACATGGCCGTATGTTTGCCGACTAGGTAACTGCACAACCTGGAAGGCACATTGTGAAAATCGTTGTTATTGGAAGTGGCTTTGGCGGCTTGACTGCTGCCATTCGTTTACGCGCAAAGGGTTACGACGTAGAGGTCGTGGAGAAGCGCGATAAGCCCGGCGGACGCGCCTATGTCTATGAGCAGGATGGATTTGTCTTCGATGGTGGTCCGACGATCATTACGGCACCATGGCTGATACACGAGCTGTTCGAACTGTGCGGCAAGCGCACGGATGACTACGTTAAGATCGTGCCGATCGACCCGTTCTACAACGTCCGCTTCCAAGACGGCACGGTCTTTCGCTACAATGGCAAACGCGAAGAGGTCATTGAGCAGATCAGGTCATTCAACCCAGCAGATGTGAAGGGCTATGAACGTTTCTACGAAAAGACGGCTGCTATCTTCAAGGCCGGCTTTAACCTGATCGATCAGCCGTTCACAAAACTCACCGACATGCTAAAGGTTCTGCCAGACTTGATTCGTCTGCGCTCTGATCGCAGTGTTGCTGCATTTGTGAATTCACACATCAAAGATCCACGACTACGTCAGGTCTTCTCGTTTCACCCGCTTCTTGTTGGCGGAAATCCTTTTCAGACCACAAGCATCTATGCACTGATTCACAAGCTTGAACAGGAATGGGGCGTATGGTTCGCGATGGGCGGAACGGGCGCGCTTGTCAAGGCGCTCGTGAAGTTGTTCACCGACATTGGCGGCACGATTCGCTACAATAGCGAAGTCGACACTATGCTTATCGATGATGCAACCGGCGCCCCAGTTGTTAACGGTGTACGTTTGAAAAGTGGCGAAGTGCTCCATGCAGACCGCGTTGTTTGCAACGCCGACGTAGCGCAGGCCTATCTCTCTCTTGTGCCCGCGAAGTATCGCAAGAAGAACACCAACAAGAAGATCGCCAAGACACGGTACTCGATGTCGTTGTTCGTGATGTACTTCGGAACTGACAAGAAGTATGAAGACATTGCGCATCATGAAATCCTGATGGGGCCTCGTTACAAAGAGCTTGTCGAGGACATCTTCACCAAGAAACATCTTGCCGACGATTTCTCGCTCTATCTGCATCGACCTACCGCAACAGATTCGTCACTGGCTCCAGCAGGCTGCGACTCGTGGTATGTACTGTCTCCTGTTCCGCATTTGGCCTCAGGCACCGATTGGTCCACGATGCAGAAGACATATCGTGATCGCATTGTGAACGAGCTTGAAAAGCGCTACATGCCGGGCCTCAGCAAGCATATCGTGACCGAGCATATCATTGATCCTGTGCATTTCCGTGACGAGCTCAACTCCTACCTCGGAAGCGCGTTCTCTGTTGAACCAATCCTCTTCCAGAGCGCATGGTGGCGTCCACATAACAAGAGTGAAGATGTAGAAGGAC
>CANGZU010000007.1 GCA_947458785.1 Ignavibacteria bacterium
AAACTCTTCGTTGTAGAAGTTTTTGATGCTGTTTCATTACCGATTGCGTCGTTTTACTTTGATTGACGGAGTAGATCGTTAAACCTACCCTCTCGTTTGCATGTTTCTTCTTGCTTCCTGTTGTCAAAGAACATCACCTACTTTGCATTCGCTGCTCTTTCGGCGCCCATCGTTGCAGCAGTGCTGCGCGGAGGGGCCACAAACATACGGGGAAAATTTGAATTCGCAAATGGTTTGTGAGAAAAAGTTTGAAGCGGGGCGAAAAAGTTTCGCTGGTTCGTGTGGAAAACGCCGACAATGCCCGTAAAAGCCGTATTTTTGGTAACTGCGGAATTGTATTGAGTATCGAGAACATTTGAATACTATGGCAAAACCACACAGCATCTTGTTCATCACGAGCGAGATCTATCCGTTTGTCAAGACGTCTGAACATGCCGACTTGTGCTACGCGCATTCGTTGGGTGTCCGGGAAGTTGGACACGACATACGAGCAATGATGCCGAAGTATGGCTACATTTCAGAGCGCAAAAATCGCATCCACGAAATCAATCGCTTGCGCGACATTCCGATTCCCGTTGGAGATGAGCCGCATCTTGCCACGGTCAAGTCAAGTTCGATCAATAACCCTCGCGTCAAGGTTCAGTCGTATATCACAACGAATACGGACTATCTCGACGTTAACAAGGGAATCGAGCACGATATCACAACGGGCACTGAGTTTCCGAATAACGACGAGCGCTTCATCTTCTACAGCCGCACAGTCCTTGAGACATGTATTCTGTTGGGCTGGTTCCCGGAGATCATACATTGTATCGGATGGCAGGCCGCACTTATACCGGCATATATCCGCACACGATATCCAAATGAGTTCAAGAAGACGAAGATCGTGATGACTATCACAGACTTCGATCAGCAAGGCACATTCCCTGCTAAGTCTCTCAAGAAAACTGGACTACCTGATGAAGTGCTTGCCATCGGCAAGTACAAGAACAAGATGAATTTTCTGCGCATCGGGATGGCCTATGCCGATAGGGTTACAACCACCTCGCCTGGCTACGCAGCCGAGTTGATGGCAAACAAAGAGTTCAAAGACAATTGGCTCCCACTGCTGAATAAGAAGCCCCTTGTCGGTATCAACCATGGTATCGATCTGCTTCATTGGAACCCGAAGACGGATGCATTTGTGAAGGCCAAGTATGACGCGAAAGATCCGGCAAATAAAGAGTCGGCTCGCGAAGCACTTCAAAAGTTGAGCAGCCTTCCAGTTGATGGCAAGAAGTTTGTTGCAAGCTATGCCGGCCCCCTGCGCGAAGACCGCGGCGCTGATGCGTTTCTCGAGGCTGTTCCGGATCTGGTTAAACTGGGCGCCCAAGTCATCATTGCAGCAGACTTGGTCACCCCGCTCAAGAAGCAGGCCGAGGCACTTGCAAAGAAATTCCCCAAGGACGTGCACTTCCGAATCATGGATGAAGAATACCTCCACCATGTTATCTCCGGATCATCGGTGCTTGTAAAGCCATCGCGAAGCGAATCTAGCGGACAGTTTCAGCGTATTGCAATGGCCTATGGCACGATTCCTGTTGTGCGGTTGACAGGGGGCATTGCAGAAGGTCTTGTGGATGCCGATGCATCAGAAAAAGGGAACGCCTATCTGATGAAGAAGGCTGACGCAACTGATATCGTCAAAACGATGAGTCGCGCGATAGCTCGTCATCAATCACAAGAATCATGGGATACGATCGTTGCCAATGCAATGTCCGCTCCAGTTGGCTGGGTGGCTTCGGCTAAGGCCTACGATGAGTTTTATCGCAACCTTGTGAAGGAAACGAAGTAACAGTGTCCCATCGCTTGCGTCTGCACTGGCGTAGCCTGTGCATAGGCATCCTTTGCATGTCTGTCATCAGCTCCTGCAACGATGCTCCGTCGATCATAGGATCAGAAGTTATCGATCCAACAGACTCTACGTTTGCTGCTTCTCTGGTGAAGGTCACATCGGACTCTCTGCCGATGTTCTCTGGTGATTCCACGCTTACGGAACGTGTGCTGCTGCCACTGCGCAGCAGTATCGCTGGTCCGGTGCTTCTTGGTTCGACCCCTACGTCAGAAGCCCGCGTCCTCTTGAGCTACGCAACAGACGAGTTTGCGCTGCTTGCAACAGACTCCGTCGATTGGGATGTGTATACCGTGAAGATCGACACAACGATCAATGGCAAGGATACGGCCATCGACAAATCAGTAAAGGTCCGCAAGTCGTTGCGAGACGCCATCCTCCAGGATTCGCTCTTCATTTCACTGGCCCAACTCCGCATTAACGGCGATGCCGTGCCATATCGGTATGGAGATACTTCCGATAACGGCATTTCATTTGCTGTCTACGACCTGCAGCAAAATTTCAATGCATTTGCAACATGGGACAGTGTCTACGATGCCAATGGCAACTCATCATTGTATTCGCCGTATACCGTCCCCGTCGGACAGTACGTCAATACTTCGCTCATGCCTCTTTTGGATGAGTCATTGAGCAACCCGAACTCGGCGTTTCGTCCCGATATCTATACGATCAACGAGTCGGGCATTCCGCTTGCGCGCATCGCAATGGACAAGGGATACATACGAAAGCTCTTACAGCTTGGGATTGATTCTGCAGGTCGGAGCAAGATCTACGGTCTGGCTCTTCATCCTACTGGTATGAATTCGATCACGCGATTCGATGGAACGATCACACTTCAAGTAAACTTCCGAAAGCTGGGCAGCGAATCTCTTCCGTGGATACGACGATTCGCACTTGCTACGTTCAACATGGTGCAAACTCCAGCGGCAGCAGCAGAAGAGGCGATTATCCAGGGCGGTAGAAAGCACACGGCACGAGTGATCCTCAATCTTGATGCAATCGATACCTCGGCCATCATCTTCGACGGTGAACTCAGCTTACCTATCGACAAGGGCCGCTCCATCTTCGGCACAAACATTGTGGACCAAGGCGTTGTGGTCTATAGCCCCCTTGAGAATGCAGACACGGTGGTCTTTGCAGCGCGGATTGCATCGGATCGATCACGGATTCTGGTGTCGAACTTTGGACAACGCTTCCGTCGTATTGAATCGCAAACGGTTTCTGTTGGTGTGATCTCGATGGGCGGATTTCTCGAACAGTATGTTCACCGACCCGGCCATCGCCACCCGATCTTCATTGGGTCGCAAACAAACACGCGACTTGACCGCATCTATCTGATGAAATCAACAAACGCACCCGGACAGCGTCCGTTCCTGCGAGTGTACTACTCCAATCGGAAAGCTACACCGTGATACGTACTGCTGCACTCGTCACGCTTTGTCTTCTTTCGAGCACCTCGCTCTTCGCACAGGGAGGCTCGAACTATTCGTCGTTCGGACTTGGCGATATCGTGCGCT
This sequence comes from Ignavibacteria bacterium, assembly GCA_947458785.1. Taxonomy (GTDB): domain Bacteria; phylum Bacteroidota; class Ignavibacteria; order Kapaibacteriales; family Kapaibacteriaceae; genus UBA10438. Next base: position 3,409 of record CANGZU010000007.1, read on the forward strand.
CGGTCGGCGCGCGATACGAAGGCATGGCAGGCACGGCCATCGCCATGCCCAGCCTGCAAGGGATCAATGTCGTGAACCCGGCCCTTCTGGGCATGTCTCCCTTTACACGCATCCAGACGGGTTATCGATTTGAACAGCATCTTGTTCAAGGGGCTCAGGGTGGCGCCGCACAAACCAGTGGCGAGGTCGACGGATTGCTCGCACTCTTTGCTGTTGATACATCGATGGGGCTTGGTGTTTCATTCGGAGTCCTTCCCTACAGCAACATTGCCTATAGCACTACTCGAGAGTTCATAACAACGGGCCCCCAGGGCAATGAGAAGGGATCGAGTTCGCAGTTTGGTTCCGGTGGTATCTCGTCGATCTATCTTGGAGCTTCATACCGCGTTAAGGGTATCTATCTTGGTGCAAGCGCGCAGCCATTGTTTGGACAGATGATCTACAGCGATGACAACGTGGTTTCTAGCATCACGAACCTCTCATCGTTTTCGCTACAAACAAAATACCTGATGACCGGCGCAACCTACCGGCTCGGCGCATACACAGAAGTGATGCCCGCGTTGAATGTTGGAGCATACTACTCCTTTGCATCGCAACTGTCGTTCGACAAGACCGTCACACAGACTGCCTACACACGAGAGTTATTCGATACACTGAATCTCCGTGGACGAGATGAGTACACCTTCTTCAAAGAGTCATCTTCAGGTACAAGCTCCCTCCCAACAGTTGTTGGTGTAGGTCTTTCCTACAAGTCCGGCCGCACACAGGTTGGACTTGATATCGAACAGGGGAGCTTCTCGAACATGACGATCAACCAGCGCAACGAAGCCACCGTTGGATCGATGTTTCGTGCAACTATCGGTATTTCCCAACAAGCCGCTGGCTACGCTCCAACATTCTTTGACAAATGGGGCTATCGTGGTGGGTTAGGATATGTGCAACAGTACTTCACGTATCGCGGACAAACCATTCATGAAGCATTTGCATCTGTGGGGTTTGACTTCCCGCTTGGGCAAAGTGCAACGGTAGATGCTGCTCTGCAGGCCGGCTTTCGAGGTCCGTCTACCGGACTCTACGAATACATCGGTCGTTTCGCTGTTACCGTGAGCATCGGCGAAGTATGGTTCAAGCCGTTTGCCCGGGACTAGGCCAACAATAACATTTGTTACGAACGTGCCTTGGCGATGATGTTGGTCGTTGAACGACCATCAAGAAGAGGAATCGTTGCCACTATGCCGCCATTGGCCTCAACTTCGTCTGCACCAATGATCGTTTCGCGGGTATAGTCGCCCCCTTTCACCAGCACATCCGGCATGATCAAAGTGATCAGGTTCAGTGGCGTGTCTTCATCAAAGAGCACAACGTGATCAACGCAGCGCAGCGCTGCGAGCACGAATGCACGATCTTGCTCAGCGTTTACTGGGCGTGCTGGCCCCTTGATCCGTCGGACAGATTCGTCCGTATTCATCCCAACAACCAGGACGTCGCCCATGGCACGTGCTGCCTCGAGATACATAACGTGTCCAGCATGTAGGATGTCGAACACGCCGTTTGTAAACACCACCTTGTGTGCGTTCAGGCGGAGCTTGCTTTGCAAGGATCCAAGCTCAGATAAAGATGTCAGAATCACGTTCAAACACCTTATGCGGTGACAGCAGATACAAGATCTGCCGCTGTTATTGCCACGATCCCCGGTTCAGCCACAACACGCCCAGCAGCGATGTTAGCAAGGGCTGCTGCCTCACGTGCAGGAACTCCCACGCTCATCATTGCACCGAGGGTTGCTATCACGGTATCGCCGGCTCCTGAAACGTCAGATACTTTCATGGCTCGTGTTGGCACCGTACTCAACGTTCCGTCTTGCTCGAAGAGCACCATGCCAGCAGCACCCATTGTAATGAGCACATTCTCACAGCGCAGGGTATTTCGTAGGGCCTTGGCCGCCTTTTCCACTTCATCCATTGTTGTGAGCGGCATACCGAGAGCATCAGATGCCTCTTTCTTGTTTGGCTTGAACACTGTGCAGCCAACAAAATCAAAAAAATGCCTATGCTTGGGATCAACGAAAACCGGAATCTGACGTTTGCGTCCGAGCTCGATCACTGAGGCGATCAATGTTGGGGAAAGCAGCCCCTTATCATAATCCTCAAGGATGATACCCTTGAGATTTGTACGCTGAGAGAGACGCGCGATAATCTCGTTTGCAACATCCTGATCTACATGCTCGCGCGTTTCGTGATCGAGTCGCGCGATCTGCTGATTGTTGCCGATGATGCGAGTCTTTGTCGTTGTTGGACGCTTATCAGAAACTGCAATTGCGTCTGTTGAAAGGCCTGCCTGCTCGCAAAGCGTGCGGACATGCTCACCTGCCGCATCTGAACCCACGACGCCGCATAGCAGCGGTGTGGCACCAAGACCAAGCAGGTTCGTAGCAACATTGGCTGCCCCGCCAAGATGAGCAGACTCGTGGTCGACGTCGACAACCGGCACTGGCGCTTCAGGCGAGACGCGATGAACATTACCCCAGAAGTATCTATCGAGCATGACATCGCCGACGACGGCTATCTCAGCCCCCTTCAGCGAAGCGAGGTGTGACTCTGTACGCTCGCGATACACATCATGCATTGGCAAGCGTCCTTGTGCCCATCTCACGATCAAACAGATAGATCGATGGGCCATCAGATCCCACCATGCGAAGACGCTCGATAATGTCGACGACCAATGCTTCTTCCTCGACCTGCTCGTTGATAAACCACTGAAGCATAATCTGCGATGGCAGATCCTTGACCTGCAGTGACAACTCATACAATGCGTTGATGCTCGAGGTGATCTTCTGCTCGTGTTCCCGGACACGCTCGAATACATCAAGGGGCGACCCATACGTTGCCGTGGGAGAGGCAATTGCGTGCAGTACAACTGCTTCACCACGGTTGTGGAGAAAATCCACAAGTTTCATCGCATGCTGGGTTTCTTCTTCCCACTGCACCCGCATCCACTGCGCAAACCCCGGCAGGTTATGTTCCGTGAACCATGATGCCATACTCAGATAGACGTATGCACTCTGGAACTCCGCCTGAATTTGCGTGTGAAACGCTTCCACAAGATTTGTCTTCATAGCCATTGCTAAAATTACCTATTTCGGGGCTAGTTTCGGATACATTTTCTGTTCATAACCTCGATAACAACGCCCATGAAACGTAATACAGCTCTTACGCGAATTTCAGTGACAAATGCCGAATTCTACGGATACCACGGAGTTCGTGAAGAGGAACGAAACCTGGGCGGACGCTATCAAGTAGACATCGATGTCTGGTGCGAGACTGTCAAGGCGGTTGTAAGCGACGACATCAGCGACTCGGTAAACTATGAGGAGCTCCTCTTCATCGCTAACGAAGTCATGACTGGTGAACCCTGCGAACTGATCGAAACGCTGGCCTACGACATCGGGTCGGGCGTCATGGACAGATTCTCACAGGTTCGCCAAGCTACGATCCGCGTGCGCAAACTCAGTGTGCCAATCCAGGCGATATTCGACTATGTCGAGACTGAGATCACCATTACCCGCGAGGGCTAAGACTGATGCACCAGGTCTTGCTTTCCCTTGGTGCGAACTTGGGCAACCCGCGCGAGACAATCTCACGTGCTATTGACCTTATAGCGCAGCGATTGCTCGCAGATGTCTGTGCCTCGGCATTCTACGAGACCGCTCCAGTAGGCATCACAGATCAGCCTGTGTTCATCAATGCTGCTGTCGTAGGTACGTCGTTTGCAACAGCTCAGCAAATCCACGACGCATGCAAACAGATCGAAAAGGAGTTAGGCAGACAGCATCGTGAGCGTTGGCATCAACGTGAGATCGACATCGATGTGATTCTCGTTGGAGATTGCATCTATGACGAGCACGATGTTCACATACCGCACCCTCGCATGCATGAGCGTCGATTCGTACTCGTTCCAGCATGTGAGGTCGCTCCCGACATGGTTTGTCCACGCACAGATAAGCCCCTTTCTCAACTTCTTACCGAATGCACCGATACCGTTTCGAACCCAAATCGGGTAACGGGTAATTCGTAATTCGTAATTCGTAATTGGTCATTGGTAACTGCTCATGCGCATTCCCCCACATATCATCGATGAAGTCCGCATCAAGTCGGATATCGTTGACGTCATTGGTGAGTATGTCAAGTTGCGTCATACAAGTCGCAACTACCTGGGATTGTGTCCATTTCACAAAGAGAAAACCCCCTCGTTCAACGTCAATCCTGAGCGAGGCATTTTCAAGTGCTTTGGTTGCGGCAAGGCTGGGAACGTGATCACGTTCGTAGAAGAACATCTGCACATGGGGTTTGTTGATGCTGTAAAATTCCTCGCTACACGTGCAGGTATCGAGATACCTGAGGAGCGTCGGGAAGACCCCACCGGTGAATATGCACGGCGAGACAATGCCCTTCGTGCGCTACGTGAGGCCGCCGAGTACTTTCAAGAACACCTTGCAACCTCCGATGGTGCTCCTGCTCGGGCATTCTTCACAAAGCGTGGCTTTGGCCAACAAACACAGCAGGATTTCAAGTTAGGTGCGGCCCCAGCTTCGTGGGATTCAACCATGAATCACCTACTGGCACGGGGCTTTGCTATCGAACACCTCGTTGATGCCGGAATTGTGATCACGCGTGAAGATGGAAAAACGTACGATCGTTTTCGTGGGCGGGCCATGTTCACGATCTGCGATGATGCAGGACGCGTCGTGGGATTCAGCGCTCGCACACTCAACGACGAGCCGGGGCAGCCGAAGTATGTGAATTCCCCACAGACAATCGTCTTCGAAAAGAGTCGCCTGCTCTACGGACTCGACCGCGCTAAACGCACCATCTCTCAGCAGCGGACAGCAGTCATCGTCGAAGGTCAGGCAGATGTCATCACCCTTCATCAAGCTGGCATCACCAATGCGGTTGCAAGCTCTGGCACGGCTCTTACACCTGAGCAGCTGCGAGTACTCAAGAAACACGCGGATGTGATCTTGTTGGTCTTTGACAGCGACGAGGCCGGACAAAAGGCCATTTCACGAGGAATCGAGCTGGGCCTTGCGGCCGGATACGACGTCAAGTGCATTGCATTACCGACAGGACAAGACCCCGACTCGCTCGTACGCGAGCAAGGGGCTGGTGTTCTCAAGGAGATGATGCAGCATGCACCGTCATGGCTACAGTTTCAAACAGAACGATTCCGCATGCTTGGTCAACTCGACGATGCAGCGCAGCAGGCTCGTGCTGTGCGCGTTATGCTCGAGTGGATCGCACAGGTTCCTGACGCCCTACGACACCCATTCCTACTTCGCGAGCTCAGTGAGGCATTCCGCCTGAACGAGCAGTTTTTGGGTACAGAGCTGCAGCGGCTGCGTACTGGACCGCGTACGGATGCCGTAACCTATGCTCCACGCACTTCGCAGGCACAGGTTCCTGCCCCCGGTGTTCCGCAGCCTCCTCAAGAGGTCATGCAGCCAAGGATGACAGCCGTCATGCTGCCGCCTGAACGCGAACTGATTCGTATTGCATTGAGCACAGAACATGGGATTGCCCTACTGCTGCATGAAGCTCACGTGACAGAGAAGCACTTCTGGAGTGAGAGCGGACGTAAGATCTTTCGCAGCATCCTGATTGCCGAGGAAGAACATGGGAACGCTGCCGAGCATGTGATCCATGATCCATCTCTAACAACAGATGAACGACGTGAACTTGCCGATGTTGTCTTTGCACATGCAACACCGAGTAGCGTTTGGAAGACCTTTGATGTTGAAGTCCCTGATATCGATCTTTTGCGCATCGTTCGTGACGCGCTGATCAAGATCGAGATTCATAGAACCCACCAAGATATTGACTCCTTAACGCAGACCATTGAAGCAACACCAGACATGGACGAGCGCAAGAGGCATGTCTTTGCGATTACCCAGAAGTTTCAACGCCGCGAAGATCTGCGGCGTATCCTTGAATCAGATAACAGAGATTTTTCGTGGCTGCACGGCGATTCACAATCCTGAACATCACAGGGTCCGTGCTTCTTGCCATGACCCTATGGTTGTACGTTTCGCTCACACGCACGTATGAAGGCGATGTGCTTGTACCGGTTATCGCGATACCGCCACCGGGACAGACCGTCCTGTCGAACGTACCAAAGTTTATCACAGTGCACGTGCGAACCAGTGGACTCAACCTGGTGAACATGACCTATTACAACAAGCCGCAGGCCTGTACGCTACTGGTACCGCGAATGCAGTCGTTGGGGCCAGATCAGTATGCGATGAACAACGCCGAGCTCCTGCGCACCCTGTCCGACGTCGTACCCTCACGAATGCTCTCGACGATCCCCAGTGAGCTAACGGTGCGCACAGGCACGCCCGAGATCGCAAAGGTTCCATTGACAGTGCCGTATGCAATCAGCGTACGACCAGGATTCATCCTTGCTTCGCCCCCTACCCCCGACGTCAAAATGGTCACGATCCGTGGCATGAAATCAGTTGTCGAGAACATCAAGCAATGGTCTACTCGCAAGGTCTTCATGGATGATGCTCATGAGGCGGCAGTGATTGAGGTCCCAGTGCTTGATTCGCTGGCAAGTTCTGTTGACGTCTCACCGAAGCTCATCAAGGTTCGGCTCGACATTCAGCGTCTGGCCGATCAGCAGATCGTTGATGTTCCGATCAAGCTTGTCGGAGCCGCAGCACAGGCTGGAGCAGCCGTTCGGCCATCTCACATCACTGTTACCGTCCGTGGTGGTGTTGAGAACATCGCTACACTCTCACGCGACGATCTTACAGCTGAGATAGAACAGATTCCAACCTCCGGATATACCACGCCGAAGGTTCGTCTATCGAAGAATGCACGTGTTGTAAGCGTTACACCACGCCTCGTGCATGTGCTGCGCAAGTAACGTTACTCGATGCACGTCCAAGCGTTACAACAACAGTCTATCGGATCAAGAGAGATGAATCACCGTATGACAGGAACCGGTAATCATTGTTTAGTGCAGCCTCGTAGACCCGTCTCCAATGTTCTTCGCCCATGAAGGCGGCAACTAGCAGCATCAGCGTGTTTCCAGGCTGATGGAAATTCGTTATCAGTGCATCAGCAGCAGCGATGTGACAGCCCGGAGCAATCATGATACGTGTCTGTCCCCACAGGCTTGTACGCTGATTGTCATCCATCCATCGCAGGACCGCTCCATAGGCAGTAGACCGATCGACATTGCGCAACGACTCATCAAATGCAGCCCATTGATCAACCACAAGATCATCTGGATCGATGATAGCACCCTGTGCGAGCTGTGCGCCAAGTGCATGAAGCGACTCCATGGTGCGCAGTGATGTAGTGCCAACAACAGTAACCCACGGCTGAGCGGAGCTAGCGTGCATGAACAAGTGGTGAACAGACTCCCGAGAAATGCCAAAGCGTTCGGCATGCATGGCGTGGTCTCGTGCATCTGTTGCCGTCACAGGTTGAAACGTTCCTAAACCGACGTGTAGCGTGAGCAGTGCACTCGCTATCCCATTAGCGGCCAGTTCATCCAGCACACGATGAGTAAAGTGCAAGCCGGCCGTGGGTGCGGCAACTGATCCTTGTTCACGTGCATACACCGTTTGATAGCGTTCAGCATCTACAGATTCAACTTCCCGATTCAGATACGGAGGCAGCGGTAGGGTTCCAATATGATCGAGGACCTCGGCAAGGCTTTGTTGTCCGTTCCATTGCAGCTGGACAACGGCACCTGTTCCCTCACGTTCCAAAACTGTTAGGGTAAGTCCTGCGGCATCATGCGCGAGCACCATTCCCTTCTGGACGTTTCGTCCGCCGATCATACAATTCCATGTAGACCCCTCACTTGACCGCAGAACAACGGCAGGATCTGTTGACGGTGCCACAGGATCAGCAAGGAGCACCTCGACACGTCCACCGGTTGGTTTCGACGCCACAAGGCGGGCAGCGATGACCTTGGTTGAGTTCATCACCATCAGTGAATCAGCCGGCAGAAGCCCTGCCAGATCACGGAAGTGGTGATGAGTAATGCCCCCCTCATGTCGCCAGAATCTCAATAACTTGCTCGCATCTCGCTCATCCAGCGGGAATGAGGCGATGCGCTCTGCCGGCAAATCGTAGGAATAGCGTTGAATGTCGATGCTTGGAATAGACGCTGTGGACACGAATACCTCTAGTTTTGCAAGTGTTGATTGGCGCCCTGAAACCCTAAACAGGATTTTTGGTCGGAACCACTGGAACAACGTTATCGTCGTTTTTTACTCCCGAGAGCTACCATGCAAGATACTCAAGCACCTATACCACATCCACCGTCATACCAGCCGGACAAAAAGCGCACGCGTTGGTGGATACCTGTTTCGATCATTGGCGGAATCATCCTGATTCCCGCTATCATGTTCGCAATCTTTGCTGCGTTTATTGTCGGCATTTTCGCCGGACTCGAATCGGGCGATACAGAAGTCAAGCCTCTTACTACAGCCACGGTCTTGGTTGTCGACCTCTCAGGGGGCCTACCAGAATACGTTGTTACGGCACCGTTCTCGTTGGGCGATGGACCAAAGGGCCCAACGTTGTTTGAGACGCTTGATGCCATTGAACGTGCCGGCACCGATCCAAACATCAAGGGTATCTATATCCGCAATGGTGGTGCAGGAATGGGCATGGCCAAGCTCACAGAAGTTCGTGATGCGCTGCTTGCATTCAAAAAGTCGAAGAAGTTCATCTATGCCTTCATCGACAATGGAACCAAGTCGCAGTACTACCTTGCGACTGTTGCGGACAGCATCTTCATGCCGCAGGAGGGGCTTCTCGAATTCAACGCGTTTGGTGCATCAGCCCCCTTCATGAAGGGTCTCTTTGACAAAGTTGGTGTGTCCTGGCATGTGGAGCAGTTCGAGGAGTACAAGTCTGCCGCAGAGACAATGTCGAGAGAGAATTGGTCGCAACCAGCCAAGGAAGAAGTACGGGCGCTTATCGAGCAGCGCCAGACGATGTTCACAAACGCCGTTGCCACTTCTCGCAATATCCCTGCCTCAAAGGTCACCGCGCTGCTCAGCCGCGGACTCTACGTTCCAGATTCACTGCTAGCGCATGGACTTATCGACGGATTCGCGCGTGAATTAGAGGTCAAGGAGCGCATCCAAAAGCGTCTTGATCCGACAACAAAGGACGAGCATCCAAAGCTTGAGTCAATCTCCATCAACCGCTACCTTGATGCCAGCGATGATCCAACCATCAATGCAGAGAAGACCATCGCAATTGTGTATGCAAGCGGCGCGATCAGTGACGGCGTGAACAAGAATCCACTCGATCCGTCAGGAATCTATTCCAAGACCCTTATCAAGCAGCTTCGAGCTGCGGCCGATGACGATGACATTGAGGCGATCGTTTTGCGAATCGATTCTCCAGGGGGCTCTGCATACGCATCCGATGAGATCTGGGCCGTGATCAATGAGATACGCAAGAACAAGCCGGTGATCGCATCAATGAGCGACGTAGCTGCATCCGGCGGTTACTACATCGCGATGGCATGCGACACGATCGTTACCCATCCTGCAACGATCACGGGCTCTATTGGCGTGATCATGGCTATTCCAAACTTTGCTGGAACAGCATCCAAGATTGGCGTCACCGTCGACACAGTCTCCATGGGTGCATCGGCCAACTTCATGAATCCACTGATGCCCCTTGGCGATGCTGACAAGGCGCAATTGCGAACACTTGGTGCTGGCATTTACAAGCGCTTTGTTAGCAAGGTTGCTGCATCTCGAAAGAAGGATTTCGAGGCAACGCGCCTACTGGCACGTGGTCGCGTGTGGACCGGAGAGGCAGCGCTACAGGCGGGATTGGCCGATGTCTCGGGCGGCATCAGAACGGCCATCGCCGTTGCGAAGAAACGCATTGGCCTGACCGAAGACGTGAAGGTGGACATCGTGTCGTATCCAAAGTCTGAAGACGGACTGCAGGCACTTCTGAGCATGCTGAACCTTGATAACGACGAAGAGTCCACTACGGAGGCCCTTGCTACCGCAGCGTTTCGAAAAATCCGCGGAACCGAACCTGCGCTTGAGAGCGTTTACAACCGTGTACCCGTTGGACTGCGCCAGCAGGTATCGTATTCGATCATGCTTGCCGATGTTGCTGCGCAAGACCGGGTATTGATGGCCCTACCAATGATCTATCCAATGGAGTGATCACTGTGTGTGGGGTGTTCACCACGCACTCCGTCAATAACACACAGATCATACTCCTGCACAGCGGCGCCCATCCTGAAAAGGAGGGCGCCGTGTTCTTTTCTAAGCCCGTATCTTTGCGTCTATGAACCTTGAAACATTCCCAAACCCACGCCCTGGGCGCCGATTCACCATTACACACGTAAACCCAGAGTTTACGTCGGTATGCCCTAAAACCGGTCTGCCGGACTTTGGCACGATCACGGTAGAGTACATCCCCAACGAAGTGTGCATTGAGCTTAAAGCACTCAAGTACTACTACTTCGACTTCCGTCAGCGCGGCATCTTCTACGAAGCCGTGACGAATCAGATCCTTGACGATCTCGTAGCAGCCTGCGATCCAATCTGGATGAAGGTAACAGCCGACTGGAAGGCACGTGGTGGGATCAACAGCATCATCGTAGCTGAGCACACGAAGGCGTAACATGCGAACAACGATCTCTAAGCAGTTCCGTTGGGAGATGGGTCACCGTCTACCCATGCACAAGGGCCTATGCCGCAACATCCATGGTCACTCCTACGAGGCACACATTGTGCTGCGTGGCGAACTTGATGACCAAGGCATGGTCATGGACTATTTCGACATGAAGGGGCTTATCCAGTCCAAGGTCGATGAACTTGATCACGCATTTCTTTGTGATGCATCTGATACCGTTGTGCTGGAGTTTCTCCGAGAGCACAACTTGAAGCATGTGATCGTCGATTTCCCAACAACGGCCGAGAACATCGCAAGCATGCTCTGTAAGCATGTTGTCTCGATGTTGCCGAGTGAGCACCGTCTTGACATGGTCAAGATCAGGCTGTTCGAGACGGAAAAAACCTATGCAGAAGTGGAGCAACATCTATGAGTGTTCGTGTCAGATTCGCCCCCTCTCCAACAGGCTTCCTCCACATTGGAAGTCTTCGTACTGCGCTGTACAACTATCTGTTTGCAAAGCACCATGGTGGAACGTGTATCCTTCGAATTGAGGACACCGACCGTACCCGGTTTGTCGAAGGTGCCATTGAGGAACAGATCAGCTCGCTGGCATGGGCCGGCGTAACATTCGATGAAGGTCCTCACGTAGGCGGCAATCATGGTCCGTATACGCAGAGTGAGCGCTTCGATCTGTATCGAGAGTACGGCATGAAGCTTGTCGGGAACGGCACAGCATACTATGCCTTCGATACATCCGAGGAGCTCGATGCAATGCGCCTGCGTCAACAAAACGCCGGTATTGCGCCGAAGTATGACCGGTCGTCGATGCGCAATCAGTACACGCTTGGCGAACTCGAGACAGCTCGTTTGCTCGAAGAAGGCGCTATGCATGTTATACGACTCAAGGTGCCGTTGCAGCAAGACATTCGCTTTAACGACTTGATTCGTGGCGAGGTTGTTGTAAACGGACGTGAGATTGACGATCAGATTCTGCTCAAGAGTGATGGATTCCCGACCTACCATCTTGCCAACGTGGTCGATGACCATCTGATGGAGATCACGCACGTTATCCGCGCCGAGGAATGGCTGCCATCAACACCAAAGCATATCATCCTCTATCAGGCCTTCGGATGGGAGCCACCAAAGTTTGCACATGTACCGTTGCTCTTAAACCCAGATCGGTCAAAGATGAGCAAGCGCCATGGCGATGTGATGGTGCGCGACTTTGCAGCAAAGGGATTCTTCCCAGAGGCGCTGGTGAACTTTGTTGCGCTCTGCGGTTGGAATCCCGGAACTGACAATGAATTCTTTTCGATGCAGGAGCTGATTGACTCGTTTGGCCTCGATCGCGTAAACAAGGCTGGAGCTGTCTTCGACTACCAGAAACTCAACTGGATGAACGGCGAGTATCTCAAAAAGCGCAACGTGCATGATCTTGCACGAGAGTTGCATCCCAAGCTTCTTGAGCGCGGGTATCCCTATGTTTCCGAGTCGTATGTTGCCGATGTAATCGAGCTGGTTCGTGAACGAGTGGCCTTTCTTGCCGATATCTCTGAGTTTGCGGACTACCTATTTGGGGATACGCTCGCACCGCTCACTCCTGAGGCTCAAGAGGTTCTTGCCAAGGTTCCTACACTAAAGACAGCAATCGAAACGTTCAAAACGGGACTGAGTCTTGAAACGCTTGCATCGCAGGACGCCTTCAAGGGGCTGGCACAATCTGCTGCCGATGCTGCCGGAGTGAAACAGGGAGCCCTCATGAAACCTTTGCGCCTCGTCCTCACACACCGTGAGGTTGGCGCTGATCTGTTTCGAACACTACAATTGATCGGAGTTGAACGATGTGTGCAGCGTTTCGACGCATTTCTGGCTGGTTGATCGTTGCTGGTGTGACTGCTTTGTTTTCAGGGTGCCTGTCTTCGACGCGCACACGCCCAACATCTATAGCCCCCTGCATTCGTGAATCACAGAGGGATATTCAGATACGTTGGGGAACTGAGGATGACTCGCTCCAAACAGTTACACGATATTCGTTGAATACGAAAGGCGAAGTGTTTTCATATACGGGCCCCGTTTCCGACACGATTCAAGAACAGTATCTCGTGCACGTAGAGCCTTCGGACTATTGCGAGATGGCCTCATCTGTCAATAGCGCATTCCTCAAAACTCAGGCTCTGAGTGTTCGTGGTAAGCGTGCCCGCTACATTGAGTACATCAACCCCTCCACGGATGTATATTTACGGGCGATGTGGAACCCTGATCTCTCCACATTTCAAAGTCGTGATATGCGTGCCGAGTTTGATATGCTCATGGAATACGTACAGAAATACTGATCCAACATGAAGATCCTGATCGTAGACGATAATCGAGATTTCTCCGCGACCATTGCCGACGTCGTTCAGGCGCAGGGATGGGAGGCTGAAGTACGCAATAGCCCCGAGCAGGCGCTATCACTTCTGCAGAAAGGCGCAAAAGAAATCGCGTTAATGCTCCTGGACATCGAGTTCGGTAGTGAGTCGTCGATGACTGGAATCGATGTACTTGGGCGCTCCATACGCGAGTTCCCCAATGTTCCCGTGATCATGATCTCCGGCAAGGGAACAATCGAAATGGCCGTGCAGGCCACAAAACTTGGTGCCATCAATTTCATCGATAAGTCTACGCTTACGAATGAACGCCTTGTCGGTGTATTGACTGCTGCCATGGACAGAATCAAGAGCGGCACGTCGGACGAAGACAAACGTCGTATCATGGAGTCACACGGCATCATTGGATCTAGTCAAGCAATGATGGACGTAGCTGATCTCGTGTTGCGTTACGGCAGAACCGATCTGAATGTGCTCGTATTGGGAGAAACCGGAACGGGGAAGAAACTCGTTGCGCAAGCTCTGCACGCAGTAAGCCGTCGTGCCAAACACCCCTTCGTAACCGTCGACATTCCCAACATCCCCCGCGAGCTCTTCCAAAGCGAATTGTTCGGTCACATGCGCGGTTCATTCTCAGGTGCCATGGAAAACAAGCGTGGACTGTTCCATCAGGCGCATAAGGGCACGTTGTTCATGGACGAGATTGGCGACATGCCCCAGGAACTGCAGGCCAACCTGCTGCTTCCGATGGAACAGCGGGGCGTTCGACGCCTTGGTTCGGTCGAGGTAGAGCCTGTCGACATTCGATTTGTTAGTGCAACAGATAGAAATCTTATCGAGGCCATGGCAGATGGTCGATTCCGTGAACAGCTCTATCATCGTCTGCGGGAGTGCGATATCTATATCCCGGCCTTGCGTGAGCGCAAAGAGGACATTCCAGAGATCGTCGAGTATTACGTTGGCAAGCACAATAAGGACATGGGCGACAACAAATCCGTCTCCCCCGGTGCTATCGACTACCTGCAGCAATACACGTGGCCGGGTAACGTGCGAGAACTTGCCAGCACGCTCCGTGTTGCATTTCAAACGATGTCGAACGACGAGCTTGAAGTTGCAGATCTTCACCGCATTCTAGGTCGCACAAACACCTCCATCCCCATTCGAACCGCCCAGCAAGCCCCCTCAGCAGAAACCCAACTGCGGTCCACACCCACGAGCTCAAATGCTTCAGACGATACAGAGGCATCTGGATCCGACCGTGAGAAGATCGAGAAGGTGCTTGAGAAGACAGCTGGCAATGTTTCCAAGGCCGCTGCTATTCTTGGCATTAGCCGCGAGACTCTGCATACCAGGATCAAGAAGAACGGTATCGACGTAGCGAAGTTTCGAGCTGTTTAGCGTAGTGCATTCGCGAGTGATCGTAGCTGCGTATGGAGTACTACGTTGTGTACGCGTATGATGTCAACAGGCGCAGCGATGAGAAGTGCATGCGCGAGTGCGGTCACGATGTCTCGCTCTGCTGCCTCCGTGATGCCAGTGATGGCTCCAAGGAACCGCTTTCGCGAAATCCCAAGCAATACCTCATCTGCAATACCAACGAATTGACTCACGTGTCGTAACAATGCAATGTTATGGTCGACTGTCTTTCCAAAGCCAATGCCAGGATCAACGATGATGTGGCGCACGCCCCTTGATCGAGCAACAGCGACGCGTTCACGAAGATAGAGTGCGACCTCAGCCACAACGTCATGGTACAATGGGCCTTCCTGCATCGTGCGCGGCGTTCCTTGCATGTGCATGAGGATGTAAGACACGTCGTGTCCGGCAACAACGTCGAACATGGCCTCATCGGCAACGCCGGCAGATACATCATTGATAATCGTTGCACCGGCACGAACAGCTGCGTCGGCCACTTCGGACTTCATCGTGTCGATGGAGATCGGTATAAGTGGGTTCACATCACGGATGCCACGAATCACCGGCAATACGCGATCGCATTCAACATGGGCCGAGACGGCTTCTGCGCCGGGACGCGTGCTTTCGCCGCCAACATCAAGTATGTCTGCCCCTTGCGCAATCAATGCAAACGCATGAGCAATCGCCTGCTGGGCTGTTGCATGCTGTCCACCGTCAGAGAATGAATCTGGCGTGACGTTGACTACGCCCATAACACGCGGGAATGCGCTGCTCATGCGATGTTGTCGTTGATGGATGCAATGATGCCGTCAAGCCGTGTCTGTGTTGCAGAACTCGGCGGCACTAACGGCAGTCTGTATACCAGATCAGCGAACCCTAACTTATGCATGATGTATTTGATGGGCAGAGGATTCGACTCCCAGAAGTTGGCAGCATAGTACTGCATGCATGCTTCGTGAAGTCTGCGGGCTGTCTCGAAATCATCATTGAGTGCCGCGCGTACCATAGCTCCGAAGGTCTTGGGCAGATAGTGCGATATCACGGCGATAACACCTGTGCCCCCGCAAGCGATAATCGGCAGTGTCAATGAGTCGTCACCAGCGAGCAGCGAAAAATGCGCTGGAGCATGCCGAATAATCTCTGACATTTGCTCAAGGTTCGCAGAGGCTTCCTTTGTTGCAACAACGTTGGGACACATCTCGGCTATCGCGAGTTGCGTCTCTGGCAGCATGTTACTCGCTGTTCTACCTGGCACATTGTACAAGATCTGCGGAATGTCAACAGCCTCGCTTATCGCGCGATGATGCGCGATCAGACCTGCCTGAGGGGGCTTGTTGTAGTACGGAGAAACAAGAAGGAGTCCGTCTACACCACAATTCTTCGCAAGACGAGACAGCTCGATCGTTGCGCGCGTATCGTTAGAGCCTGTTCCAGCAATTACGGGCGCACGGCCCGCAATATGTTGCACGGCGGTTGACCAGAGCGACTGCTTTTCCTCAGAAGAAAGAGTAGCCCCTTCTCCTGTCGACCCGCACACAACAAGTCCATCAACACCTGCATCAAGCTGCTGGGTGATCAACGTTGTAAAGGCCTTAAGATCGATCGCTCCGTCCGAGGTCATCGGCGTGATCAGCGCTGTGTATAGTCCGGTTGGTTTCATTATCCTCGAATCGATTGTCGTTTCACAAGGTATTCGCGAAGAGCAACTTCGAACGGCGTGTTCGTGGTCACCCGCATGTAGTCAATGTTCAAGTCATGACATCCACGCTTAAGATTCTGCGTGAATTCCTCCACTGCTGCGCGGTATGAGCCCCGGATCTGCAGGGGCTGCGTTGGCATCTCTTCGCCCGTTTCGACATCACGAAAGACTGCCGACGTTCCGAAATCAAAATCAACTTCACGCGGGTCAAGAATTTGCATCACGAGCACGTCATGCTGATCATGACGGAAGTGCCGAAGAGCGCTCAGTACCTCGGTTGGATCATCGAAGAAATCACTGAGGATTACAACGAGCCCCCTACGCGAGAGTTGATCAGCAATATGATGTAGCGCTACAGCAGTGCCTGTTGTGGAGACGGGAACAGTCGATTCAAGAGCTCTCATCAACTCCTGCACGTACGACATTTTCGACCGTGATGGTAGAAAGGTCTGCACGTCGGTGTTGTATAACGAAAGGCCCACGGCATCGCGTTGTTGTAAGATCAAGTACGATAAAGCTGCTGCCAAGTACGTGGCATACTGGTACTTGGTGATGTGGCCTTCGGAAGCATATGACATCGACGCGCTCATGTCCACGCAGATCATGGCACGGAGATTTGTCTCGTCTTCGTACTGCTTGATATAGAACCGATTGGAGCGACCATAAATCTTCCAATCGATGTGCTTCAGCTCATCACCACGTCGGTACTGACGGTGTTCGGAGAACTCCGCCGAAAATCCATGAAAGGGGCTCTTGTGGAGTCCGGTAATGAATCCTTCAACTACAAGGCGCGCTCGTAGCTCCATGCTGCCCAGCTGGGCAACAACTTCGGGTGTTAACTGCATCTGCAAAGTTAGCTGGTTGCTTGTTCTGCATTCAATGAACTTGAATGCTGCAATGCAAGACGAACCAAACCAGCTGCATTGTTTACTCCGAGCTTGGTCATAATCCGGGCTCGATGCGTCTCTACGGTACGACGGCTGATTCCGAGTCGTTCAGCGATTTCGTGACTTGTAAGACCAGCAGCGACGTGGGAGACGATCTCTACTTCACGACGTGTAAGCGTAGTGTCGAATTGGGGAACAACCGTCGGTATTGCGTCGGGCTGACCATGATCAAGGGTGCGGCGAACGGTTGCACTTAAAATACGCTCGCCGATTGCAACGGACCGCACTGCATGCGTCAGCTCGTCCGAGGTGACATCCTTCGTGAGGTACCCATCAGCCCCATTCTCAAGGGAAGACCTAATGATGGATGTCTCAGATGCAGCCGAAAGCATGATTACCGATGTCGTTGTATTGTCGCGCTTGATGCGTTTCAGTGCCTCAATACCCGACATAAGGGGCATGCGGACGTCCATCAGGATTACATGGGGCCGAATCTCGTGAGCGATCTGAACGGCCTGACCTCCATCTGCGGCTTCACCAACGACCTGGACATCCGGATCCTTCGACAACATGTGTCGAATACCGATTCTCGAGACCTCGTGGTCGTCAGCGATCAGGACAGTGATAGGAAGTCGCATCCGTAAAAGAACCTAACTTTTGTACAAAAAGTTACCGGCCGACTGAAAAATAGTTTAAAATCAGTCGATTTCTGTCGTTACAGCATCAAGTTCGGACAACCAAAGCGCCGTGCTCATGTCGCTGGGCATGCGCCAGTCGGCGCGGGGCGACAAAGCAACAGAACCCACTTTAACCCCATCGGGCATGCAGGAACGCTTAAACTGGTTGACGATAAATCTCGTTAGGAAGATGCGTAACCAGCCAAGAATCTGCGCCGGTGTGTATCGCGGGGCAAAGACACTGCAAGCAAGGATGGCGATGTTTCGCACGGGCTCCTGTAGGCGTACAAATCGGTACAGGAAGAAATCATGTACCTCGTATGGACCAATGACATCTTCCGTTGTATGACCGTGGGAGCCATCAGCCGCCTTCGGCAACAGCTCAGGTGAGATTGGTGTGTCGAGTATATCTCTTAGGATCACCGCAACAGTGTCAGGTGCAGACTCTGCATACCACGCAATCAGGTGCTGCACGAGTGTCTTTGGCACGCCAGCGTTGGGGTTATACATCGA
Source organism: Ignavibacteria bacterium (assembly GCA_947458785.1). Lineage (GTDB taxonomy): Bacteria > Bacteroidota > Ignavibacteria > Kapaibacteriales > Kapaibacteriaceae > UBA10438. The sequence continues at coordinate 21,643 of CANGZU010000007.1, forward strand.
CATGTGATCCGCATTGTAGGTGCTCCAGCCTAGAGCGATCTCAGAGAGGTCGCCGGTTCCCACAACGATACCTCGATGCATGTTGGCAAGGTCCATAAGGATCTGCGTGCGCTCCCGTGCCTGGGCATTTTCGTACACCAGGTCTGTCTTAGCTGGGTCGTGTCCTATGTCAGCAAAATGAGCGAGGACACTCTTTTCGATCGAGATTGATTGGTATGATACACCAATAGCCGCCGCGAGTGCTTCGGCGTTGCTGAACGTACGATCTGTCGTACCCATACCGGGCAGCGATACTGCTAGGATCGTCTGGTGAGGCAGGTCGAGCAGGTCGCATGCCTTCATGCATACAAGCAATGCTAGCGTCGAGTCAAGTCCACCAGAAAGGCCCAGTACGACCTTCTTTGCACCTGATCGTTGGATGCGAACAGCAAGCCCCGTAGCCTGAATCGACATGATCTCGTGGCAGCGCTCTGCCCTGTCTTGACTGTGCTGCGGCACAAATGGGGACGTGTCGATGCGCCGTAGTATGGTGTGTTTTGTTGACGACGGAATTCGTGTACGAAGGCGCCGCACAGAATGTTGTAACACCTCTTGTGCAAACGACGTGCCACCGAGGCGCTCGCGCACGCACCGCTCAATGTCTACATCTGCTAGCGTGTAGGAGCCCTGCAACTCGAATCGCTGATTTTGTGCGATCAATTCGCCGCACTCTGCGACCATACAGTGTCCACCATAGACCACATCTGTGGTACTCTCAGTAGGTCCTGCTGATGCATACGCGTACACCGAGTAGGTGCGCGCAGACTGCATCTGAACAAGATTCGTGCGGTACGAAGCCTTGCCAACGAGCTCGTTGCTAGCAGAGCAGTTCAGTATGACCGTTGCCCCCTGGCGCACAAGATCTCCGGAAGGGGGCTCTATGGCCCAAAGATCCTCGCAAAGTTCGACACCGAGGACGAGATTCTGCCGCGAAACATCGGCGATGAGTACGTCAGTACCAAACGGCACGTCTTGCCCGTTGATATGAAGCACTTCACCACGAACTGGCCTTCCACTTGCAAACCAGCGTTGGTCATAATACTCACCTGTGTTCGGCAGAAATGACTTTGGAACAACTGCCACATAGGTACCATCGTTGATCACGACAGCCGCATTGTAGAGTTTCCCCTGCCACTCCATGGGTGCGCTGACAACCATGAGAAGATCAAGGTTCTCACTGAATACGCGCACTGCCTCGAGTCCATCGAGACAGGCCTGAATCAATGTTGGTTGGCGAAACAGGTCGGCACAAGTGTAGCCACAAAGGCACAGCTCCGGGAAGAGTGCAATGTCTGCTCCCTGCTTATGAACCTCAATAGCAATTCGCTTGATCTCTTCAACATTTGCAGCAACATTGGCAAGTGCTACCCGTGGAGCGCACGCGGCGATGCGAACGTATCCAAGGGAAGAGATCAGCGAGGCATTCATGTTGTCTGGTCGAAGACGTTCGAGAGAACTTTCTCGAACACTGCGATACCCTTTGAGTCGGCAAAGATCTGTTTATCCAACTTGCCAAGCGCCTTTTCAAGCTGCTTGAGGCGATTCGTACCCTCGCGTGTAAGTTCTACGATGCGAGCGCGCGAATCATGTGGATCCTCTAATCTGCGCACAAGTCCAGATTCCTCAAGGGCACGAACGTTCTTTGACAACGTCATTACATCAACACCTGCATATCGGGCAATGTGGACCTGCTTGGCAGACCCATCATTCTTCTGCAGAGCCTGAACGGCAATGAGTACGTTGAATTGGAGTGGTGAGATACCTGCCTGACGATATGCATCGTCGGCTACTGCACGCCAACGGGCGGCGGCGAGGTACATATGTATGCCTGTTCCGCTGACAAGCGGGGCCGGGATTGAAGATTTCTTTGACATGGGTTACAAACCTATGGAAATGATTGATTACTCCACATAGTTACGATTGGTGGGAAGCAAAAACACTGCGGTATCTTTGCAGCCTCTTTCCACTATGCAACGAACTAAGCAGCCAAGTAGTTCGTTTAACGAATAATGAGAACTTTTGTTACTTCACTCCTGCTACCTTTTTTTACGACCTGCGTTTTGGCGCAGTCGATCAGTATAAAGGGCACAGTCGTTCAGGCCACGGATGCAATCCCCGTGCCAGGCGCAGCAATCCGATTTGTCTCGCTGAAAGATTCAACAGTAACGCGCGGTGGGTATTCTGAGCGGGATGGAAAGTTTACGATCAAGGACGTACCTCTCGGTGCATACAAACTCAGTGTGTCGGCTATCGGATTCCGAAAGCTTGAATCAACGGTCTTTGTTCGCGAGGGCAAGGCAGATGTCGGCACGTTCCGGCTTCAACAGGATACCGTGCGCACAGCTGCGATTGACGTCGAGGCCACTGCGATACGCATGGAGGTCAAGGGCGACACCATGGACTACAACGCACAGGCGTTTAAGACCAACCCCAATGCAACAGCAGAAGATCTCGTAAAGAAAATGCCGGGCATCACAGTTGAGAATGGCACTGTACGAGCACAAGGCGAAGAAGTACGTAGAGTTACGGTGGACGGACGAGAGTTTTTCGGCGATGATGCCCAGGCTACACTGCGCAACCTACCAGCAGACATGGTAGACCGCGTGCAGGTGTTCGACCGCGGCAGCGATCTTTCGATGTTCTCAGGATTCGACGACGGCAACACTTCAAAGCAGATGAACGTTGTAACTCGCAAGGACAAACGCAACGGTTCATTTGGACGTATTTACGCCGGATATGGGGATCAGGATCGCTATCAGGCAGGAGCCACCGTCAACAACTTCTCGGGCGCGCAACGTATCTCAATCATCGGGATGTCGAATAACATCAATCAGCAGAATTTCTCCTTCCAGGATATTCTCGGCACCATGGGTGGTGGTGGCGGTATGTCAGGGGGCATGGGCCGCATGATGTCACGCTACATGAGTGGCGGTGGCTCACAGATGATGATGCGCATGGGCGGCGGTGGTGGTGGTGGCCCAATGGGTGGTTTCTCGAACTTCTTTGTCGGACAGCAAGGTGGCATTGCGGCCACAAATGCTATCGGAGCAAACTACAGTGATCAATGGGGCGACCGCACCAACGTTTCATCGAGCTATTTCTTCAACAATGCCAACAATGATCGTACGACAGATCTCAACAGGCAGTACCTCGCCGCACAAAACGCGGGGCAGGTTTATACGCAGCAGGATACAGTAAACACCAACTCGAACAACCACCGTTTTAACATGCGGATTGAGTCGTTCATTGACAGTGTCAATGCCCTTGTGATCTCGCCTCGCGTAACGCTTCAGGGCGCGCAGTCTACCAGTAATGTTCTTGGCACGACATCATTGATCACCAACCCGTTGAATACGACGTCTACCACGAACATCGGCGATAACGGAGGCTACAATGCATCGATCGCGACCACGTATCGTCGACTGCTCTCACCCAATGGCCGAACAATTGCCGCAACGTTAAACGTCGACGGATCGAATAGATGGAATGATGGATCGTTAGAATCAACGAACCAATTCACCATTCCTCTTGACTCTACGTTTCAGTTTGATCAACGCTCAGACGGAGGTTCTACAGGACGCACCATTGGAGGTCAGCTTGCCTATACAGAACCTGTTGGCGCACGCGACATGTTACAGGTTTCGTACGAGCCGTCATTTACGGAGAATACATCGCGCAGAATGACGCGCAATGTTGATTCAGCCTCAGGATCGTTCACCCAGGTTGACAGCCTTCTGAGCAACAGTTTCACAAATGGCTACAGCACGCAGCGTCTTGGCGCACTCTATCGCATGCGTGGAGACAACACCATCATTACATTCGGGGGCAATTATCAACATGCACAGCTCTCTGGGGAACAGACCTATCCGCTGAGCAGCAGAGTCGATCGCACGTTCCAGAATTTTCTGCCCTCGTTGATGTGGCAGGAGAAGTTCTCTCAGGCAAGCAACCTGCGGTTGTTCTATCGCACGAGTACGAATGCCCCCTCCATTACTCAGTTGCAGGATATTGTAGACAACTCAAACCCTCTGCAACTCCGCATTGGCAACCCGAACCTTGTCCAGGAATACACGCACTCTGTCAATGCACGCTTTGTTAATGCACAATGGATGCAAGGCAAGACAATGTTTGGCTTTGTCAACGTGGGCTACACGGCAAACTTCATTGGCAATGCTGTTGAATTCCTCCGTCCTGGTGATACGCTCGGTAGAGCCCAATTCAGTGGCATCGTGATTGGACCTGGAACGCAGGTATCACGTCCCGTAAACCTCGAGGGCAACTGGAACTTGCGAAGCTTCTTCACATATGGATTCCCTGTGATGGGATGGAACTTGAACTTGAATTCTGGTGTGTTCTATACTCGCACGCCCGGCTTGATCAACAACAACAAGAACTTTTCGAATTCAACGACTGGTAATGCCGGATTCTTCCTCAGCAGCGCCGCATCGGAAGATCTGGACGTATCGATCTCGTACAATGGTATGTATACGTGGGTCAAGAACACGATTCAGATCAACGCTGACGACAACTACTTCACACATGTTGCAACGGCACGGGTGATATGGAATCTTGGTGCTGTCGCCTGTAGCACCGATGTAAATCAGACCCTGTACTCAGGTCTTGGCACAGAGTTCAACAGAAGCTTCACGGTATGGAACGCGGGAATCGGATATCGATTCCTCGAGAACCGAGCGGCAGAGCTGCGGTTCACTGTTAACGACATTCTAAACCAGAATGACGCCATCAACCGATCAATCAACGATGTATCGATCGAAGACACGCGCACGAATGCACTGCGTCGGTATGCGATGCTGACGTTTAGTTATGATCTCAAGGCTTTCAACAAGCAGCAGTAAGGGTCTCTAGACAGACTTCCGGCGGCTCTTCATAAACGGCTTTTCGAATAGCACAAAGAAGACCGCCGATATCGCGATCACAGAAGCGGTTAGAACAACGATCTGCGTCATGATCGCTGGCAATGTCGTGGGTACAGCTTTGCCAAACACAAGCCAATCCCAAAGCTGATGAAGGGGCCAGAACATCACGGTGTGATAGAGATAGATCGTGTAGCACATGCCCCCTATCGATACTATCCACTTGTTGCGGAAGAAGGCTGATAACAGTACTCCGCGAAATGCCGCGACATAGGCAATGAGTATCGCAGCCAGAGCATACAGGTCCTTCGTGTGACTTTGACCAACGAGAAATGGTCCAACGCCCCATGCACCGATACCGATCACGTCCCACGTGTACGATCGCGAAGGGGCTTTCCCATTCCAGTCGATCAGGTAGATGTCAACGAGTAAAAAGCCCAGAAGGAAATAGTACAGGAATGGGACAACTGTAACGGCAACTGGCGTACGCGGTACCACGTACATCATCGTATGCGCCAGGATGATCATCAGCACAAGCAACATTCTACGCTTGGTGTGATCATGAACTCTGAAAACCAAAGCGAGAAACGGAGCAATGATGTAGAACTGTACTTCCACTTCAAGCGACCATGTCACGTGATTGAGCGCAAAGTATCCGGGCGTGTCGAGCGGACCGTAGAACGCGCCATGGAGATAGAAGACATGGGCAAAGAAATGCTCAATGTACTTGCCAAGCTGATCCGTGACTCGCGTAAAGTTGTTGATCATCGCAATGATGAAATACACAACCAAGCTGATGACATACGGAGGCTGAAGTCGTGTGACGCGACGCCAGAAGTACCTCTTGAGCTCCACCTTGCGTCCGGCGGAAAGCTCTGCTTGTGCAAACGGCAGTGCCAGAACGAAGCCGCTGATAACGAAGAATAACTGTACACCAAAGAAGCCCGTGTACACAATCCAGCCTGCAACATCTCCACCTGGCTCCCAGAATGGCCGCGCCGGACGTTCGAAGTAACGTCCACCAAGGTGGAATGCGACAACAGCGACAATGGCTATGAAACGCAAGCCATCAATCTCGGGGATAAATGCCCCAGAGGACGTTGCTCGAGAAATCGCTGTATGTAACCTGTTGACCAGCTTCACATCAACACATCCAGAATGTTGCAGTATCGGGCCAGTTGCCCGACGGCGGCAAACATACGGAGGATGTGCTGGCTTTACTTGTCTACCTCATGATAGAGGATTGGTGTGCACTTTATGAACTTGGTCTTTGGATTTGCGTCGTGGATCGTAGACATCTCGGGAACTACGACACTACCCTGCGTGAACAGGTCGTTGATGCTGATGTATCGAACTTCTAGTGGATTGTTCTTTTGATCATACAGCTCTGCTCGTACGATAAGTCCATCAACATCGGCTTCCAGATTGCTCTTCACCTCGAATTTCATCTCTGCTACATTGTCGTCGGCAAGCTGAAACTTGCTGATCGTGAGATCAACATCATTCTTGCGCAGGTTCTTGAGTCCAAGCTTCGCCAAAAGCTTCGCATCGAGTTGCTCGAACGAGCCATACGATACAACATCGAGCTCTCGTGCATTTCCTACCAAACCAAAGATTGGAACGTGGTCGCTCACAAGAACTCTGCCTGCGGGCACAACGTGTGATGCGATCACGGGGCGAACTTCCAGAGGCATGGTAGCGATACCGTAAAACATCACATCGATCAGCACATCTCTTTGTGGTTGCTGCGATGTGTTATTGAGAACGAACTGCACATCGCAGTCTCTGCCTTTGCGCATATAAGTTGCCTGCGCCCTAGCGGTCACATTCGGGATGTCAAACCCTGACATCTCAAAGTCGTTACGATCGCGGGCTGGAATGTCGTAGTCGCGGTAGAGGCTGTAAGCATAGCCAATCGACACCGACGGAGTAAGTCCAATCCCATTAAAGCGCCACCGCAGATACGATTGCTCGCCGATCTGCGCAAAGCCACCCAGCCCCACAGTGAAGGGCGGGACATTCTCCTTATCTGCGCCTCCAATGCCGATGTTAACGTACACTGGTAGCTTGCGCACTGGATAAAAGAATGCACCTGCCTCTAGACCAGGTCCTGCTGTGTAGAACGACGTGTAGGCATACAACACATGATGAATAATCTCAACATCCACTGTGCCATCAAGATAGAGTCGATTTGCAAGAGACTTCCCGCGATCAAGCTCATCTGGAATTCGATGTGCATTCTCGATTGAAAAGTGCAGTGAGCCCCCTGCACGAATTGTTTGCGCAGTCATGTGTGCATTGCACAGGCTGGCAACACAAGCGAGGACTATGATGATGTATCTGGTGATGTTCATGCTGTTTGATCTACAAACAGCGTGCCAGCGCAGCCCCATATCCTGGAAATACTACTTAACTCACATGGGCAATAATTGGGGATGACATTGTCACAAGGTGGGTAAGGGACAATTGCCGCAGAACCAAACTGACATGCCACATAGCCGATTGCTGTAACTTTCGTGAACACATAACAAGGGGTGTTTCATGCGTCGAATTCTCGTTACGATTGCGTTCCTTGCTGCGCTTGCAGGCTCTCTAGCTGCGCAGTCTGTCTATTCCGGTTCAGTTACTGCAGATGGTTTTACGATAACGAAGGTGGTCAGTGACACAGCGATCAACACTGGTCAGACCTTTTCGTATTCTATCTATTTCACGATTCCAGCAGGCGCGACGAATGTCACAGTTAGTGACGTTTTACCTCCAAGTCTGGAGTTTATGGCTGTAACATATTCAGCGCCAGGTACGACACCAACGGTTAGTTCGCCTACCGTAGGAACACTTGGTGGGACCTACTCACTGTCATGGGCATCCGTTCCTTCAGGTTGCGCTGGCTCCATTTCAATCACCGTGCGATTTCCCAATGGAATCACTTGTCCCGGCACTACCGCACGAAACCGAGCATGTCTTGTTGGCACGATAAATGGTAAAACTGTTGATCTATGTACGCCGTATCTGTCTACACGAGCAAAGGCAGTCGACCCATGGCATGTGAATAAATACGTCACCAATGCTGCATGGCAAGGGGGCTCTTGCCCCTACGCTACAGCCGACTCAGTCGTTTCGTACCAATTGTGTGTGTACAAGGATGTTGGCAACACTGGACAGTTGAATCTTGTTGGTGGAGTAGTGACTGATGTTCTGCCTATCGGCGCTGTCCTGCAGTCTTCTACCTGCGCCGCTACGCAAGTTGGCCAGACCGTTACATGGAACGTAGGTAACATGTCGGCACTTCCGCAGTACAACACAGTCTGCTGCACGATTACAGTTCTGTATCCAAGGGCACTCTTCCCGACCGGATCGCAAATCACCAATCAAGCAACACTAGCCGGATCGTTGGGTAGCTCACAGATACCGTGTGGACCTACTGCAGACACCACCCAGCAGACCTGCGTTGAGATCAAGAACATCGTCAAAGGAACGATCTCGAAGTTTGCGTATACCAACCGTCAGCCCGGTTGTCAGGGCAAGTATGTTGTTTGGGTGTGCAACAATGGGAATACACCACTCACAAACTTCACGGTCACCGATAACGTGCCGACAACACTAACTGGTGTTACTCTTGGTGCCTCATCGCCGATTCTTAACGTAACAATCGTGGGAAACAATGTAACGGCAACTACGACGGGCACTTTGAATCCTGGTCAATGTGTGTATTTCGAGGTCAATTTCACGATACCATTAACTGCCACCGTTGGATCCACAATTAACAATTGCGCCACACTAACGATAACAGGCATTCCTCCCGTTACATCCTGCGCTCCGTTTGTTGTTGATGCACCTGCTCCAAAGGCATGCGTCTGGAAGGAAGTATGCACCAAGCAGGTCAACTATGCACCGGGATCGACATTCCGATATCGGCTAAGGGTTCAAAACATTGGCGGCCAGCCTCTGACGGGAAGCGCGATAACAGACCAGCTCGACGCCAACCTTGAGTACGTCGGGAACCCATCTTATTACTCTTCGACGAACTGGGCAGCACCATGCCAGACAACATCAAACTGGTCTGGCGTTAATCTCACCTACAACAACGTCACAAATACAGTATCTGCCTCGTTGCCAGCGATACCAGCATCGTGTCAGACAGTTTTCTACCCTAACTGCGGTATGTACGGCACGTCTGGCATACCGTTCTATTTCGTAGAGTTTGATGTCAAGGTTGTCGATACGTCGGCGCTCGGCAATGTTCCAAATCAGTTTACACTGAACGGTGGCACGTTGCCAGCAACTGTTACCTCCAATACCGACCTCGTAACAGTCGTTGGCGTCTCTGGCTTTACGCTAACCAAGGGCGTTCGGAGTGCCGGTTCAGGCTCTTACACAACCGCCGCAACCACGGGCGTTGGAGGCAACGTTGACTATCGTCTGCGACTCGTGATACCGTCTGGGAACGTCGCATTGCGTTACATCACATTTGCAGATCTGCTGCCCATTGATGATGTAACGTTGCCAGATAAATTGGCGATAGGTCCTTGCACGAGTCGAGGCAGTGTTTTCGATGTTCAGTATGCATCGTTTATCTCGGCAAGCCACCCATATTCCCCGTATGCGAACAGCACAACAGGCTTCGCCAATCTCACGAACCTGGCTCCGGTGGGAGCACCACCCGGAATGTTTGCAGCATCGTGTGGCACCAACGGCACATGGGGCTTGGGAATGCCAATTGGATCACAGAATCTGGCCTTCGGCTTTTCCTCCAATGCAATTGGTTCGTCCACACCGGCAGTTATCGACTTTACAGCATCAACTGCAGCCTCCGCGCAAACGAATCAGATTGCCTGCAACTCGTTTGTTGCAAGTGGAGCGGTACGACACCTTCTGTCGAGCACAATCACACAGAACATTCCAGTGGGCATGCTAGAGTCCAATCTCGCATGCGTAACGATCAAGCAGCAAGGTTGCTTGGGTAACACGAGCATGAAGGTTGACTGCGCCGGCAAAGACCAGTTTGGCAACCAACAATACACTGTCACGATTAATGGGAACTACACGACTACGCCAACAGCAGTTCTTACACTTAGTTCGCCACAAGGTTCATTTAATCCCGCATCATTCCCGATTACGTCGGGTGCGTTTACTCTCACATCAACCTTTACAGACCTTCCGCCAGTAAACAACATCATCACGATCTATTACTCTGTGATCGGACCAAATGGTGTGGAGATCTGCAAGGATAGCGTGATTCGCGACCTACCTCCATGTCCTGGCGGTGGTACATCCGATGATTGCTGCAACGAGTTCATTCGCCGTGTGACAAAGAAGAATCTCGTGTACAACAACGCAGGTAATGTTAGCCTTTCAACAACCTTGATGGCTGGTCCAGCTCCAATCAAGCAGGTAACGGCAACGCTTGTAAGTGTGCAGCGCAGGAGAGTTTGTGGCACGTCGATAAATCCTTGGGAACGATCGTTTGGGGATATCAATTCTGCGACGCTTTCGCCGACCCTAGCTCCTGGACCTCTCACACTGCAGATCTTTAGTCGCGAGGCTTCCTGGGGACCAGGTGAATGCTTGAACTTCATGCAGGGGGCTGGTATGCAGCTCAACATGATATTCCCGCCAGTCCAAACTGGCATTCTGTGCCGCGACACATTGGTGTTTGCTATACGATACACATTCACGGACTGTAAGTGCGTAACATGCAATGTGCTCGTCTATGACACACTCGTGCGCAAGTACAAGCTCACCCCTTGGGACAATCCTGCGAAATCATTTACGGGTGGCAAGCTTGGCACAAAGGAGAATGGCGAGAAGACACAGGCAGATAGTGCTGTCACGATGTTTACCATGGCGGATTACGATAACGGTAAATTGGCGATCGTTAACCCTTCTATGAACAACGATATCAAGATCGTTGGCGTCGAAATGCTATCACCTGTTGTAACCCTTACCGGTGTATCATCAGGATCTGTCAAGGGCACCATGAATGGCCCCGTTGCGTTTATTCCGCTCGACTGCCCGCCGGGCAGATCCGTAGACCTATCCTGCACGTTTGCCAATAACGCTAAGCGAATGCAGTTCCCTGTCGATGTTCGATACCTATATACCGACAATGTGGTAACTGCGCCAGTCTTTAGCGAACCTGTTCGCTACATTGCTCGTGTGCCAGATAGCAAGCCGGACGTCATCGCTGGCGATCCAACAACAAAGCCAGCCAATGTGAAGACCTTTGCATTGACGTTCACCAACGCTAATGGCTATCGAGAGAATGTTGCAGGACTTACAGTAACATCGACGGGTTCGGCAACGATCCTGGCTGCTGGACCTAGTGGAGCCGATGCAAAAACAGCCACGTATGCAATCATCAACGGTGGTAGCACGTACGTGTTCAGTGCCCAAGCATCTGGCGACCTAGGAGTTGCCACCGGTGGCATAGCAAAGCCGATGTTCCTTACACTCGCCAATGTTGATGCCAAGGAAGTTCCATTCGACTTCGTTGCATATGATGCCGGTGGCGAGATTCTGTCGAAAGGTTCATTTGTCTTGAGCGATCCGATCTCATCGGTTCGTGGCAACGACGATGCACCAGCAGAGGGAATCACCCAAAGCCTCATGCCGAATCCTGCAGGTGAGTCGATAACCGTGTCACTGAACGTTGCAAACACAGCACAGAGAGCCGAACTGGTGATCACTGATATTCAGGGCCAGGTCGTGATGACGTTATTCTCGTCTCAGCTTGACGCAGGCAACCATATCATACATGCAGACATCTCGATGCTTGCTGCCGGATCCTACCTCGTATCACTTCGCACGCCAACAGGTATGGTAACGAGTCCGCTGCGAATCGTTAGGTAACAACGAAGTTTACATTAACATCGATCGAGAAACGATGGGGGCGAGCCAAAGGCTCGCCCCTTATCGTATAAACTCCACCGTCCGCCTAACCACCTCATCCACGCTCTTTGATTCAGGTGCATAGCCAATCTCATGTGCCTCGGCGTCGAGTTCAATGAACTGTTTCTTGCTCGATGACAATTGTGCGTGCATAGTGCGCATCGCGTTAACACTCACGAGTGAGTCCTGCACATCGTTGTTCTTGAACCAGCACATTGTAAGTACGGGCTGCTTGATCGCAGCGAATGTTTCTGGTGTCATCGAAGCCTCAAGCAGCGCCTGCAGTTGTGGAATTGCCTCGGCACGATACCTCATGTACCAGTACTTTGCGCGCCGTGGATCAGGCATCTGCACCGCACGATAATCTCCTCCGACAATCATGCGGGTGAGCTGCAAGCCCCATGGCCCGTTACTTAGGAAACTTAGCGGATGGGCAAGTCTGATGTTGGGCGACCAGTTAACGACCGCTGCAACATCCTGCGGACGCTTTGCCGCCAGCATCAAGCCGAGTGTTGAACCGGTAGATGTGCCGATCACGACCACACGCTTGCCGAGTTGCTTGCCAACAGTGAGAGCTTGCAGAGCACTGGCATAAACTGAATCGGGTGAGTAGTCGATAAGGGGCTCCGGCACGCGTAGACCATGACCGTGTAATCGCGCGAGATACACATTCGCATGAAGCTCCTTTGCTACCCGCTCGATTGCTGGAGAGCCATCACGCCATGTACCTGAGAACCCATGCAGGTATACAATGGCAATGTCCGTTTTCTGTGGAACCGAGTCTGCCCAGAGGATCTGCGCTCCCACCTCCGGCTTCGTCGGATACATCGACTCCAACTTCTGCACCGAACCCTCAAGTTGCACGAGATCAGCTGGAACTCGTCGAGCCGACACCATAAACGTAGGGACAGGCGTTGACGGACCAGCCACAAAGACTAATGCCGCACTTGCCAGCACTGCAAGGATTGAGATGAGAATCTTCATGACAGCAAATCTACATCGTACCCCTGTCCCTCCCGACCCTCCTGTCCCTATCTTCGCTCCCTATGCCACGCATCCTCTCGTCCCTCCTATTCCTACTCGTCGGCTGCCTTTGTTCGGCCCAGGACCTTACGCGCTTTGTAGACCCTATGACGGGCACCGGAGGGACTGGTCACACCTATCCTGGTGCAACACTCCCGTATGGCATGGTGCAGCTAAGTCCCGACACCCGACGTGATGGGAGCTGGGAAGGATGCAGCGGTTACTACTACCCCGATTCTCTGATCTATGGATTTTCCCATACACACCTGAGCGGCACGGGGTGTTCAGATTATGGCGACATCCTCCTGATGCCATTTACTGGCCCGGTGAGTTTTGAACCAGATGTGTATGCATCGAGATATCGGCATGACGATGAAGTTGCCAAACCGGGGTACTACGCTGTTACGCTCACCTCTGATGTCATACGTGCAGAGCTTACAGCAACAGCGCGCGTGGGAATGCACCGGTATCGATACTCTAACGACAAGGCATCGATACGAAGCATCTTGATCGACCTCCGTCATCGTGATAGAACCTTAGGGGCACGACTCAAGATCGTAAGCCCAACTCGCATCGAGGGCTATCGTCGCAGCGAGGCCTGGGCGAAAGATCAGTATGCATACTTTGTTATCGAGTTCTCTAAGCCAATCATCAGCTCCACAAGTAATCAAATACATCGGATGCTAACTCCAGGAATGGAAGTAGTATCAGATAGCACCGCTGTGGTGTTGAACTTCAACAAAGGTTCTGACGACATCATTGTGAAGGTTGCCATCTCATCGGTCGACTGTGAAGGGGCTGGAAAGAACCTCGCTCAGGAACTACCACATTGGGATTTTGAGCGAGTGCGTCGTGAAGCAACGAATACATGGAACAAGGAGCTCGGTCGTATCCGTGTGTCGGGCAAGAACCAGACCGAACTCAAGAACTTCTACACCGCACTCTACCACACGATGATTGTGCCCAATGTGATGTCGGATGTAGATGGACGCTATCGTGGACGTGACAACAAGATTCATCTCTCGACCACTCACACGCAATACACGGTTTTCAGCCTGTGGGATACCTTCCGCGCTGCACATCCACTCTACACGTTGATTGATAGCGCCCGCACACTCGACTACATCAAGACGTTTCTGCATCAGTATCAGCAAGGTGGACGCCTTCCGGTGTGGGAACTCAGCGCAAATGAGACCGATTGCATGATCGGCTATCACAGCATTCCTGTCATCACCGACGCGCTTGTGAAAGGTATCGATGCCTTCGATACCACTCTTGCCTTCGAGGCTATGAAGGCAAGTGCAACGTGGGATCATCTTGGCCTGCCGGCATATCGGCCAAGGGGCTACATCAGCATCGAAGATGAACATGAGTCCGTCTCGAAAACACTCGAGTATGCCTATGATGATTGGTGCATCGCCGAGGTTGCTCACATGCTCGGCAAAACCGAAGACATGCAGACATACTATCGTCGGGCAGCCTCCTATCGCAACGTCTACGACACTGTCTCAGGCTTTATGCGTCCACGCCGCAACGGCGACTTTCTCCTGCGCTTTGATCCGCGTGAAGTGAACAACCACTACACCGAAGCTAACAGCTGGCAGTATTCGTTCTTTGTACCCCATGACGTTGCGGGCCTTGTGGATCTGATGGGCGGGCCAGAGCGAGCAGACCAGAAGCTTGACGACCTTTTTACGGCACCGACACAAACAACAGGACGAACGCAGGCTGATATCACGGGGCTCATCGGACAGTACGCCCACGGTAACGAGCCAAGTCATCACATGGCCTACCTCTACAATTACATTGGCAAACCATGGAAGACGCAACGTCTTGTGCGTCAGATCATGGATAGCCTGTACAAGCTTGGACCAGAGGGTTTGCCGGGTAACGAAGACTGCGGTCAGATGTCGGCCTGGTATGTGTGGAGTGCTCTTGGTCTCTATCCCGTTACGCCCGGAAGTCCATATTATGCCATCGGTACTCCGCTCTTCGACACTGCGCAGGTAGCAATAGGCCAACACAGCCTTCGCATTGTTGCCAAACGACAAAGTCCATCATCAATCTATGTGCATCAGCTGCTGATTGATGGAAAGATTCATGCCACCAATCTCATCGCACACCCCGAGCTTATCGCAGCTCGAGAGATCGTGTTTGATCTTCAGGACCAGCCCAACATGCAGCGCGGCACAGAGATCGAAATGCGCAGCAGGATGCCGGATATAAACTTCGTTATGGCACCGATTGTTACGTCGGCCGATAAGCTCTTCGCAGATAGTGCCGTCATCACAATCAGCGGTCAAGACGTTCGATACAGTGTCGATGGTGATTCGACCAATCTACAATTGCAGTATGCAGGCCCCTTTACGATATCGACTACCTCTCGTGTTCATGCTCGATCCTATCGTGGGAATGATTCAAGTGGTGTAACAAGTGCCCACTTCTATCGTATACCTGCAAGTTGGCGGGTTACGCTGCACAGCACTCCAAATCCGCAGTACATGGCAGAAGGTCCTGTCTCGATGATCGATGGGATACGGGGCTCCGTGGTATGGCGCAAAGGCGACTGGCACGGCATACAAGGTCAGGACATGGATGTTGAGATCGACATGGATTCAATCAAAACCATCTCCAACGTCAGCGCAGGTTTTCTGCAGGACGTTCGACCATGGATTGTCTACCCAGAATCGATCACCGTTCAAACCTCTACGGACGGCACTACCTGGACGGAGATCGGAAGCGCATCGCACTCCGTGGCCGTAACCGATATGACACCTCAGACGATGAATCTGACTGTTTCCTTTCCCAAAGTACAGGCGCGCTACGTCCGCGTACGAGCACGCTCATATGGCAAGCTCCCGTCATGGCATCCTGGGGCAGGACATGATGCGTTTATCTTTTGCGATGAGATTGAGATCCGATGACAGGGACGGGAGGGACAGGAGGGACGGGAGGGACGCTAGCGAACGGCTGAGACTTTGCGGAAGGGGCCTGTCTTGGTTAGTGACCTTGTCCATGTAGAGCCACCGTCGGTGGTATAGACGATGTGGCCGAGCTGAGGAAAGTTGCTGGTTTCGCCGCAGGCGATTGCGTGAGAGTTATCAAACGCATCGATACCTAGCATGAAGGCAACACCAAGGCCTGGTCGGACGTCGTTCCAGTCTTTGCCGGCATTATCGGTGCGGATGAGATGGCCCATATCCATTGCCGCCATCCATGTTGACTCGCTCAACATGATAAGATGGTTTATATCTGCTCCGCCGCCACCGCCGAAGATTCTTGTTGAGTCGTTGCGCCATGTTGATCCATTATCGGTCGAGAGAGAATAGTGATTCTTATCACCGTAGATCATAATGCTGTTACCCGATGATGCGCCCGAAATCCATGTATTTGTCGAGTCGTATCCATTCGGGAAAGAAACCACATCCCACGTCGCGCCACCATCGGTTGTTTGGCGGACTATGCCAATGCGCTCGTCACCGGCAGTTGGTACGTTTCCGCAGATGTAAGCCCGTTGAGCAGAGAGTGCAAGCACGCCTTGGAACTGTGCTTCTTCGAGGCCAGAAACCTGAGATGTTCTCCACGTAATGCCGGCATCGTTCGAGACATAGACCGTTCCGTGACTACCACTGATATACATCGTGCTCGAGCTAACAGCGCTGATGCAATAGAGCTCGCAAGATGGATCGTTCGATGGCATGGGAACGACGTTCCATGTTGATCCACCATCTGTTGACTTGATGACACGATTCTTTGAGCACGAAGCCCAAACAGTGTTGCGGTCGAGTGCCTTTACATCCAACACGTTGATGTTCGCTAGAGCCCCCTGTCCAACACCCTGACGTGTGAACGTAGCGCCCCCATCCGATGTGTGGTAGATCGCCCCACTAGCAACAGAGTCGCTATCGCCGACCACCCATGCATATCGAAATGTTGGCTCTGGACTTTGATTATCAGTGCATCCAATCAGCAGCGCTGCGACTGCGGCGAGAAGAAGGAGGTTGTTGCGCATGGTCGAAGTTAGCAAGAGTCTGGTGTTCGGAAGAGCACGATGTCACGCTTTGATGTTCAGAATGCACTATGAACGGAGGGTACCTATCACTTCTGTTGTGCTCATAGATGAGATTTCGACTGTCACAAGACTTCGTTGATCAACTCGACACCTATTTTACTGAGGCTTCCTTTTCCAAGTTGTTGCTGCGTCTCAAAGAGATGCCGACTGCTGGCATAGTGATTCCGGGATACAGTGGAATCAGAAAACTCAGAGCACCCGATGCACTTCGTAGGATCGGAGTACGATATGGTTTGCGTGTAATCTATCGTCACATTCCAAAAGAAGATATGATCGTGTTGTATCTTGCCTACAGGAAAAGCGATCAGACGGATATTCTCCCGCATCAGCGGGCATTGTTTTTTGATGACTACTTCGAAGAATTCCCAGGTGATGTATGGATGTAACGCCCACGACTCACACTACCCGTAAAAGCATTTACGATCGTTTTGTCGATGTGCTTCAGGAAATGGAAGAAGTGCAAAATGGTAAGCGGCAACTTGTGTCAATCGATATCAACAGTAAAGATGTGTTAACCGATGAAGAAAAGTCAAGCATTTCTGCTCTGTTCAATCGTAATAGGCCTTAACCTTTTCTCTTTTCCCATCTCCGCCCAGATCCGTCCATCCCGCACATGGCTAACGGACGTTGTTCGCATGCGCGGCGCAGAAGGTGTTTCACCTTCGCTGCTAGGCGGTGCTGAGATCCAACGATCATCTGGTTCGTTAGGGGGCGAGCAGGCGTGGCAATTTCGCACGCATGTTCAGGCAGAGGTGTATCGGTTTACGGATAGCACGCGAGACGTCCAGCTTACAACCTCGATTGAAGCTCATCAGGAGCTCACAGCCAATCCGCTCAACGACATCTCGTTTAACCCACGTGCAATGCGATGGGAGGAGTTCTTCTGGTTCCATATTGGACTGCCAGACGTTTCCCTGCGAGCCGGATTTGTGCATCGTTGTAAGCACGACATCGACAATCTTGGCGGGGCCGATGAGTATAACCCAACAAGCCCCTTACTTGCTGAGCAACGGACGATAATCTTGACTGGACCTACAATCGCGGCCTCTCTTGCGCCGCTAACAGGGTCTGCCGGAACCTTCACATTAGCCGGCGGACTCGAGTACTTTCTGAATTCCTCTGACAACCGAACGCCCCGTTCCTTCAATGCCACATGGAACGCCATGCAAGGGGCTGGATGGCTTCGCGCACAACACACGTACAGCCTCACGAACGTTCTTGCTCTGTCGGCCTCGGCCTACATAGCGCTGCCATGGTGGTCCGCGCGTGATGCGTCTGATGGCGCCCTTCCCTACGAAGCCCGAGCGGAGCTTTGTCTCACTGCACGGGGATCTGCCTCGCAAATCGACCTAGCCTTTGCCGCCGAACGTATGTTCGATGAAGTGGCCTTTGCTGTCCCCCAGCAAACGTCGTTTATGGGGCTGTGTGTAAGGTTTAGACCGTAGAGGAGAGGGACAGAAGGGACTGGAGGGACGGTTTGTCTTTCCCGCGAAGGCGGGAAACCAGTAACCTCATCGCAATACCACAAGGTCCCTCGCTGCTGGTGCAGCTCGGGATGACGCATCACGCGGCGCGTTTGGTGGGTGAGGGCAATGGGCGCGCCTTCGGCGCGCCCATTGCCCCTACTGATAAAAAGCGATAGCTGCGTCATCCCGAGCGCCGAAGGCGCGAGGGACCCTACGGCATTGCGTTCAATTTGGATTGTGGCTGGGCGACCACGTAGGGTCGCCCCTACTCGCTGCTCGGCACTCGCTG
>CANGZU010000008.1 GCA_947458785.1 Ignavibacteria bacterium
GGTGCGATAAGTGTATCGCGATAGTCAAGAAAGAGGCCATAGGTTGTCTTCGACCGCGACGCCATGTTGCCTGCGATGCTTGAGTATGTATCATCGCCACTCGCATCTATAAACAGGCTTATCATTCCATATCCACGCCGATAATCGGAGTATCCCAATGTATTGGTCGTATCTCGCGCTAGATAGCTGTCGTTGCCTTGCAGGTCTACGATAATCGAAACTGCGTTGGCGTTGCCGCTACCGAGCGAGAGACTCTCGCACGTATAACGATCGTTGCCGTCTTGGTCAAACAAGAAGCCGTAAGCAATATCGTGTCCGCATCCTTGTGATACGCCAAACGATGTATATGTGTCATTACCTCGCACGTCATGCAGGTAACCAGTTGCAAAATGAACACCCGATCCCTGAGCGTACTGATGTGCGACGTACTTGTCATCACCACCACGGTCGATCAAGGAACCAATACCAAACCAATATCCGGTGCCTTGTCCATAGATATCGCTGATGTACGTGTCACTGCCGCTACCGTCAACAAGCACGGCAATTCCGCCAGAGGCATGAGGTCGACTGCCAAGGGCTGCACCCTGTGAGAAGGTTATCTGGTGGTCATCATAACGTAGCACGTCAACAAATGGACTCGAAGCTAGGTAGGTATCATTTCCAGTGCGGTCGCTGAGCAAACCAACTCCGCCCACACCAGCGAATGCCTGTGATTGGGCGTGACACCGGTACACGTCGTTTCCATCATCATCGAGTAGCATCCCGATGCCAAAAATGCCAGCCCCTTGCGAGTTCGTTCCACCAGAATAGATATCGTCACCACGTAGATCATGCAGAATACCGAAACCGAGCAATCCTGAACCTAGCGAATAGGTGCCGGCTTGATATGCGTCATTGCCTGCCCGGTCGATAAGGATGCCAACGCCATTCACGCCTGCTCCAAGTGAGTAGTCACCACCCGAGTATGTGTCATCACCCTCAAGGTCAACGATAAGGCGAACTGGATTCAATCCGCCCGAGACTTGTGGCTCATCTGTTAGCTGGTAAACATCATTGCCACCAACGTCGATGATCATCGTAAAGCGGCCCTGATACACATCGTTGCCGGGTCCTCCGACAGCGATACGACCATAAGGAGTGTCGAAGACAATCGTCTTGATACTATCGATCAGTACATCACGAGCACTGAGTAACTCATTCGAGATGCGAAGAAGGTCATCGTGCAGGGATGGTCCAACACGAAGCATCGTCTTGACAGAGGACACATGGATACCAGTGTATAATTTCTGCGCAGCATCGAATGCTTCCTGCTCCTCACGATAGGCCTCCCAGACACTTACGGTTTCCGAAGACCGAGAAATGCGCCAGAGAGAATCCAGTTGTGATCGTATTCGTGCATCAGGCCATGACGAGGCGCGAAGACTTGGCGCAACAGCATCTGTTGCTTGAATGAGTAGGCCGGCATGACGCAGAAGAACGATCGATGAAGCAACATTCAATGATGCTAGTCGGCGCTTTTCGAGTCCGAGCTTGGCAATCACAGCATCGGCCTCCGGCATATTGTCGAGAAACACCCGCTGGTACTCTCCGAGGTCGAGTGAGGCGTGTGTGAGGTCCATGACCGACGTGAGATAACCGTTCGTGTTCTGTAGGAGAAGATCAGCAATGCTCTCGCTAATGTGGATGGCTGAGTAGGGCTTACGGAAGATGTTGTCGAGCGCTACGGTGCGATGGTTGTCACGGCTCAAAAGATCATGTGGCATGGCGAGGTCTCGCTCATGCATGCCCAGCAACGAAAGTGCTGAGTCGATCTGTCGCACGACATCTGGTGTGATGCGCCATTGAGCAAACGCAGACGGGGCTGCAATCAGAACAGCGAACAACAGAGAACAAACGCGGATAAAATTGCAAGGTGTCATCGCTTCATCATAGAAGTTATCTGTTGGGCTAGTTCAGGAGAGAGCTCTTCAAGTCGTGTATGCAGCTCCGTGATCTGTTGGGCGTCTCCTGTACGCACAAGACACCTCAAACATGCGTAGAGTACATCAGGACTTCGCGGAAACTTCTCAACTGCAACCTTAATGAAAGCGGCAGCCATAGAGCATTGATCAGCATCAAAACATGTGTTGATACGTGAGATGTGCAGTACGCTCGCAGTATCACGAAGCGCAATCGCCTGCATATGGGCACTCAGCGCCTCGCCAAGATTTCCGCTGCGCCGATGTACAATGGCGATTGAATTGTAGGCATCCGGTGCAAGCTGGGCCGAGACCAGTGCGCATCTTTTGAATGCGTTGATAGCATCTTCTGTGAAGCCCTGTTGCTCGTATGCAGCGCCTAGGTTGAAGTATGCTTCGCCATAGTTTGGCCTTAGTCCAACGGCGCGCTTGAGAGCTTTCGAAGCTACTTCGTGACGTTGCAGACGCATGTTCAGCAGTCCAAGGTTGTACCATGCCATTGGATCTTGGGGATACTTTACAGCCGTCAACGAGGCCACGTTAAAGGCGCGCGTTGAATCACCATGCTCCTGGAGCGCCCCTGTCAGCAGAAAATATGCTTCTCGATTGTTCGAGTCGAGCCGAATGGCTGCATCAAAATGGACTATGGCTTGTGCTACCTTACCACTCGACATGCAGGATTCACCAGCGGCAACTCGATAGGGGGCTACATCAGGATATTGATCGACAAGCACTTGGTGGAGTTCGGCTGCTGCGGAAAATTGGCCCGTTTTGAAATAGCACTTTGCGAGTTCAACAAGAACACTTGGATCTGAGCGACGAAACATGACGTCTTCAAGCGGGGCAATAGCCTTTTCATATCTGCCAGCCTTCGCATAGGCAAGCCCCAGGGCCCACATCGTCTGCACAGAGTCGGGGAAGCGACGCACAGCGCCTTCCAGGGTGTTCAGGTTGGCATCACGCTGATTTGTTCGTGCGAAGCACTCTGCAAGCACGAGCCAAGCTTGCATGCGCGTCGAATCAAGGGCAAGTGAGCGATTGGCAAAGAACAGTGCTTTGTCGGACTTGTTCTGCTGAATGAGCGACATCGTGTAGATGCCGAGAAGATTAGGATCGGTCGTGTTTTCAATGTTCATCCGTGAGAGAATCCGCTCGATCTCCGACCAATTCTTGTCACGCATTGCAGACTCAAGTGAACGTTGATCTGGAGTCTGAGAAAAGACAAACGACGACGTGACGATGAGGATGACAAGAATAGTTGTCATCAATGGGGCATGATGCGGTAGAGATAATGCTGGTCGCATCCAACCGAACGTGTTTCGATGAGGTGCCATGTGCGAGGGTCTACGTGGAAATCCCACTCTCTGCCCATTCCGAGGGTAAGTGGAGCCATGTGAATATGCATCTCTTGAACGATACCGGCATGCATGAAGTTATCCAACGTAACTGGCCCGCCTTCAAGCAGTATCGAACGTATGCCGCGAGCAAACAACGATCGTGCGATCTCCTGTGGCTGGATCGTGCTGCCGACGGCTGGCAGCGTTAAGAACTCACATCCAAGGTCTTCAAGTAAGGAACGTGCATAAGCTAGCTCAGGATCATCAGACGTAACAATGATCGTGCGCTGCTGACGGGCCGTTGATGCTATCACCGAATCATGAGGTGTACGACACTGAGGGTCTAAGATGATCCGTACAGGGTCTCGCCCCTCAACGAGTCGAACATTGAGTGAAGGGTTGTCGGCAATGACCGTGCCGACGCCGATGAGCACGGCATCAAGCGATGCACGCATGCGATGCACAATTATGCGAGATTCTTCTGAAGTAAGCCAGCGACCGCTGTTCTCGGGCATTGCAATCTTGTTGTCAAGCGACGTAGCAACCTTAGCGACGATATATGGGGTCCGGCTCTTCATTGCATGAAGGAAGTACCGCGCTACCCATTCGCAGGACTGTTCCTCGATACCAACCAGAACTTCTTTGCCAGCAGCTCGGAGCACGTCAAGCCCCTTGCCCGCAACCAATGGGTTGGGATCTTGGCAGCCGACAACGATGCGCGCTATGTTGGTATCAGCCACGGCGTGGGCACAGGGCGGCTGTTTTCCATGATGCGCGCAAGGCTCAAGCGTTACATACATCGTAGCGCCCGTGAGGTCGCAGTTTTGAGCATGATGTAGAGCATTGATCTCGGCATGGTGCTGACCATAACGCTCGTGCCAGCCTTCAGAGAGAAGCTCGTTACCACGTGCGATCACGCACCCAACCAGTGGATTGGGGCTCACCTGCCCAGCACCGCGCTCGGCAAGTGCAATGGCATGGCGCATCCAATGATGATCTAGTTCTTCTTGAGTGGCCATGTAAACGTTATCTGCGTTTGATAGGGGGCTGGCCTCGCCGGAATGATGATGTCGGCGGTGTATTGCCCTGGTGCAAGCGGTTGACCTTGCGTATCAGTGCCATCCCAGTCAAGGACATAGATTGATACTTCGCCCACAGATTCTGGGCGCACCGGTGTGATGACGGTTAGGAAAGCCATGCCCTGATTCGACTGCCAAATGGTCTTGAATCCGGATCGGATTACGACTCGTATATCTTCGGACGACGGAAGATATTCGCCCTCGATCATTCGGTTGCGCGCTGCATTGACGCCGATTGCTATGGATTCTTCATCGCCGGGACGAATAAATGGAGTTAGTGTTAGTGCCGAAGTATCCCGTGATATGAATTGAACTGGATGAATCTTCATGATCGATCCTTGCTCAAAACCGATTGATAGACCTGATTGCGCCAGCCGTGTTCTAATGGATACAGGAAGACGACAGCGAACGAAAGTGCTCGTTGATCTGGTGGACACCCCAGAAGTCACGGTCTGCATGAGAATACTGTCTTTGACTCCCTCGTTGCTTTCCACGTACAAAAGTACCTGCCGATACACTCCACCATCTGAGGCTGGTGGGACACTAGCTGTGATCAGCAATGAATCCTGAGAGTCTATGCTAAGCATGATTGGTGAGGAATCGTGGAGTTCTATCGTGGCCACGCGCTGCGATGGTTTGTGGGCCGAGGTACATCCGAGCGCAGCGAAAAGGCTCAAGGTGGCAAGCAACATCATGAATGGTGAAGCCGTCATACGATCTCCTGAGTAAGCAGGGTAGTGATGATAGTACTAAGTTGATGGCCAGCGCTGGATGCAACATCAAGAACTTCATCATGTGTCACGGAACGTTGCACCGTATCGGAAAGTGTGTTTGTGACCATAGAGAATGCAAGTGTGGTCATCCCTAGGCTGCGAGCATGTCGCTGCTCACGAACAGTCGACATGCCTACGAGATCGGCACCGAGACGGCGCAGCATGCGTATCTCTGCACGGGTCTCGTAGCTGGGTCCAA
Source organism: Ignavibacteria bacterium (assembly GCA_947458785.1). Lineage (GTDB taxonomy): Bacteria > Bacteroidota > Ignavibacteria > Kapaibacteriales > Kapaibacteriaceae > UBA10438. The sequence continues at coordinate 5,347 of CANGZU010000008.1, forward strand.
GCACCTGACAGTATGTTCCCATTTCGAGCGCAATGTGTTGTTGGGCACACGTTTCAAGAATAGATGTCTGCAGATCTTGGTCAACAAGGAGGCAGGGATCAGGGGAGCCCGTGTATCCGTGTCTCGTGCTGCCGAGAAACGTCAGGTCGATCGTATCCGTGATCAAGGCTATGTCGCCAGGCACATATCTCCAGTGCAGGCCGCCCGCCGCGTTCGTGATGATCACTGTCCTTATGCCTGCGGCATGCAGAAGATCGATCAGCTGCATGCATGACGTGTGCTCATGTCCCTCGTAGGCATGAAGTCGGCCGGAGCAGACGAGCACATGCCGCCCATGAAGGTCAAGCATTTCTGCGTGTGAGGCATGTCCAGCTACTGAGCTCACATCCATACCAGGCAGATCGCTATATGATACGCGGCCCATCGAACGGGCCTGCAGTGGGCAAAAGCGAAAGCCAGAACCTGTGATGATGCCGATTGTCGGATCGACGCCCAACCGCTGGCGAAGAACACGGGCTGCAAGGCTCACTTCATGTTGCTGCATTGAACTCATGGCGTTGATAAGGGGGCAAGTTAGCCCCTTGCCGACATTTTTCACGGCGTATCTTTGCGCATGATTAGAAGCATGACCGGTTACGGCAAGGCCGAGGTGGAGATCCTCGGAAGCACATGTACGATAGAAGCTCGTTGCGTCAACGGACGATATCTTGAACTCTCGACGAAATTGCCGCGGGAGTGGTCCGAAAAAGAAGGGCAGATACGGGAGATCGTGCGGGAACGCGTAACACGCGGTTCCTTAACCGTTTCAATTCGTCGCGCAGAGACGGTTGCCTCTTCGGCTATTGGTGTTAACATGAATGCCGCCACTGCCTATGTGCAGTCGTTGCAGCAGATCAAAGCCGAACTTGGTCTCGCCGGTGAGATCCACATTGAGCATCTTGTTCACTTGCCGAATATCTTCGAGGCTGATAACTCGTCATCCGATGATGTTGATGTATGGCCGGGCTTGCAGCCCGGAATCATCGAAGCACTTGATGCACTCAATGCGATGCGTGATCGCGAAGGGGCTGAGCTTGCGGGCGATCTCGACCAGCGGCTGACGATGATGCTTCAGAGCATCGATGTTGTAGAGCGAATGAGCGTTGAACGCATCGATACGGAACGTGTGCGTCTGCGTGAGCGTGTTCGTCAGCTTGTCGATGATGCAATAGTTGACGAGCAACGCCTACAGCTCGAGATCATTCTGTTGTCTGAAAAGCTCGATGTAACCGAAGAGTGTGTTCGCCTGCGCAGCCACATCAAGCATTTCCGACAGTATATGACCTCCGATGAAAAAGCTGGGCGCAAGTTGAACTTTCTGTTGCAGGAGATGAATAGGGAGATTAACACTATCGGATCAAAGTGTAATCATGCTGATATAGCCGTTATCGTGGTGGGTGTTAAAGAAGAGCTTGAGCGCATGAGGGAGCAAGTGCAGAATGTCGAATAGAAAGCATTTGATCGTGTTGTCTGCTCCGAGTGGGGCCGGCAAAACCACTGTAGCCAGGCACCTTCTGAAGACCTTCCCGGAGATGAAGTTTTCCGTGAGCGCAACTACCCGAGACATGCGCAGTGGTGAAACGAACGGGAAAGACTACTTCTTCTTGACGAGGGATGACTTTCGTCGAAAGATCGAAGAAGGGGATCTCGTTGAGTACGAAGAGATCTTTGGGAATTATTACGGAACCCTGAAGAGCTTTGTAGCTGACTCGATTTCTCGTGGAGAATTTGTGGTCTTTGACGTAGACGTCAAGGGTGCTCTTTCGCTCCGCGCAGCATTTCCACATGACACATTGTTGTTGTTCGTGGCGCCCCCTTCCATCGAAGTGCTTGAACAGCGCCTGCGCAGTAGGCATACCGAGACAGACGAGCAAGTGCGTACGCGGCTTTCACGGGCCGAAATGGAAATGGCGCACCAGGATATGTTTGATGTTGTGCTGGTCAACTCTGATCTTGAGTTAACCCTCAATACTGCTGAAGCTCTTATTCGTGCACAGGTCGAAGGTGCACCGCAGCAACCATCCCTCTTTGGCGAGTGAGCTTGTGTCGTAACTTTGCAGCCTATGAGCAAACGAGCAACTACGGTATCTACACGCAAAAATCACGATAACCTTGTAGCTGGTCTGACTGTGTCGGACATAATCAGCGACTATCGAATCGCCGTCATTAGTCGGCAGGCTTCTCTTTTAGGACGCAAAGAGGTCCTAACGGGCAAGGCGAAGTTCGGGATCTTTGGAGACGGCAAGGAAGTGGCGCAACTCGCCATGGCTCGCGCGTTTCAGCCAGGGGACTGGAGAAGCGGATATTACCGCGATCAGACGTTTATGTTCGCAAGCGGCGAAAGTGATGTTCAGAAGTTCTTCGCGCAGCTCTATGCGCACACCGATGTCCAGGCAGAACCAGCAAGTGCCGGACGCTCAATGAACGGTCACTTCGGCACACGACTGCTCGACGATGCAGGCCGCTGGCTGCCTCAGGTGTCTCGCAAGAACGTGTCGGCTGACGTATCTCCAACAGGGTCCCAAATGCCAAGGCTTGTGGGCTTGGCCTACGCATCCCGACTATACAGGGAAGTTGACGTACTGAAAGATCTAACCGAGTTCTCAGCCAATGGGAACGAGGTTGCGTTTGGCACTATTGGTAATGCATCAAGCGCCGAGGGCATGTTTTGGGAAAGCGTCAATGCAATTGGAGTGTTAAAGTCGCCTGCGATCATCTCAATCTGGGATGATGGGTATGGGATTAGCGTGCCCAATGAATTCCAGGTAACGAAGTCAAACGTAGGTGAGCTGTTGCAGGGATTTGCCCGAACGGCCACATCCACAAACGGATATGATATCCACGTAGTTAAGGCTTGGGACTATCCGGCTCTTGTTGCTGCATATGCCAAGGCTGCGGACACAGCCCGTCGTGAGCATGTTCCCCAGATCATCCATGTTATCGAGGTTACACAGCCGCAGGGCCACTCAACGTCTGGTTCACACGAGCGGTACAAGTCTGCAGAGCGCCTCGCGTGGGAATCCGAGATGGACGGTATCACGCGCATGCGTGCTTGGATAATCGCCGAGGGAATAGCAACGGAAGACCAGCTCGCGGCCATCGAACAGGAAGCAACTGAGTACGTCAAGGACCGTAAACAAGCCGCATGGGACGCATACAGTCTGCCTCTTAAGGACGAGATCCAAGAAGCAGTTGGCTTGTTACACGCAACGGCGGAACAGCTAAAGCAGCAAGGAAGCGCGCAGACAGCCGTCGAGATCGAAGCGCTCGCAGTAGAGTTACAACGGATCCGTGAGCCGTTTCGGCGAGACATCATGGCCGCTATGCATAGGGCCATACTAGCAGCAGCCACGTCATCCCAAGGGGCTCTGACGCAGCTCGTAGCATGGAGGCGGGCATATGATATGCGCATACGCCCCCTGTATAGCTCACATTTGTATTGTGAGACGGCGAAAAGTCCGCTTACTATGCAGACAATCGCGCCAATTCTGTCAGATGAGTCACAAGTGGTAAACGGCTCTGAGGTCATACGAGCATGGTTTGATCATGCGCTTCGCTCAGACCCACGTGTAAGCATCTTTGGCGAGGACACTGGTTTTCTTGGCGATGTTAATCAAGGCACATCCGGCCTGCAGGCGGAATATGGTGTGTTGCGGGTAAGTGATGTAGGAATTCGTGAGTGCACGATTTTGGGGCAGGCAATCGGCATGGCTATGCGTGGTCTGCGGCCTATCGCTGAGATTCAGTATCTCGACTATCTGCTCTACGCTTTGCAGCTCATGAGTGACGACCTAGCCACCGTGCATTGGCGCACACGTGGCGGGCAGAAGGCACCCGTGATCGTCCGCACGCGAGGTCATCGACTGGAAGGTATCTGGCACTCGGGTTCACCGATGGCAGGGATCATCAATCTCGTGCGTGGAATCCACGTGTGTGTTCCACGAAACTTTGTACAGGCAGCGGGGATGTACCAGACACTGCTGCAGGGCGATGATCCAGCGGTGGTTGTCGAAGTGCTGAATGGATATCGACTGAAGGAGTTACTTCCGTCGAACATGGGTGAATACACCGTTGAGTTAGGTGTACCCGAAGTGCTGCGACAAGGAAGCGACGTAACGCTTGTCACATATGGTGCTACGGTGCGCGTAGCGATGGAATCTGCCGTGGCACTAGAACGTCTGGGTATCTCGGTAGAGGTCGTAGACGTGCAGACATTGTTGCCGTTCGACCGGCGCGGTGTCATCTGCGATTCATTGCGCAAGACGAACCGCGTACTATTCGTCGATGAAGACGTTCCTGGTGGAACAACTGCCTACATGATGCGTGAAGTCCTGGAAGTACAAGGGGGCTACGCGTATCTGGACTCTGCCCCGGCAACACTGGCGGCCCAGGAGCACCGTCCGGCATATGGCACAGATGGTAACTTCTGGTCGAAACCAGAGGTAGAGCATATCACGGAGCGGGTCTATGAGATCATGCACGAAGCTGCGCCGCACCGTTTCCCGGCAATCTTTTAGCAAAAAAATTACGTTGAGGTTGACAGCGCTATAGTTTTTCACTAATTTAGGACAACGGAGTCGTAAATCTTAATATGTTGAGTGGGGGCTGAATGATATTGTCAAAATCATGTATCTACGGGATACAATCAGCCATTTACGTGGCAGCCCATGATGCTGACGGCTACGTTTCCATTAGTCAGATAGCATCAGAGTTGCAGATATCATTTCATTTTCTGACGAAGGTTCTGCAGCAGCTCACCCAGGAGGGGATCATGAATTCCTATCGTGGGCCTCGAGGAGGAGTGGCACTTGCTAAAGGCAGCGCTGATGTATCCCTCTATGATCTTATCGCTGCCATTGACGGTACGGCAATTTTCACCGAATGCATGCTTGGTCTGCCGGGCTGTGGTGTTGCAGAGCCTTGTCCAGCCCATGATCATTGGACGAAACTGCGAGTGGAGTTGACGGGGATCGCCAAGCGATTGAGTCTTAAGGATCTCGGGGATAAGGCCAGTGAGCTCAACGTCCGCCTGGCCAAAGAGTTCAGGTACGCAACATCACAAACCAATGGCCTGAAGTAAGAAATGCACGCAGTGCAAAACAATACGAGTTGTCATCATTGTGGAGGCAAGTGTGCTACTTCGTCTCCGCAGAAGGATGGTCATCAGTTTTGCTGTCAGGGGTGTTTGAGTGTCTATGAGTTACTGACACAGTACGATTCATGCGAATACTACGAACTCGGACCGGCCTCTGGCATGCGTCCGCCTGAGGTGAAAACATCGAAGTATTCAGTTCTCGACACGTCTCCTGAACGATCCCATGTTATTGAGTATGAAGATGACCTAATCCTCAGGGCACGCTTTGTGCTGCCATCAATGCACTGTGCAAGTTGTGTGTGGCTGTTAGAACGTCTCCACAGGTTTGATTCGGGTATTCTCTCATCCCGAGTTGATCTACTGCGTCACACCGTGGTTGTTGAGTGTGATCGGGCGCATACCACGTTGGCAAATGTCGCACTATTACTGGCATCGCTTGGATATGAGCCGGAGATAGACCGCACCGATAATGACCGGCGCAGTGCTGAATCCAGGTCGCGGCGCACGCTCTACTTGCGCTTGGGCGTAGCTGGCTTTGCTGCAGGTAACGTGATGATGATCGGTCTGGCAAACTACGTAGCAGGAAAGGATGGGTTTGATGCTACGCTCAAGATCATCTTTGATGTTCTCAGCATTGGTCTTAGCATACCAGTCCTGTTATACAGCGCGCAACCGTGGCTCTCATCGGCAGTCATGTCGATGCGGCGAGGTATCGTGAATCTTGATGTTCCTGTAGCTCTGGGCATTACGACCATCTTTCTTCGAAGCTGCTACGAGATCGTAACGAGCACCAGTGAGGGGTTCTTGGACTCGTTCACAGGGCTTGTTTTCTTTCTGCTGATTGGAAAGTTGTTTCAGCAAAGAGCATTTGCATCGATTGATTTCCATCGAACGATGCGATCGTTCTTTCCTCTTTCCGCCACCAAGCAGACCGATGGCCAGCAACAGCAGGTGCATATCGATGAAATCGCGGTCGGCGATGTGGTTGTCGTTCGCAATGGGGAAGTGATTCCCGCCGATGCGATCCTTCTGCATGAACCAGGTGTTGTTGATTATTCCTATGTGACGGGAGAAAGTACGCCCATCGAATGTGCACCTGGAAAGATGCTGTTTGCTGGTGGACGTGTGATGGGGCGATCCTTGACGTTGAGTGTGATAAAGCCAGCAAGTATTAGCTACATGGCTTCTCTGTGGACTCGATCCGACGTTCACACCGAACGCAGAGAGTATGGGAGTACAAGTGATCGATTCGGTCTAATCTTCACTGTCGTAACGATCTCAATCGCAGTCGTCGGCGGATTGTTGTGGCTTCCAGATGTCTCAATGGCGCTTACGGTTGCAACATCGGTGCTCATTATTGCCTGCCCGTGCGCTTTTACACTCTCAGCCCCAATCGTCTACGGCACAGCCATGTCCAACCTAGCTCGTTCGGGCATCTACCTGCGAACAGCGGCTATCATTGCTGATCTACAACGGATATCTGCTGTTGTCGTTGATAAAACAGGTACGCTCACTGAGCCTACTTCGGTTACCTATCATGGCACACCACTAAATCCAGAGGTTGTATCGTTTATCTCAGCGCTGGCCCTGCAGAGCTCACATCCAGTGAGCCAGGCCATCGCCCGAGTGTTGCCATCTTCAAGCGCATCAGTATCAGACGTTCTTGAAACTCCAGGTGTCGGGATCTCTGGAGTATGCGGGGATTTATCTGTGGCTCTGATGGCGGAAAAAGCCCAACCTGCAAGAACCGGATTTAACGGACGGACCTACGTTCACGTAGGTGATGAAGTGATGGGCTACTTCTTACTCGATCATGCATTGCGACCTGAGGCGGCATCAATGATCATGCAGTTACAAAAGGACTATGATGTTCGGCTGCTAACGGGTGACACAGCACCCATCTCAAAGGAGATAGCCCAGCTATTCCCTGCTGAAGCGATCAAGCAAGGGGCATCGCCTTCGCAAAAAGTCGAATACATCGTCAAAAATCAGAAGCTGGGCAGCAAAGTTCTCATGATGGGTGACGGGCTCAATGACCTTGCGGCATTATCAGCGGCAAATGTTTCCGTAGCAGTGAGTAACAATACATCTCGTATCGTACCCGCATGTGATATCGTCATCGATGCTAAGAACATCGGCAGCATCGCAAGTCTGCTTCGCTATGCGCACAAGCTTCGAGGTGTTGTTGGCCTTGCATTCTGGTTCACGATGATCTATAACCTCATTGGTCTCACGTTGAGCTTGTCAGGAAATCTGTCACCAGTCATTACAGCGATCATGATGCCGTTGAGTTCTCTTCTCGTACTCGCCATTAGTGTTGTTGGCAGCAAGGTTACACATCGGAGTTTGCTATGGGCGTGATGCCGTTGATCATCGTTTGCAGTCTTTTTGTCGCTATGACGTTTCTTCTACTGTTCATTACGATAACGCGTCAGGGCCAGTATGATGATATCACGACACCTGCGATCCGCATCACATTCGAAGACGAACCATTGCGGGACGAAGACCAAAAATCGTAACAACAGTTTTTATAAACGTCATTATTACAAGGGGTAGGACGTATGGATGCTCTTCTGCACGAACAGCATACCGAGAAGGGGTCTCGGGAAATTGTCAGCTACGACAATGCTATCGTGAAGTTGTTCGCGGTAGCAGCACTAGGATGGGGCTTGATTGGATTCCTCGTCGGAATCATCATCGCTGTCAAACTCTACATTCCAGAGTTTCTGGGTGGGATCGACTTTTTGGGCTACGGACGACTTCGTCCGTTGCATACCAATGCCGTGATATTTGCCTTTGCAGGTAATGCCATATTTGTTGGCGTCTACTATTCCTTGCAGCGTCTGTGCAAGGCTCGGATGTTCAGTGATCTGCTCAGCAAGATTCACTTTTGGGGATGGCAGACTATCATCGTAACGGCTGCGATCACGCTACCACTTGGTATCACGACCAGCAAGGAATACGCAGAACTCGAATGGCCTATCGATGTTGCCATAACGCTCGTATGGGTAGTCTTCGGATGGAACATGATCGGCACCATTATGCGACGCAAGGAACGTCACATGTACGTGGCCATCTGGTTTTATCTGGCGACGTTTCTCACGGTAGCACTCCTCCATGTGGTGAATTCTCTTGCGCTACCAGTGCACCTGCTCAAGAGCTACTCAATGTATGCTGGTGTCCAGGATGCACTTGTGCAGTGGTGGTATGGACACAATGCTGTCGCATTCTTTCTCACGACGCCGTTCCTTGGGATCATGTACTACTTCATTCCCAAGGCGTCGGGGCGTCCGGTCTTTTCCTACAGACTCTCCATCATCCACTTCTGGGCGCTCATTTTCCTCTATATCTGGGCTGGTCCGCACCACCTCTTGTATACTGCGCTTCCCGATTGGGCACAGTCCTTAGGCGTTGTATTCAGTTTTATGTTGATCGCACCGTCATGGGGTGGCATGGTCAACGGACTGCTGACGCTGCGCGGTGCCTGGGATAAGGTGCGTGTTGACCCCGTACTTAAGTTCTTCGTTGTTGGTATAACAGCCTACGGTATGTCAACATTCGAAGGACCGATGATGTCGCTCAAGAACATCAACGCCCTGACGCACTATACCGACTATATCATTGCGCACGTTCACCTAGGAGCATTGCTTTGGAATGGGGGTTTGACCTTCGCCATGCTCTACTATATCATTCCGCGTATTTACCGTACGAAGCTCCACTCCATCTCGCAAGCCAATTGGCATTTCTGGCTCATGACACTTGGCGTAGTGGTCTACGTCATCCCAATGTACTGGGGAGGTATTACCCAGTCGCTGATGTGGAAACAGTTCCTGCCAGATGGCTCATTGCAGTACAACAACTTCCTCGAAACGGTCACACAGCTGATCCCGATGTATGTGATGCGTTCCATTGGTGGTACGCTCTATCTCATCGGCGCATGCGTTGGTGTTTGGAACCTCTACAAGACTGCAAAGAGTGGCAGCCTTCTTGCCAATGAAGAGGTCTACGTCGTTAACATGATGAAGGCCGAGGCACGATCCTCATCGGAACACAAAGAGCACTGGCACCGCGCTCTGGAAGCGAGGCCGGTGCGATTCTCTGTCTATGCCCTCGTTGCTGTGATTATCGGGGGAGTCGTAGAGTTCATACCAACAGCGATGGTTGAATCGAACATTCCTACAATCGCATCGGTAACACCATACACGCCCCTTGAACTCGAAGGCCGAGACATCTACATCCGTGAAGGTTGCTACACGTGTCACTCACAGATGATACGACCGTTTCGTAGTGAAACTGCCCGATATGGCGACTATTCTAAGCCGGGAGAGTTCGTGTATGACCGTCCATTCCAATGGGGATCCAAGCGGACTGGTCCCGACTTGCATCGCGAAGGAGGCAAGCGTCCGAACGCGTGGCACTGGAAGCACATGGAAGATCCTCGGTCAACCTCGCCCAATTCCATCATGCCGGCCTATCCATGGCTCTTTAGCTCAAAGCTTGATACGAAACATACCGAGGGCAAGATCCTGACCTTGCAGAAGCTTGGAGTGCCGTACCCAGACGGTTACGCCACACAGGCTGTTGCAGACCTCGTGAACCAGGCAAAAGAAGTTGCTGCTGGGGTCGAGGAAGGGGGCATCACAGGTGTACAAGCAGATCAAGAGATCATTGCCCTCATTGCCTATCTGCAACGTCTCGGGACAGACATTAAGAAGTCAGCACCATCAACATCAATGAACTGAGGCGTAGATGTACAAGAATATTCTCGCCAACATTCCGGGCATCGAATTCTACCCAATCGTGGCGCTGATTCTCTTTTTCGGCTTTTTTAGCGCGCTTATCTACTGGTTCATTGTTGTAGACAAGCAAAAAATGACAACACTCTCTGCTAGCATACTGGAGGAGGACGCCCCAGTTGTGCACTCTCAGCCACGTGGTTCAATGCAAGGAGATTACTACCATGAATAACGACACAAAAGACAAACTGCTAGATCATGATGCAGACGGAATCCGGGAGTTTGACAACAACTTGCCACGGTGGTGGTTGTATGGTTTCTACTTCACGATTGCCATGAGCGTGATCTACATGTACTACTATCACGTTCATACCGGCTCAGACTGGAACGTTCTATGGTACGGTCCGCGCGGTTCTGAACAGGAGTATACAGCCGAGGTGAATCAAGCAGCGGCCGACCTGGCCCATGCACCGAAGGGTCCCTCCGTAACAATGACCCTGCTTACAGATGAGGCATCGCTTGAGGAGGGAGAGGAGATCTTCAATGGCGATGCGAATCTCTGTTACACATGCCATCGTACAGATCTTGGAGGAGAGGTAGGTCCAAACCTGACAGATGAGTTCTGGTTGCATGGATGTTCGCTTGAACAGATCATTGCAAGCATTAAGAAGGGATATCCCGAGAAGGGGATGATGGAATATGGTAGCGGTGCAAAGCTTGATGATCTCAAGTTGTTACAAGTAGCTTCCTACATCGTGTCCATGCGTGGAACGAATCCGTCCAGTCCAAAGCCTGTTGAAGAGGGACGCGACGTACAATGTCAGTAGTGGACGTTAATGAAGTTGAAGACCATGAGCGTTTTCGTGCAGAGCTAGCCAGCATTCAGCCGGACGGCAGAAGACGTTGGATATTCGCTCGAAAGCCTCGTGGTCGATTCACTCGATGGCGTGAAGTTGTCAGTGCTATACTTGTATCCTTCCTGGTCTCTGCTCCGTTTGTTCATGTTCGTGGGCATCAGTTTCTTCTTCTCAACATCATAGACCGTGAGTTTGTGTTGTTTGGGATGCCATTCTGGCCCAATGATTTCTACCTCGTAGCAGTTCTATTCCTTACAGGCATCGTCACCTTTGTTGTCATTACTGCAAGTATTGGGCGAATATGGTGCGGATGGCTATGCCCGCAAACAGTATTCATGGAGATGGTCTTCCGTAGGATCGAGTGGGCAATTAATGGTGGCCCCGTAGAACAGGCAAAGCGAAAACACGGTCCTTGGAATGCAGATCGGCTCTGGCGCACTGGGCTCACCATTGGTGTCTTCTTTGCCATCAGCTTTGTGATCGCCAACGTATTTCTCTCATACGTGCTGTCGAGCAATACGTTGCTGCGCTACATCTATGATGGTCCACTTGCGCACACGGAGTTGTTTGCTGGACTCGTGTTCTTCACGTTTGTGTTTTTCATGGTCTTTTATCGTTTCCGTGAGCAAGCCTGTTTGATAGCCTGTCCCTATGGACGATATATGTCGGCACTCGTAGACGAGAGCACCGTAGCGGTAACCTACGACTTCGTTCGGGGCGAGCAACGCGCTAAGTGGGGCAAGGACGATGCACAGATGCAGCGTAAGGCACTCTCCGAAGGACGTGCTATCGAACACAGGCAAGGTCATGGAGACTGCATCGACTGTCATCAATGCGTGACGGTCTGTCCAACGGGTATCGATATCCGTAATGGTATTCAACTTGAATGTGTCAACTGCACTGCATGTATCGATGCGTGTGATGAAGTGATGAACAAAGTGGGTCTTCAGCCAGGCCTGGTTCGCTATACAAGTTTGCGATCTGTGGAGGCAGGTGGTAAACATCCTTTCTTGACGCGCAGAGTTATTGCGTACTCCATCGTCTGGGTATTGCTGATGTCGGTCGTTGGAACACTCTTCGCGATTCGCAAAGACCTAGACGTTGTTGTGTTGCGTCAAGAGGGAACTACCTGGGTAACCTCGACAGATGGTGTTGCCAATTTTTACCGACTTCAACTGATCAATAAGACAGGCCTTCCAATGCCATACCACATTGTAATCACATCACCGCCTGGCTACGAATTGAAGATGCTTGGGATGCCGTCTCAAATCGCTTCGATGCAGATCCTTAAGGGGCGTTTCATCATCACGCGCACCCGACAGGCTTCGGTCAGCTCCCACCAAGCCGTTGTACTGAAAGTGGTCTACGCAGACGGACAACAGCAACAAGTTGAAACGTCGTTTTTAGCCCCATAACTCACCAAAGGAACGATCATGAAGCTCTCCTGGGGTACATCGATCACGATAGTTTACACTGCCTTTGCTCTCGCTACGCTTGGATTCGTTGCATTTGCGATGACGCAACGGGTTGATCTCGTGCGTCCCGACTATTACGAAGAGGCGCTGCTGCATGATTCAATGCAGGTTGCTCGTAAGCGCGCAGTCGATCAGGGTAGTGTTGTGCGTCTGCACAACGACACACTTCTCCTCCTCGACTCTAGCGCTTCGCGTCTAGACGCCCCGGTAACAATTGAGTGGCTACGTGCGCAGAACCCTGCAATGGATGTGCGCTCAAGCACAACAATCTCTGCACTAACCCAAAATGGTGTCTCTACGAGGAATCTTGAACGGGGCAGGTGGACGCTGCGCTTGTCCTGGAATGTTCTCGACCGATCATTTCAGATCGATACCACACTTTCGCTTTGATTAACCATGCTAGAACTTACCGCCGGCGTACTGATGGGGATTGCAGGTGCGATGCACTGTGTGGGAATGTGTGGTCCACTCGTTCTCCTGACCTCCGTGAGTGCGAACAAGAGGGGATCTTGGTTGCTAGCATTACAGTATCAAGGCGGCCGGGTGATAGGCTATGTCATTATCGGACTGCTTATATCTTCAGTGATGAGAGCTATCTCGTTTGGCCAGTTTGCAACCACAATAACGCTTGTTGCAGGAACTGGAATGGTCGTTGGTGCAATGATGCAGCTCGCATTTCATAGAAGCATGCTACCCAGCACCGTTGCCAGGCCCCTGACGAGATTCATCGCGATGCTATCGGGCAAGCTAGGCAAACGTAACATCACACAAACAGCGCTTCTCAGAGGAGGCCTCAACAGTCTGTTGCCGTGTGGACTTTCAATGGCGGCATTCATGGCTTCAGTTACGCTACCTGCTGCCTGGCAAGTGATCATGTTCATGATAGGTTTCGGTATCGGAACCATGCCTGGTCTCATTGGTGTTAGCGCTCTTGGTGGAGCATTGAGAGGACGTTTTCTTAGGAGTATGCATGTGATGGGACCAGTTTTGGTGATCATCAGTGGTTTGCTCATACTGCTTCGCGGACTGTCTCTCGGAATTCCACTGGTGTCGCCAGATGTCAATCACATGCTTTTCCACGCACGCAGCGGCTGTTGCGTGGGCGATTAGTTGCAATTAAGACAACAATGTCCGATATTTGTTCCCGTTGTTTCATCACTATCACCAAGGTTGTTCCATGAAATCATTTGCGATGGCCGTCGTTGCACTTTTCTTTTGCGTTGCAGGTATGACTGCAGCTGCTGACAAAGCAGCATTGATGGCAAAGGGGCAGAAGATCTACAACGAGTATTGCAAAACATGTCACCAGGCAAACGGTCAGGGGCTCGGTACGGTATATCCGCCGCTTGCCAAGAGTGACTATTTGAAGAACACACCAATGCCGCAGATAATCAAGGAAGTTGTCAACGGTAAAAGCGGTAAGATCAAAGTCAACGGCAAAGAGTATAATGGCGTTATGGCGCCCCTTCCAAAGAAGTACACAGACGATGACATCGCCGGCGTGATCACCTATGTCTACAACAGCTTCGGCAACTCTGGTCCTGTAGTTTCTGCGGCAGACGTAAAGAAGCACAAAAAGAAGTAACAATGAAGTTGCCAACAGCAACCGCCCCCTGTGAGAAACCTCGCAGGGGGCTTTGTATTTTTGTCGTTCCGTTTACCGATACCAAGGATATCTCATGACCAAATCCAAGGCTTCTGTGTGTACCCCGGATCAGCAGCGAGAACTTTTGAGATTCATGTTGATGGCAAGGGAGTTCGACACGGCAATGTTGCGACTCTACCGTCAAGGCAAGGCATTTGGAGGAGTGTATTCGCAGTTGGGTAACGAGGCCGTTAGTGTCGGCAGCGCATACGCTCTCGATCGTCGTAACGATGTCCTGTTTCCCATGCACCGCAACATAGGCGGGCACTTTGTCTTTGGGCAGTCACTGGATCAACTGATGCTCAACCATTTGGCTCGCAACGGTAGTCAAATGCGGGGTACGGATGGAACAGGACATTATGCCGATCCGGCACTGCGCATCTATGGCAACGTATCGCACCTCGGCGCAATGATTCCCGTAGCTGCAGGGTTCTCGCTTGCCGATAAGCTTCGCGGCATTACGACGGTATCGATGACGTACATCGGCGATGGTGGTGCGCAGGTTGGAGAGGTGCACGAAGCATTGAATTTCGCATCTGTTCACAAGCTGCCGCTGATTCTGATCATCGAGAATAACCAGTATGCATACTCAACTCCAAATTCCATGGAGTTTGCCTGTGAGAACCTCAGCGATCGTGCAATTGGTTATGGCATGCATGGGGTTACCATCGATGGAACAGATGTAGAACTCGTGTATGCAACATGCGTTGAGGCCGTTGATCGAGCTCGTCGTGGTGATGGCCCTACGCTGATTGAAACACGTACAATGCGCATGCGTGGTCATGCTGAGCATGATGATTTTGCATACGTACCAAAAGAACTGCTCGAGCAATGGGCCAAGAAAGACCCTGTAGAAACGTATATCGCCCTTCTTGACAAGCGTAAGGTCATGTCGCGTGACGAGGCCACAGTTCTGCGGGAGCAGATCCTTGCAGACATGATCGCCGCGATTGATCGCGCACTGGAGCAGCCATGGCCTAATGCTGAAGAGGGACTCAAGAATGTTTTCATGTCAGAGCAGGTAGGAGGATAAACCATGATCATGACCTACCTTGAGGCAATTGCAGATGCCATTCGTGTGGAAATGCGAACCGATAAGTCCGTCTTCATGATCGGTGAAGACATTGGTGCGTACGGTGGGGCATTTAAACTCACGAAGGGATTTCTTGACGAGTTCGGTCCACAGCGGATCATCGATGCACCGATCTCCGAATCGGCCATCATCGGTGCGGCGATTGGTGCGGCACTAAATGGCATGCGTCCAATCGCAGAGATGCAGTTCATGGACTTTGTAACTAATGGTTTTAACCAGTTGGTAACAGTTGCCGGTACGACGGCCTATCGTTGGTCGATACCTGTGCCGATGGTCGTCCGTGGCCCGTCAGGCGGTGGTGTTGGAGCAAACCCATTTCACAGCCGTAATTCGGAAGCATGGTTTGTGCATGCGACCGGACTCAAGGTTGTTTGCCCTGCATTTCCAGACGATGCCAAGGGGCTCATGGCTGCCTCAATCAGGGACAATGATCCTGTTGTCTTCTTTGAACATAAAGGACTGTATCGCAAGATCAAGGGCGAGGTACCCGAGGGCGAGTACATTGTCCCGCTCGGTAAGGCTCGAACTGTTCGTGAAGGAAAACACTGCTCTGTTATAGCATATGGATCAGCAGTCCATATGGCCCTCGAGGCTGCCGCTATGTTGGAGAAAGAGGGAATAGACGTTGAGATTGTAGACATCCGAACTCTTGTGCCCTTTGATGAAGATTCTGTGCTGGCATCAGTTAGAAAGACCGGGCGAGCGGTGGTTGCACATGAGGCAGTTATGACGGCTGGCTTTGGGGGCGAGATTGCTGCAAGAATCGCAGATAAAGCATTTCAGTGGCTTGATGCACCAGTAAAGCGTGTCGCAGCATTTGATAGCCCAACACCATTTGCTCCAACCCTTGAGAAAGCTGTGTTGCCAAATGCTGAAGTGCTGGCTCACACGATTCGGCGCGTTTGTTCGTTCTAGGTTGTTGAAAAGTTTGCGCTTACACCGGCATAGTGTAGCGTATTTTTGTGCTCAGTTTTCTCACTAAGGTCTGCACATGGCAAGAGTTCATTTCAGCGTTTCGTATTCGATAGCCGACGGCAAGCGCGGGGAATATTTGAATGCAATAGCAAACGTGCGTTCGTTCTACGCTAACACTGACGTTGACTTCGCGCTGTTTGAGGTAAAGGGCAAGCACAATCACTTCCAAGAGGTGTACGTGTTCCCGTCACACGAGGCGTACGAGGCATCAGATGATCCTGAGGCAACAGCTGCGATCTCTGCTTCGCTTGAGAAAATCTACTCGCTAGCCAAAGATGTTCGCTACGACGTAGCGAACGAGATTATCTAGTTTACGAGCTCGGTACGGCAGAGATGAATATCGCATATGATGCCATCCTGCTTTTAGGACGTAGTGGCATCGAGCGCTACGCCCGTGAGCTGATTAAACATGTTGCATTGCTCGGTGATGAGCACCAGTTGCAGCTGATTTCAGGCGTAGAGTATGGCGGTGCTACACAGGAGTACTTCCGCAGCTACGGTAATATCACGACGCATTCTGTTGTTCCGCATGAACGCAGGCTCGGCGCACCTCTGCGTCTTGTGATGCGTGCTCTGCAGAAGCGAAACTTCAGCCGTGCAATTCGCAGATCAGACGTCGTGCACATGCTCGGTCCCACGAAGTTTGTGCCGAGTGGTGTGCCACTTGTTGCTACCATTCACGATCTGTTCCCCATGGACCCATCTATGGGGCTGAGTTCGGAGATGCGTCGTCGGTTTCCTGCGCGTGTGATGCGACAACTTCGCTCAGCATCGGCAATCGTTTGTCCTTCGACCTATGTTGCAGGAACGATACGTGAGGCATTCCCTTGGTACACGGGTCCTATTGCCGTAACGCCCCTTGCCGCAAGTGACGCCTTCGTTCCCACCGAGCTATCGGATTCTGTTCGTAAGCGGCATGGCATCCGCGACAGGTTTGTCCTGTTCGTTGGGCGTGTGGATCCGCGCAAGAATATTCCTCGGATGTTGAGAGCATGGTCACTCCTACCGGCGCATGTCCGCTCGAATTCGCAGTTTGTGTTGTTAGTAGCCGGCGATCAGGAATC
The DNA here is from genome assembly GCA_947458785.1 of Ignavibacteria bacterium. Taxonomy (GTDB): domain Bacteria; phylum Bacteroidota; class Ignavibacteria; order Kapaibacteriales; family Kapaibacteriaceae; genus UBA10438. Next base: position 22,326 of record CANGZU010000008.1, read on the forward strand.
GCTCAAGCGAATGCAGCAGGAACACGCGAGTAATCTCTCAGACCCATCAATTCGACTCATCTACGAGCTACCGTCTGACGAGATGATACAGCTTATGTCGTCTGCACGTGCATTGGTTTTCTCGACGTTGGGGGAAGGCTTCGGTCTGCCAGTTATAGAAGCTATGAAATGTGGCTGCCCCGTCATCACGTCTAACCTTACATCGTTGCCCGAAGTAGGGGGCGATGCAGCACTCTATGTTGATCCCACAGAAGAAGAGGCCATTGCAGAGGCGATAGAGCGGGTGCTGACACAAGATGAGCTTGTAGCCACCATGCGAGCAAAGGGACTCGAGCAGTCCAAGCGGTTTACATGGCACGAGACCGCTAAAAAGACCGTTGATGTCTACCGAAGCATCATGTGATGTCGGAAGAGAGATTGACGATAGGGTATGATGTCAGTTCGATCTTCGGACGCAATGGTATAGCACGGTATTCGCGGGAGTTGATTCTCCAGATGATGCAACGCCGCGATGTCGTAGGCACTCACATGGTAGGAACGCGTAACCAGCAGGGAGAAATGGAGGATCTGTTTCAGGGCAAGCTGCCGGCGGGAACGGATCTTAACATGACACATGAGCGGGCACTTGGAGCCCCATTACGACGATTCGTGCGGCTCTGGAAGTCACACGAGATACTAACACGATTTGCGGAAGATGATGTGGTCCACTACCTCGGACCCCAAAAAATCTTTGCCGATCATCAGCGCACACTATCAACGATACACGACCTGATTCCATTGTACGAGAACTATGCGGTTGAACCGGGACTTCGGTATCGCTTTCCGCGAATGATTGCTCGGCAATTGCGACATTCCTCTGCGGTTGTGTGTCCATCACAATGGGTTGCCGATACCATTCGTGATCGTTTTCCAACGTTCACCGGTCCTATCACTGTTACGCCGCTTGCAGCTGGATCACAGTTTGTACCAACAGCTCTGACCGATGCTCTGGTGCGTTCACGACAATTGCCAGAGGACTACATGGTGTTCGTTGGACGCATCGATGTGGCCCGAAAGAATCTTGATAAGATCCTGTCGGCGTGGATGTCTCTTGATGCACGGGAACGTAATCGAACAACCTTATTGATCATCACCGATAGCAGTGATGCAGTGATCAAGCGCCTGATTGCCGAACTTCCAGTATCTCTTGATGCATCAGTGAGATTTCTGACAGCAGTATCAACCTCTGAGCTTGTGCAGATTCTCAGTAATGCTGCCGCCATGATCTTTGCATCGCAGGCAGAGGGGTTCGGCTTACCTATTCTTGAGGCAATGCAATGTGGTTGCCCGGTGATAACCTCGAATGTGACGTCGATGCCAGAGGTAGGGGGCGATGCAGCCGTCTATGTTGATCCACACAACATTGAAGTACTTCGCAATGCGATAGGAAGCCTGCTCACAGACAAGGATCTTCAAGTAAGACTGCGAAGCCAAGGCCTGGAGCGTAGCAAGCAGTTCTCATGGTTGAAGACGGCAGACATAACAATTCAAGCCTACCGAACATGTCCTCTGCGCTGATCGATCTGCCATCTCGTCCAAAGATCCTTCTAATGCGTCAAGACCGCATCGGAGATGTGTTCGTTTCGACGCCGCTGTTTCACGCCTTGCGCCAAAGATTCCCTGATGCGCAGATAGATGTGCTTCTTTCGCGCAACAACAAGGCCGCCGAGTTTGCAATCCGATCGGTTGTTAACAACGTCCATATCCTGCGCAAGAACTCCTTGAATATGCTCCGTCTGCTCTGGAGGCTTCGTCGTGAGCGGTATGACCTGCTTGTGGATCTCAATCACAGCGCCTCAACAACTTCCAACATGCTCATAAGCAGTGCTAAGGCTAAGCATAGTATCGCTCTTGAGACCAACAAGCCGACTCCTGCCACACACATTGTACTGCAGGGAGATAGACGCACACGTCACATTGTAGATGTGCTCTGTGACTTGTTGCTACCAATAGGAATCGTGATTCCCCAGTCAGAACGGCAACCAAGGATCATGATAAGGCAGGAGGTTCGCCAGCACGCTCGGTCAGCACTGCGAATTCATGAACACGAGCGAATTCTCGGAGTGCAGATCTCAGGATCATCGAACGATCGAATGTATCCCGCAGAATCGTGGAGGATTGTCTTGACGCAGATCAAGAACCAGTTGCCAGATATATCCATCGTTGTCTTATCCGCACCTTCAGAATACGAGCAAGCGGCCAGGCTCGCAGAGCAGGTGGGCGCGAGGTTCGTAAACCCCGGCAACACATATGAGCATTTTGCGGCAGCGATTGCGGAATGTGATTGGTTGGCGAGTCCCGACACAGCAGCAGTGCACGTGGCAGCGGCCTGCAACGTGCCAAGTGTTGTGCTGTTTACCAAAGACCATCGAGGTTATCTGAATTGGATGCCCTACGGTAGCCTTTGTTGGCCAATTATCACTGAGCAAGCATCGCTGTCGGCAATTCCAACAACGGCGGTCATTGACAATGTAGGGGCGATGGTTCTTGGCTAGTAAGGCTTTGGTAAATTGCCGCTCGTAATCACTTCATCGAAATAGTATGCACTTCGAACAACGCACGACAACCTGTGGCGCCTTGCGTCCAGAACATGATGGCTTGTCAGTTACGCTTAACGGTTGGGTAAACGCCAGGCGCGACTATGGCGGTGTGATATTCATTGACCTACGGGATCGTGACGGTGTAACGCAAGTGGTTGTCGATTCAGCACACACGCCCGAGCTCTCTGCGCAGATTCACGAGGTTCGTGCAGAGTATGTTCTCTGGGTGAAGGGGGCTGTGCGTATGCGTGAGAATCCTAATCCGCGCATTCCGACAGGACTTATCGAAGTACTTGTTTCAGAGGTTGGCATCATCAATCCATCGGATGTTCCTCCATTTGAGATTGTTGATGAACTAGGCACCAACGAGGAACTTCGACTCAAGCATCGCTACCTCGATCTGCGCAGGACAGTTCTTCAGAAGAATTTCATCGTCCGTAATAAGCTCGCTCAGATCACTCATAGGTTCTTTGAGCAAGAAGGATTTCTTGAAGTAGAAACACCGGTTTTGACGAAGTCTACGCCAGAAGGTGCTCGCGACTTCCTTGTTCCAAGTCGAATCAACAAGGGGCGTTTCTATGCCTTGCCCCAATCACCTCAGTTGTTCAAACAGCTGCTGATGGTCTCAGGCTTCGATAAGTACATGCAGATCGTAAAGTGCTTCCGTGATGAGGATCTTCGTGCGGACCGGCAGCCGGAATTCACACAGATCGACGTTGAGATGTCATTCATCCGTCAAGACGATATTCTGTCGCTCACGGAACGCTTCATCCGTACGGCATGGCGCGAGATCCTTGATTATTCGGTGCCGGATACATTCCCTCGTATGACCTTCCAGTATGCAATGGAGACGTATGGAAGCGACAAGCCCGATATCCGCTACGACCTACAGCTGGTAAACGTTTCATCACGAGCGGCGTCTTGCGACTTTTCTGTTTTTCGTGATACAGTTGCCGGGGGCGGCGCCGTCATGGCTCTCAATGCAAAGGGCTGCGCTGGATTCTCTCGCAAACAGATCGACGAGCTGACCGAACACGCAAAAAAATATGGTGCTAAGGGTCTACCATGGCTCAAAGCTCAGGGTGGGGAAACAACAGGGTCGTTCTTGAAGGCTGTTACTCCTGACCAGGCCTCGGACCTGCTTAACGCATGTTCGGCAGCTGACGGTGATCTTGTGCTGTTTGTTCCGGGCGAGTGGGAGCGAGCCTGTACGATTGCTGGTGCTCTGCGCACGGAGATTGCACGCAGAACAGGTATTCTGGATGGGTTGAAGGGGACGTATTCGTTCCATTGGATTACTGAGTTTCCATTGCTTGAATACAGCGATGAAGAATCACGCTGGATCGCCAGACACCATCCGTTTACATCGCCGCTGCCAGAGGATGTTAACCTACTGTCCACTGATCCAACTCACGCACGAGCGCTTGCACACGACCTTGTGATCAATGGCTATGAGGTCGCTGGAGGGTCGGTGCGTATTCACACGAATGCAGTTCAACAGCGCATGTTCGACCTGCTCGGATTTAGTCGGGAAGACGCCGAGTCAAAGTTTGGATTCCTGCTCGATGCACTCAAGTATGGTGCGCCCCCTCACGGAGGCATTGCATTTGGTTTTGACCGTCTTGTGATGTTGCTGTGTGGCACAGACAACATTCGAGATGTTATTGCGTTCCCAAAAACAACGTCAGGACTTTCCCTCATGGATGGTTGCCCGTCGGGAATTGACGCACAGCAACTTCGTGACGTCGGTATCGCGACAATTTCTGGAGAATGATGACGTGAGATATCGGTCGTTGATAGCTCTGGTCCTCCTGTCCATCCTCGCATCAGTCTCGTTTGCTGTTACGGGTGAGGGCACCCGACGTAAGTTCAACGAGGTCCGTTCGAAGATCATTGATTCCAACTGGAAGGCCCTTCCGATTGGGTCGCTTGTATCGAAGGTAGGTCTCGAGCTTCTCGAGGCACCATATGTTGGTGGCACGCTTGACGGGACCGGCAGGGAAGTATGCACCGTAGACATGTTGCGGTTGGACTGTGTGACACTCTTTGAAGTGTCTCTTAACATGGCCCGCATCATGCAGCTTGGAAAGGATTCACTCGAAGACCTGGTCGAGGCAGTTACCTACACACGTTATCGTGATGGCATACTCTCTGATTACACTAGCCGGCTGCACTACACCTCGGAATGGATCGACAACAACATCAAAAAGGGTGTCGTCGTAGACGTGACGTCCCAGCTTGGAGGAATACCATTTGTGCTCCAGCTAGGGTTTATGTCGCAAAATCCCAAGTACTATCCCGCACTCGTAGCAGAGCCAAGGTATGTCGAGGTTATGCGTTCCATTGAACAACGAGTGAACGCCACTTCAAGAACGATCATACCACGGCAGAGTATTGCCAATATCGAGTCGCAGCTTCAGGACGGCGATATTATCGCTATAGCTACCTCGAAAAAGGGGCTTGATTACTCCCACACCGGCATGATTGTTCGCGATGGTGATCGTGCCCGGTTCCTGCATGCCTCATCAACAAAAAAGAAGGTAATCCTCGATGGGCCGATCTCGGAATACGTTGGACGGCTCGAATCAAATCTTGGGATTACCGTGCTTCGCCCCTTGCCAGTTGCGAGATAACTTGTAGGTCTTGCACTACGAGTTCACGTTGTGTCTCGAAGCGGGAACACACATCCTGTTTCGAGATCGCATGGCCAGCAGCCTCCGATAATGTTGCGCTTGTGTTGAGCAATAAGCTGCTAATCTTTGCTGCTTCGTCATCATTCCGCGCGATCACATGGGCTAGGTTCTCGTGACCCTGCTCACACAGAATGGAGCCATGCTGCAGAAGCACGCCATCCATGACCCGCTGGGCAGATCCGACAACTTTACGATTATTCCAGAGGATCTCGCTCTTGGCGTGACTTGAAAAGCAGGCCTGTCCGATTGGTTGTTGGGATGAGTAATGGGTTCGAAGATCTGACGAGAGCGACGCATGGGTAAGCGAAGGCGCAAGCTCAGCCAGGACGCGGTAGAGCAAGTCATGAACAGCTGCGTAGATATGTTGAGCTCGGCTTGCATCTGGCAGGCTCACACAGATGCAGTATGTAACCTCCTCCGCATGCAATACTGCTCTGCCGCCAGTGGGCCGGTGTACAACGTCAAGACCTAGGTCTCTAACTGCGTCTTGGTTGAGCGCATCCACAGACTGGTGCTTGCCTAATGATACACACCATGGGCTCCAGCTGTAGAGGCGTAGTCCTGAATGAATTGTTCCCTGGCAGACCTCTTCGTGCATGGTAAGATCCATGGCCATGTTTTCCCGACCTGTGGCCGGTCCGTCAATGCGGAAGATGGGGCTCATGCACCAATCACGCGCAAGAAGCGCAGCTTACCAACACGCAGTATTCGCTGCTCGGAGATGTCAACGACGGCGTATGGGTCTGTGATCTTTACGGCATCAAGTGAGACCCCGCCCTGAGTAACCAATCTGCGTGCCTCGCTTTTTGATGCGGCCATCTGCGTGTCAACAAGTAATGTGATGACGTCTGTTTGTGCGTACGGTAATGACCGTTCCTCGATCACATCAGGGATGTCCTTCTTCACAAACACGCGTTCGAATTCAGCAAATGCTTCATCACCGGCGGACTGACCATGGTACCGTGCAACAATGCGTTTAGCGATATCAACCTTTGCTGCCCGAGGATGCAGTGACCCGTCCTGCAGACCCTGTTTTACCAACGTGACTTCATCCGAGGGAGCGAAGCAAGCATACTGCAGGTACCGTGGGATCAAGGAGTCTGGGATGGACATCGTCTTTCCAAACATGTCCTTGGGGCTGTCGGTAAGTCCAATGTAATTGTCGAGCGACTTGCTCATCTTCTCTACGCCGTCTGTTCCCTCGATGATAGGCATCGTTAGAATGCACTGAGGTTCTGCCCCAGAGCCGCGCATGATTTCGCGTCCAGCAAGCAAGTTGAACTTTTGGTCTGTACCACCGACTTCAATGTCTGCTTTGACGGCAACAGAGTCATAGGCCTGAATCAAAGGGTACAGGAACTCATGCAGTGAAATAGGCTCATTTGCTCTGTAGCGCTTCGTAAAGTCGTCACGTTCGAGCAACTGGGCCACGGTGTACTGTGATGTAAGGCGAATGACGTCGCGAAAGCTAAGGAGGTCGAGCCAACTTGAATTGTAGAGAACTTCCGTGCGGTACATGTCTAGGATCTTCGCTGCCTGCATAACATACGTTGTACCGTTATGGCGTGTTTCTTCGATGGTAAGAGCAGGGCGAGTTTTGGACTTCCCGGTTGGATCTCCAATTGTCGCTGTAAAGTCTCCAATGATTAGCACTACTAGGTGCCCAAGATCTTGAAACTGACGGAGCTTCTGCAGCACCACGGCATGTCCAATGTGAATGTCCGGCCGGCTGGGGTCTAAGCCCAACTTGATACGGAGGGGCGTGTTGTTCTTGATACTGCGCTCAAGCTTCATGATCACATCTTCTTCTGGAAGAAGATCGACCACGTTTTCCTTGATAACGGCAAGTTGTTCGTGAAGTGGTTTCATACCTGTTCTTTACACCCAATCCTAGTAATCAGAAGTCTTACGCTGCAACTCACGTTTGAGGTCGCGCTCCTTCGTACTGGCGCGCTTGTCATAGAGTTTCTTACCGCGCACCAATCCGAGTTCGACCTTGACGTATGGACCCGAAAAATAGAGAGATAGTGGAACAACTGTAAGCCCCTTTTCCTCAATTCCCTCGCGCATTTTTCGCAACTCGTGCGCCTGCAGCAGTAGCTTACGCTTGCGCAAGGGCTCGTGGTTCTCGCGGTTGCCAAAATCGTAGGGGGCGATGTGCAGACCAAGCAGGAAGAATTCGTCATTCTGGCGCGATGGGAACATCCCATAGGCGTCTGCGATGTTGACCTTTCCGGCTCGGAGTGACTTTACCTCGGTCCCCAACAGGGCAATGCCCGCCTCAAAGCGCTGGAGTACTTCATACTCGTGGAGCGCCTTGCGGTTGGTAATGATGGTTCGTATCGTTCGTTCGCTGGTCTGCATAATAAAAAAAGCCCCACGGATGATCGCAGGGCTCTTCAGCGGAGAGGGAGGGATTCGAACCCTCGGTAGCGGTTAGTACCACTACGACGGTTTAGCAAACCGTTGCCTTCAGCCACTCGGCCACCTCTCCTGACGGTTGGCAAAGATACGACGCGGAATGAAATCGGCAATTGTCCGTTCGTACATGTTTATTTTTGTTCGGTGAAATCTAGCAGCGAAACGCCGCTCATGCGGCAGTACAACCAAATCAAAGACCGGCATCCTGATACGGTCTTATTGTTCCGCCTTGGTGATTTTTACGAGACCTTTGGTGATGATGCCATCATCACGGCAAAGGCATGTGGGATTACGTTAACAAAGCGCAACAACGGAGCGGCGGGGGAGATGCCCCTTGCCGGGTTTCCGCATCATCAGCTGGACAATTACCTGCCAAAGCTTGTCAGCGCGGGCTATCGCGTGGCCGTTTGTGAACAACTAGAAGACCCCAAAAACGCCAAAGGTATCGTAAAGCGCGATGTGGTCGAGGTGGTAACTCCTGGCGTTGTGCTCTATGACAAACTGCTCGACAGCCGTCGAAACACCTACCTTGCTGCCTTGGCCGCACCGTTGACTGAAGCGGGACATTGGGGGCTTGCCGTAGCAGATATCTCGACAGGTGCATTTACTGCCGGAGAGATCCCCTCAAGATCCATTGAATCAGTGCTTGAGTCGTTTTCACCCGCCGAGATTATCGTCAACAAGGATGAGCGCGCAGTCTGGGAGCTGTTACTGAGTAAACAGTCCTCAAAGCCTGCGATCACGCGACGTGATACATGGCACTTTAACCGTAGCTCCTGCCAGGAGCTGCTCAACAGGCACTTCAATACGACATCTCTGAAGGGCTTCGGCATTGAAGAGCTTGAGCTTGGTATTGTTGCGGCAGGCGTGCTACTGCAATACGTATCCGACTCGCAGAAAAGTGCGCTGTCGCAACTTCAGTCGATCAAGGCCCTTCGATATGATGACGTGATGCTCCTTGATACAGCAACAAGGCGCAACCTGCAGATACAATCACAGTCTGGCGAGCTTGGGGTCTCTGGGGCGCTCGTTGATCTCCTAGACAATACCGCAAGCCCCATGGGAGCGCGCCTGCTTCGATGGTGGATGCAGACGCCATTGACAGACCAACGGCGCATCGAGCAGCGGCTAGCGGTTGTCCGAGCTCTCGTGCAACACCGCTCGCAGATCGATTCCGTTCGGGATTCACTGCGTCGCCTGGGAGACTTGGAGCGACTCTTAACCAAGATCGTAACCAACAGAGCATCCGCTCGCGAGGTTGGAGCTTTTCGTCATGGCTTGGAAACGTTGCCAAGTATTCTAAGCTCCACGGTAGGTATCGCCTCTGATGAACTTCAGAAGATTACCGCCTCTATTGACGTTCACCATGAACTTACTCATGCAATTGGTGCGGCTCTCGTAGACGAGCCACCAGTTGCCGTTGGATCTGGCTTGATGTTTCGACAAGGCTTTGACATTGAACTTGACGAGGCATCACGAGCACTTCACCACGGCAAGGAGTGGGTTACAGAGTACCAACAGCATCAGCGTGACGAGACAGGCATTCCGAATCTCAAGATCGGATATACCGGGGTTTTCGGATACTACATCGAAGTCAGTAACGCCCAACGCACGAAGGTGCCGGCGTCGTACGACCGAAGGCAGACGCTTGCCAATGCCGAACGATATACGACAATTGAGCTCAAGGAACTTGAAGGAAAGATCGCAACTGCTCAGGAGCATGTCACGCAGCGTGAAGCCTTACTCCTGCAAGACCTGCGACAGAAAATTGCTGATCATTGCCAATCACTGCAGCGAACGCTACAGCATGTTGCAATTCTTGACGTCCTGGCTTCATTTGCGCACGTAGCATACACCTACGACTACTGCGAGCCGATTGTCCACGGTGGAACCGACCTTGTGATTGATGCTGCTCGGCATCCGGTTATCGAACGTATTCTTCCGCACGGCGTGCAGTACGTGCCCAATACCATCCGGATGGACACGGAGCACTCTCAGGTGCATATCATTACCGGCCCCAACATGTCGGGCAAGTCCAGTTACCTTCGGCAGGTTGGTATATGTGTGTATTTGGCCCATATCGGGTGCTTCGTGCCTGCTGGCGGCGCGCACATTCCACTCACTGATCGCATCTACACTCGTGTTGGTGCGCAAGACAATCTTCTTGCGGGAGAGAGTACCTTTCTTGTGGAGATGCAGGAGTCTGCCAACATCTTGCACAACGCAACCCCACGAAGTTTGATCCTGCTTGATGAGGTGGGAAGGGGCACGGCAACATTTGATGGTATCTCAATTGCATGGGCTATTGCTGAGCATATCCATGACCGCATCGGAGCAAAGACGATGTTTGCAACGCACTATCACGAGCTGACTGAGTTGGCAGAGCGTTGTGACAGAATTCAGAACTACCAAGTCGAAGTGCAAGAGATTGAAAATGACATCCTGTTTACGCATCGGGTGATCCCGGGTCATTCGAACCATTCATTTGGCATACACGTTGCGAAGATGGCTGGAATGCCTCATGTTGTCTTGGCAACAGCTAAGACTGTGTTACAGGCAATGGAAGGTAACAATGCCCGGCAGCAGGCAGGCCCAGCAAGTGTGGTCACGTCAGGTCAGGGTCAGGTTTCTCTTTTTGAACTTCGAGAAGACCGCATTCGGTCAATCATCACAGAACTTGATATCAACAACATGACGCCTATGCAGGCTCTGCAGACGCTCATGGATCTACGAAAGACAATCGATGAATGAAGATGTAAAAAAGCTCTGGTCACAGCGTGACAGGGTAACGAGAGTGATGACAAAGGACGGTACATTTCGTGCTGCTTTGATCCACAATCCGAAGACTGTGCGTACGGCTCAGGAGCGTCACGGTCTCGACCCGGTGGGTTCGCTCATTCTTGCAAGAATGATAACTGGAGCAAGCTTGTTGGCATCCTATCTCAAGGGTGAAGAGCGCGTGATTCTGACGGCAGAGGGAGATGGACTGATACGTACAGTGTGCGCTGAGGCCATGCAGATAGGCGAGGTCCGAGGATTCATTTCACAGAATAAAGCACCTGTTGAAGGTCGAGATACGCCCCTTGGCAAGGGGCTGCTGCGAGTTCAGAGAGTTGTCTATGGCGAATACGAACCGGTAACAGGTATTGTAGAGCTGCGTCGGGGAGACATCACTTCGGATCTGAGCTATTATCTCACACAATCGGAGCAGATTCCGTCGGCTTTTGTTATCGATGTTGCCTACGATAGCGACGATCTCATCCGACAGAGTGTGGGGCTACTTGTGCAGGCGATGCCGGGAGCGAAAGATGTTGACATCTTTAGCGTTTATGATGCAGTTGACTATCTCGGTCGGATGACGGAGTACACAGACAATGGATATACGCCAGAGCAGATCCTGCGTCAGATCATGCCGTCTGATATCGATGTTGTAGCCAGCGCACCGGTAGACTTCTTCTGTCGTTGTTCCAAGGATCGCTACAAGTCGGCCTTGCTAACACTTGGCTTGGCAGAGATCGTCGGTATGCAGCAAGATGACCACAGGGAAATGGTCTGTCAATTCTGCTCTGAACGCTATACATTGTCTGATGAAGATTTCGATCAGATGATTGCGGCGCTGCAGGCGCAGTCGAACTAGTGTTGATTGCTCATTAGAGCGGCGATATAGGCTACATGCACGATATCCTCGTGACTACAGCCGCGGGAAAGGTCGCAGTATGGCTTGGCTAAGCCCTGCAGGATAGGGCCAAGTGCGTGTGCTCCTGCTAGGCGTTCTGTAAGCTTGTATGCGCTGTTGCCAGCATCAAGGTCGGGAAACACAAGGATGTTGGCAGTTCCCGCAACCGAAGACGAGGGGGCTTTGCGGCTGGCAACAGACGGTACAATGGCAGCATCGATTTGCAACTCTCCGTCTGCGACGATGTTTGGGTAGCGCTGAGTGAACTGTTCGGCTGCCATTCTGACCTTGTCCACCATTGGATGCTGGGCACTTCCGTGGGTTGAGAAACTGATGAACGCAACACGTGGTTCTTCACTACTCAGAGCACGGAGAGATTGTGCGGACGAATATGCAATGTCAACCAGCTGTTCAGTGTTGGGATCGGGCAGCACTCCGCAGTCTGCGAACAGGTAGAATTTGTCTGGCCAATCCATTAAGAAATAGCTGGACAGGGTGCGAATACCTTCTGCTAATCCGATTGTCCAGAGAGCGGCACGAATGACGTCGGCAGTTGTCGAAAGCGAACCTGCAACGGCTGCGTCTGCATGGCCTGAGTCAACAAACCACCCTGCAACAAAGAGGGGGTCGCAAGCGTACACCCTTGCTTGGGCTTCCGAAAGCCCCTTGCTTGCCCGACGTTTCAATAGCATATCAGCAACTTCTCGCTGATGGACGGCAGGATCAACGAAATCTATCGAAGAGGAGAGCGCGCGTCCCATAGTTTGCTCAGCTCTCTGGCGAGAGACAAGAGCAGTTAATCGCAGTGAACCTTGCTGTGAAAGAACATCGATTGCTGTTAAAACACGCATGTCGGTTGCGTCAGCAAAGACAACGTGTGCATTAGATGCTCGTTGAGCGAGGCCCTCGCAGATCATCGTGCAACACCGAGTAGCGCCGCGGCCCGCGAGCTACGTGTGAGAGTGAACTTCTTTTCGGAAGCGTCCTCATCAAAGACAATCACCTGCGGCGAAGAACCGCCAGCCAAGCGCTGGCAGATGACCTCAGCACGGGCATCGTTGTAGGTAACGATGTCAAATGAGTCACTTTGTACAGATGAGATCCGCGAACGTGTTCGAGTGCTGACGCGCAGCAAACCCGACTGAACTGGCACGAGTGCAAACTGAGATGATGTGATGGCAAGTCCGCGAGGAAACTGCCGAGGTCCTTCAGAGGCCCTGACGGTGAGATCAAGCGTCTTGAGGACTTCGCGCGTGGTAGGGGAGATAAATGAAATTGTGGGCGTTGTTACGCTCTCGCTTGGGCTGATCTTGCCGCGGCCAAGTGAGACAACACAGAAGACATTGGCTACGGGGTCCTCTCGTACGTACCATGGGTACTCACCGACATCCATCTTGTGCACAATCTCGGTTGTTCGTGTATCAATAACGACAACGCATTGGGAATCTGGTATTGTCACACAGATCTGGTTGCCAAGACATGCAATCTGTCGTGGTTTTCCGGGGGTCTTGATGATACGTGCAACTTTGGAGGTTGTAAGGTCGATAACTCCCACGCAGCCACTCTTGGGTGAGGTGGCGTATGCTGTAGTTGCATTCGCAAAACAGATGTCGCTTGTTCCGTCAAGTTCGTTGAACGTAAAGATCGTATCAGAGTATACAAGCCGGTCTGCATCGTACACAATGATCCAAGGCCGATCAATGGACGTGAAGTAAACATTGTTACGGAACCTTGTCATGGTAGGACTGGCCCCGAAGTCAACATCGTTGGGATTGATCTGCGAGACCTGCTCAGATGGAACAATCGTCGACGTCAAATCTTTACCACCTATCGTGGCCAACAAGCGCCATTGGTCATCGAACGAATTGATAAGGGGCTCATCCGGCGAACACGAAACGGCAAACCAACAACATAGTACGACGAGTAATGCGCGGATAATGGTGGTGATCATACGATCTTGCTTACGATGTGATTGACAAGGTTCGTCATCTTCGGTTCTGCGATCGCAGCTGCTTCCAGAACATGCTCCAAACTAACTGGTTGAAGTGAATCAGGGAAACACTCATCGGTAATGATGCTGATGCCGAGCACAGCCATGCCCATGTGGCGGGCAACGATACACTCTGGTACGGTACTCATGCCAACAACATCTGCGCCAATACTTCGAAGGAATCGATACTCTGCGCGCGTTTCAAGATTCGGACCGGTTACAGCTACGTACACACCTCGATGCACCTTGATGCCGAGCTCAAGAGCAGCCCCTTCTGCAAGACTGAGTAAGTGCCGCGAGTACGGTTCGCTCATATCAGGAAAGCGCGGGCCCAGCTCATCAATGTTCGGTCCAACCAGAGGATTATCTCCAAGTAAGTTGATGTGGTCGTCTATGAGCATGATATCGCCACGCCGATACAGCGGATTCATACCACCGCACGCATTGGAGACAATAAGTGTTTCTACGCCCAGCATCTTGAAAACTCGTACAGGAAGTGTTATCTGCTGAAGTGTGTATCCCTCGTACTGATGGAATCTACCCTGCATAACAACAACAGGAACGCCTGCCAGTGATCCGAAGATCAAACGCCCCTTGTGTGATTCTACGGTGCTTACAGGGAAACTCGAAATGTCTTCGTAAGGCATTGAAAAATCGACATCTACCTGAGCTGCAAGGGCTCCGAGGCCAGTTCCAAGGATGATTCCGACCTTTGGTTCTCCCTTGTAATGATTTCGGATATCATCGACGCACTGCTGGATTTGGGTAATGTTCATGTTGGATCGAGATAGCCCGCGCCGTTCCGTATTTATGCACTTTGCGGTGCATATGTTCGGCCTTGCTCGGATGTAAAAAAAAGATATCTTGACTTTTGTCGGTGGAACGAAAACTAGCAGGATTTGTTTTTACTGGCAACCAAACGTTGAAGGTTCATGCACAAGTAGAAAACCAAAAAGACATGTTACATCATCAACTCAAAGGCATTGCAATGAACAATTTGCTACGAAAATTGCTCATCTGCCTCATAGCGCTTACATCCCTCTCAGCTGTCACAATGACGGAGCTGAGAGCCCAAATGCTCATTACCGTGGGCGGCGGGCCTGGAGCTGGGGGACCGTTCTATGGACAGAACATCTATCCTAATCCTCTCATGGACTATTGGTGGACCATACGAAGCCAGTA
>CANGZU010000009.1 GCA_947458785.1 Ignavibacteria bacterium
GACTTTGTGGCAATGAACCATCTCATCGGACTTCAAACAGTAAACATTCGTGACGTTGTAAAGCATGGCAAGGGGCTTGCGTTCCGCCGTGATGACGGCACGCTACAGCCACTGCGAAGGATCTTTAATCGCGCTATTATTGACGAGCTAGATGATCTCGGAGTAGATCTCAACTTTGCTTGGTCGGAAGATCTCAATGTAGAATGGGCTGGGCATCCGAACTGGTACTTTCGTATCAGTAAGTACCTACTTCCCTACCTTGATCACCCTACTGTGCCTAAGGCCTATGTTGTGGATAAGCTCACGGCAATGCCGAGCGATTTAGAGCACTACGTCCTCAAGCCGCTGTATGCGTTTGCCGGCAAGGGAGTAAATGTCTCTCCCACCTATGAGGATGTTCTGGCAATTCCCGAAGGTGAACGCGATGGCTGGATACTGCAGGAAAAAGTAGCCTATGCTCCATGCGTCGCCACGCCCTATGGTGACAACTTTGTGGAGATCCGCGTGATGCTGATCTGGCTTGACGGTGCTGAGCGGCCACAACCCGTTATGTCGCTAGCTCGAAGTGGTCGCGGAGCAATGATGGGGGCCAGATACAACACTGAGCCCTGGACTGGTAGCTCTGGCTGTTTGTTCGTCTCGGACTAAAACCCACATAGGGACTATTGCGCCAGGAGCGCTTCTATACGGTTCGTGGCTTCGTCTAAGAACTGTTCCTCTGGGTGCAGACCAACTTCCTTGAACTGTACGCGACCGTCCTTGCCCAAGTAGAACTTTGTAGGGATGCCTGTAACACCAAACTTGCCAACAACGCTGTCGTCCTTGTCGAGATACATCGGGAAGGTCAACGACGCGTTCTTGCTCATAAACTCACGCACGGTCTTGACACGATCGTCTGATCGTTCCCATACGTTGACGATTGCAAAAACTACGTTTGGGTTGTCCTTGTAACGGAGATAGAGTTTCTGCAGCGATGGAAACGACTGACGGCATGGGCCGCACCATGTGGCCCAGTAGTCGATGATCACAACCTTACCCTTCCAATCAGAGATCTTCACTGGCTTGCCATCAAGGGTCGTAAAGGTACCTTCAATCGCCTGAAGATTTAGCATGTCCTGCACCACTTTCGTGGCCATGCGCTTACGACCCATAGCGCGCAGCTCCTGCTCACGTTCGCTGATATCAGTGCTATCCTCGCCGTCTGCTCGAAGCATGGCACGGAAGGTATCGACAACCTTAGGCGTAGCTACACCAAGAGACATGGCGCGCTCTGCCAATCGCATTGCCTTCTTTGTCTGTCCGCCGGCAGAGTGCAGTTCAACCAACATTTCAATGCAGCCCTTTTCCAGATCATCTCCTCCGAGTTCAACGCTCTGTTCCAGCGCGACTATGGCCTCATCCGTGCGACCCATAGCGCGCAGGATAGCCCCCTGCACAAAGCGCAGCTGTGAGCTGGCAAGACGTTGCTCTTCACTCCACTCCGAGGTGCCCATGTTTTGGGGTCGACGCGAAGCGTCGCGAGATGCAGCAATACCTTCATCGACAAGTCGCAGTGCCTGCGGTCGCAAAGAGTCAACCGAACCGATAAAGTTTACGGCCTGGTGGATCGTGCGTGCTGACAAGCCCTTTGTCGTGCTAACGAATGAAAACAGCTGAGACATCGCACTCTGTTGCGTTGTAGCGTTTAGAACGGCGTCGATGATGTTTTGCCGAGCTGGTGAAGTGGTCCACATTGCCAAGTGCTCCGAGGCCCTGCCAACAAACTCATCAAGCGATTTTGAAGCACCGAGCTCCTGAAGCTGCGCTTGTTCGGCCACCGTGGATGTTGGGAAGCGCCGCGCTGCATCAGTCATAACGCGCTCCGATTCTTCCTGCTTCTGCTGTTCTGCATAGGCCTGTGCAATAGCGATGGCCTCCAGAGGTGTCTGAATCTGCGAAACCTGCGATGTTAACTCTCGGTACTTTCCCTTTGCCTCATCCTCAGTCAAATCACCGAGGTTCTTTGCGATCATGATGTAGTTGAACTGCGCTACTACGTTCTTCGGATAGATCCGTGTTTCTTTGTTGAGGTGTTCGAGCGCCTCACTAAAATCGTCCTTCATTCGACAAGGGGCTGGCAGCTGACCATAGCGTGCCATGGCCGCCTTGAGATTTGCACCCTCAACCGGTTGACCCTTGTCGTTGTGGCTCATGATCTCCCAGAACAGCTCTTTGTTGGTATCGTAGACCAGACCATTGCCAACCTTGATGATACCGTACACAGCATCCTTGGGCACAGTGATCGACCCTGTCCATTTACCTGAGCGTTTATCGAGAGGGATCTCGATAGCAAGGGGCAGCTCGGCTGCCGCGGTGAATGTGTAGACAACAGCATGGATGCTCTTGCCTTCCAACATTGATTTGTCGGCATCGAGCGGAGTGTATTCGATCTGGATCTGCTCGCCCACCTTCGGGCTGATAGGAAGCGTGACCAATGTGCCAGCGATTGAATACCCCACTGCTGCCAGTAGGCAAATCATCAAAACAACGAACATGTGAAATCGCATAGGTTCAGGAATGTGTCAGAAAATCACGAAATGCCGAACGAAATTACCGAGTAAGGCCGTAGCCACCATCAACATAGATGGTTTGTCCGGTGATATAGTGTGGTGCCGAGGTAAAGAACATTACCGCATCGCAAACATCCTGGTCCGAGCCGTGACGCTGCATTGGTATGCGTTCCGCTGGGATTAGTCGCTTATCGGCGTCGGTCATGTCATGGGGCTGCGAGATAGCACCAGGGGCAACGATGTTAACACTCAATGTCGGTGCAAGACTGCGGGCCAACGATAATGCTGATGTGCGCGCTGCCGCCTTACTCGCATTATATAGGAGTCGATCCTTCCAGATCTCAGTTGCGCCTAATGAACCTAATGAGATCACGCGTCCTGTGGTCTTTGCTTCGTCACATACGGTGGTATACATACCCGTCAGTAGAATCAATGGCAACGTGTTTATGCGCATCGTGTCGATGAACTGCTCGGACGAAATTGTACCAGGGTGCTGTGGGTCTGGAAAGACCCCTGCAGCGACGATGACCACAGCTGGCAGGCCAAGGTTCGCCGTGAGCTGTGTCCAGGCATGCTTCAATTGTTGTTCGCTTCGGACATCGCATTGAACATGGGTCAGTCGACACCCATGAAGTTCGACCTCCGATTTCAACGATGCTGCAAGGTCACCCGACGTGTTATACGTAATACCAACATCATAGCCGTGGCTGGCAAGACGTTGCGTTATCGACCTGCCAAGGCGCCGTGCGCCCCCTATCACAAAGGCTACCGGCATGATGGATCTTCCATAGGAAGAAGATGTTGGGTTACGCTCACAGCTACATCGCCAACACGAACGGTTAGTGGTGCATTGGGATGTGCATGTTCTCCGCGGACGTACCCAAGGGCAAACCAGGTTGCCCCATCACATGATGTTGTTACGCTGGTAATGACGCCGATGTCAGCATCCTCTGCAAAAAGCCTGCTGCCCGTGAGCAACTCGCGTTCTGCTGTAAGGCCCATCACGCGCTGCTTGACCTTGTTGTAACTGTCGAGACGAGCAACTACCTCTTGGCCGATATAACATCCCTTGGCAAACGATGTCATGTGCAGCAGACCTGCTTCAAGCGGGTTGAACGCATCGGTCCACTCGTGTCCGTGTTTGCCCATGCCAGCCGTGATGCGAACATACTCGGCCTCGACATCATTTAAACGAGGCAGCAGTTCCTGATTCGCGAAAAGGTTCTCACGCACTATCTGCGTTGTCTCACGGGGTGCGATGACCCAATACGAAACCTCGCATGCTGATGGCTGACGTGTGATGATGGTATTAGCCCCCTCTTGCTCAATGCTGAACCATTGATCAAGGGCGAAGCCACCTACATTTACTCCAAAGAGGCTGTCGACAACTTCTGAAGAGCGAGGTCCGCAGATCTCAATGACCTGTAATGAATCTGTCATGTCCTGGATCGAAACATCATCCATGATGATGTACTTGCGAAGCCAAGCAATGATGGTTGCGCTTTGACCGGGTGAGCACAACAGATACGAGGTATCTGCGTCGTGCAGGATGGCGATAACATCGATGATGCGGGCCTTGTCGGTGAGCAGCACTGTGTGCTTTCCGAATCCAGGTCGCAGATCGCGCAGGTCGTTTGTTGTGAGTCTGTGCAGCAAGTCGATACGATCTGCACCTGTGAGCTTGATAATTGTTATGCTGCCCCTATCAATCCAGGCAGCAGAGGAGCGCGCAGCTGCTACCGATGCGGTAGAAATTTGTGATGTTTGCATAGCTGTTGAAAGATGAAGTTCAAACCTACGAAAAGCGTTCCATGAGGGTAGTAGCTGTTTTTATCGCGTTGTTGATGGCTGTGCCTATGACGGCGCAAGAACGCGTTCCGTGCAGGGTGCGGTTCAGCGACAAAGGACCAGATTCCTTTGCACCCGATTCGGATCTCTACCAGCGCACACTTGCAACCTATCACCCGCGCGCTTTGGAGCGTCGAATGTCGGTAGGCTTTGATCCGTTGCTCAAGGACGATGACAAGCCGTTGTATGCCCCCTACCAGCAAGCTGTCTTGGCAGTGAGTGACTCATTGCTGTCTGAACTTGTTTGGATGAATGCGATCATTGTTGGTCTTGACACACTCGAGCAGAAGCAGGTTGCTGGTTTGCCGTTTGTTGCCTCTGTGGTGCCTACCTCGAGCGTCTCGTATGCACAACTTCGAGATATCGACTGCTCTCCATCGCTCTACGGACCCTCTGGACAGCAGTTATCTGTTCTGCAGCTTCAACAACTCCACGATGCTGGGTTATACGGTCAAGGGGCTCGCATTGGAATCATCGACAACGGCTTTCGCTGGCGCGATATGTCGACGTTGCGTCACGCAGATGTTGAGCGCGAGTATGATTTCATCTTCCGTGATTCGCTCACGGCAAATGATGAACTCGACGTCAACGCCCAAGACGTTCACGGGAGTCTCATCTTTTCGGTAGTGGGCGGATGGAGTCACGACTCCATCACGGGTGTAGCGCCATTTGCCACGTATCTGCTGGCCAAGTCCGAGGACATGCGCTACGAACGTAGGATCGAAGAGGAGCTCTTTGTAGAGGCACTATACTGGCTTGAGCGCAACGGTGCTGATATATCCTCGTCATCGCTTGGCTATCTCACTTTCGATTCGACGGATGCATCAACGCCGTATGAGCTTCTTGACGGCAAAACAACATTTGCTGCCCGTGCGATCAATCTTGCAGCTCAGCGAGGCATGCTCTGTGTTACAGCAGCCGGAAACTATGGAAGACCTAGTTCGCTGATTACACCTGCTGATGCCGATAGTGCGATCACGGTTGGTGCTATGGCTGTTGGCGCAGATACATTGTGGGCATTTTCCAGCAAGGGACCAACAGCAGATGGACGTCAAAAGCCTGAGATCACAGCGCAGGGAATGGCAGTGTATTGTCAGGCACCAGCTGGTAACATTGTTCGGTCCTCCGGCACCTCGCTTGCAACACCAATGGTGGCAGGACAACTGGGTCTACTCCGGAGCCTTTACCCAGACGTGCCTCTCTACAGGTTACGAGATGCGTTGTTCGCGAACTCCATGTTCCCAAGCATTCGAGACGAAAACATGGGGCATGGGGTAGCTAATACGCTGGCAGCCGCTAAGTATCTGGGCCCAGGTATTGGTCGGCCAAACATTGTGATCGTAACACCTCACACTGCCATGTTTATACCGGTATTCTGCATGAATCCGGTGGGCGTTGAAGTACTCGCCGTGAATATGGCAACGGGCCAGCGACAGACCATTGCCGCACAACCTGTTGAGGGTGTTTGGTGGTTCATGGAGTACCCAGATGAGATGTTCATCGGAGGCGATACTCTGCAGGTTCGCGTTAATGCCACTGATTCATCAACAAACCGAGTACGATCATATCCGGTTGACTTTGCAAGCTTTACTGTCGTGCGTGGTCATGTTGACCTTGCGTGTGCTGTGCGGTTACCATCGTCGATTACCAGTGTTGCCCAGGATGCGTCTAGCACGACTGTTCAGATCGTTGGCCTGCCGCTTGAGCATGGGACCACGTCGATTACCTGTCTCGTTCCTGCTGAGCTTCGCGTAGTTGATGCACACATCACCGGCATCGATGGTTCGGAGTTACCTGCTTCGATTCAACAAGACCAAGGTCGCTTGATCGTCAACCCCACGCGCGCACTCTATGCAGGTGTCTACGGACTTTCGATCAGGTCTGCAAGTGGCCAGATCACCATCCCCTTTGTTGTTCTCTGATCCATGCCTACACAAAAGAAACAGTCCTTTGCATTTCTGCTCTCGCACTACAAGCCCCATTCATTAAAAATGGTGCTAGCGCTGGTGTTTATGATACCCAGCAGCGGAATCAGTTTGGTCTTTCCTGCGATGACGGGCACGATCATCGATCAAATTCTAACGACGAATGATCCGTCGTCTCTCTATCAAACGGGTGGACTCTTTCTGGGTCTGCTTACCGTTCAGGCTGTGCTTGGCTACATTGTCTCGATCACCATGTCGCGAACTACGGAGCAAGTCATCGCCTCACTTCGATCAAATCTGTTTCAGCACATTGTGAAGTTGCCGTTGGCAACGCTTTCGAAGCATAGGATTGGTGAATTGTCGAGCAGAATCTCTAGTGATCTGACGCAGATTCAGGAGACGTTTTCATTTTCACTTCTGCAACTTATTCGTCAGTCGATCTTCCTGATCGGTTCGATCATACTCATTCTCACCCGAAGTGTGCAGCTAACCATACCAATCCTTGTTGGTATGCCACTCATTGTCGCGGCTGCTGTACTCATTGGGCGACGACTTCGGGCATTGTCGACAAAAACCCAGGATGCGCTCGCACAGACATCGACAATCGTCGAAGAAACACTACAAAGTCTCGCATCAGTCAAGTCGTACGTCCAAGAACAACATGAGATCGGACGGTATCGTGCCGCACTTTCAGAGAATGTTGCCCTTGCAATCAAGGGTGCGCGTTTGCGCGCACTCTTCGTGACCTTCATCATCTTTACCATCTTTGGTGGTATAGCGGCCGTCATTTTGTACGGGGCTCGCCTTGTCCAAGCTGGCGAGGTTAGTATGGGTGAGTTGCTCTCATTCCTGATGTATGCAATGTTTGTCGGTGGTGCACTTGGCTCATTTGCCGAGTTGTTCGGGCAGATTCAGAAGTCGCTTGGCGCAGCAGTTCGCATTCAGGAACTGATGGAAGAAGAGCGGGAGCACGTTGGAGAAGATGCTCAATCCGTCTCAATCCGTGGCATTGAGTTGCGTAGTGTTTCGTTTGCCTACCCTGATAGACAGGATCGTCTTGCCGTGGAAGATCTCTCGTTGACGATTACGCCGGGTCAGCGAATTGCGTTCATTGGTGAAAGTGGCTCCGGCAAGTCAACAACAGCATCGCTCATTCAACGGCTTTATGAGCCAAGTAACGGAAGCCTCCTTTATGACGGCAAGCCAGCCAACGACTATTCGTTGGCCCAGATACGCCGAAACATCGGAGTCGTACCCCAGGACATTGTTCTCTTTGGTGGAACAATCGAAGAGAACATTCGCTACGGCAGGCCAGATGCGACGATCGAAGAAGTACGTCTCGCGGCAAAGGGGGCAAATGCACTTGATTTCATTCAAGAGTTCCCTGATGGCTTCTCAACGCTGGTCGGAGAGCGTGGCATGAAATTGAGCGGCGGACAACGTCAGCGTGTTGCCATTGCGCGTGCTTTGTTAAAGAACCCACCAATTCTCCTCCTCGATGAAGCAACCAGCTCTCTCGATGCGGAAAGTGAGCATCTTATCCAAGATGCTCTTGAGCGCCTCATGGAGAATCGCACCTCGGTTATCATTGCGCATCGACTAAGCACCGTGCGCACATGCGACGTGATCCACGTCTTTGCTCATGGACGAATCATCGAGTCTGGTTCACATGAAACACTGCTTCAAAAGGACGGTGTGTATAGAAGATGGTGCGATTTGCAATTCATTCGATAATTCCCATTTGCTATTTCGCAAATTCCCCCTATCTTTGCACTCCGTTTTCTACGTGAAACGGGCCCATAGCTCAGCTGGGAGAGCGCTTCAATGGCATTGAAGAGGTCAGCGGTTCGATCCCGCTTGGGTCCACCAGCGTAACGGTTACGGGATCGTAGCTCAGCTTGGTTAGAGCGCCGCCCTGTCAAGGCGGAGGTCGCGGGTTCGAGCCCCGTCGGTCCCGCTCCCGAACAACAAACGTCCGATTGCAATCAGCAGTCGGACGTTTTTTTATTTGTTTTGGTCACACCAACAACCTAACTGGTCATTGGTAGTTCGTAGTCGGTACCTAGTACCTAGTAACTGGTAACTAGTAACTAGTAATTGGTAACTGATAACTCTTCCTTGGTCATTCCCCTCCGGCTCCACGGAACTTATCGTCTTCGTCGGCAAAGAGAATGTTAAACGAAGTCATAGAGCCGTAGATCTTGGTGATATACCCCTGCAGTTTGACTTTCTCGGCTACGCTGAGGCTGGCATTTGCATTGATCTGCTGTTCCATGACCCGCAGATTGTCGCGCATCATCACGATCTTCTGCATGAATCGCTCAATCGACATCTCATGCTGCTTGAGTGAAGCATCAGCTGGTTTGAAGATCATAGTGCCGTGCTGCCATTTCGCGGCAAGGGGCGCATGATGACGCTTCTCGAGTTCGTCTGCAATCATCGATGCAAGGAGTTTGAGTTCTTGGTAGTCCATGTGGGAAAGATAAATGACGAATGACGAATGACGAATGACTAATGACTAACTACCGATAGAAAGGCGCGCGTAACTGGTCATTCGTAATTAGTCATTAGTAATTAGTAACTGGTAATTGATAATCATCTCCGATACAACTTCTTCTCATCAATATAGTCCCGGACGGCTTTCACGGTCTGGTAATTGATGCTTTTGCCGTCGGCTACGCGATTACGGATATCCGTTGACGATATCTCCAGTAAGGGGGCTTGAATCCATACTGGTGGACGATTATCGACTGTGAGCTGCTCCGTCATGCGTTGTTCTAGTTCCGGTGTGAGAAGGAACGGACGTCTCACGATACATAGCTGTGCGATGCGGCAGATGTCCTGCCAGTCTTTCCAACGTACGAACTCAATTGCCTGATCGCTTCCTATGAGCAGATGCAACGATGCGTCTGGAAACTGTTGCGACAGTGCCCGCAGCGTATCTACCGTGTAGGATATACCCTCACGATCAACTTCGACGGTGCTTACATGAAACTTGGGATGTTGTTCGGTGGCAAGTGATACCATAGCAACTCGGTCTGCTGGAGATGCAAGCCCCTTATCGCCTACTTTAAAGGGCGATTGAAAGGCCGGCACAAAGTAGCATGCATCGAGAGATAGATGATCTACAAACCGGTCGGCAATGATGAGATGCGCAATATGTATCGGGTTAAACGATCCGCCGATGACACCGATGCGCTGATACGAAATCGACATGGTTGAGGTCTCAGTTAAAGGAAGAGTAGCAGCGAGACTGCCATGACTGCCATTCCCGCCACGAGACCGTAGATACTAAGATGATGTTCGCCGTATTCACGTGCAGCTGGCAAGAGTTCATCAATGGAGATAAACACCATGATGCCGGCCACGAGTCCAAACACAACGCCCATCACAACTGGGCTCATAAAGGGAAGCAAGACCAGATAACCAATAACTGCGCCAACTGGTTCGGCAAGACCAGAAAGAAACGAGTAGAGGAAGGCTTTTTTTCGATCTTGCGTGGCGTAATAAACAGGAATGCTAACGGCGATGCCCTCAGGGATGTTGTGTATCGCGATGGCGATTGCAATGGCAAGGCCAAGGCTGGGGTCCTCGAGTGCGCTCACAAACGTTGCCAGCCCTTCTGGGAAGTTGTGAATCCCGATCGCCAATGCCGTCATGATACCCACACGCAGGAGTTTGTGCCTGCGCTTAAACTCTTCTTGCTTCGAGGTATCATCGAGAGCTTCGACCGTGATGTTCTCGTGTGGATTCTCATGGCTTGGTACAAGCTTGTCGATGATGGCGATCAATGCTATCCCTGCAAAGAATGACAGCACGGCGTACCAGCGGCCCCCTTGAGCTCCATAGACGTTTGATAGCGCCGCTGTGCTCTTGGCAAGGATCTCAACAAACGAGACATAGATCATCACCCCGGCTGAGAATCCGAGCGAGAGCGAGAGAAACTTCGTTGATGTTTTCTTTGCAAAGAAGGCCATCGCCGAACCGACGCCAGTGGCAAGGCCTGCCAGGAGCGTCAGTGCAAAGGCGTACCCCAATGCATGAACATCCATTAGATGTGAGTCTTAACGAGAGTCGATGCCGTAGCACGGCGTCCGTGGACGACGTTAAGTGATACAAACGAACGGTCTTGCTTAACACGCGCTTCGAACTCATCGCGGAACTTCTCAATGAAGCCCTTTACTGGCCAGGCAGCAGCATCACCAAGTGCACAGATCGTATTGCCTTCGATGTTCGACGCTACGCTGTAGAGTAGGTCGATGTCGGAGCTTGTTGCATCACCATGATCAAGGCGGTGCAGGACCTTTTCCATCCATCCACAGCCTTCTCGGCAAGGTGTGCACTGACCGCATGATTCGTGATGGTAGAATCTGGCAATGCGGAGTGTAACAGCTACGATGTCTGTGTCTTCGTCCATAACCATGATACCGGCAGTACCGATATGAGTACCGATCTTCTTCAGGTACTCTTCGTCCATGCAGATGCCTTCGATCTCATCGCCACGGAGCGGCGGCATCGATGAACCTCCAGGAATGACGGCCTTTACCTTCTTGTTACCAGGTACGCCACCACAGATATCATAAATGATGTCTGTGAGCTTGACGCCAGTCGGTAGTTCGT
Source organism: Ignavibacteria bacterium (assembly GCA_947458785.1). Lineage (GTDB taxonomy): Bacteria > Bacteroidota > Ignavibacteria > Kapaibacteriales > Kapaibacteriaceae > UBA10438. The sequence goes on from CANGZU010000009.1 coordinate 10,943, forward strand.
ACACGCCTGGTTTGTTCACGTGACCGCTGACGCCGTAGAGAAGCGTGCCAGTGTGACCTGGTGCTCCGATGGCAGAATACGCATCGGCGCCCATAGTCATGATTGCAGGAACGGTTGCAAGGGTCTCAACATTATTGATGGTAGTCGGCATTCCCCAGAGCCCCTTGTTGGCCGGGAATGGTGGCTTGTAACGTGGGTACGCGCGCTCGCCCTCGAGCGAGTTCATAAGCGATGTCTCTTCACCGCAGATGTAGGCACCAGCGCCCTTGTGCACCACGATATCGATTGCGTAGTCACCACCAAATGTCTTCTTCATTCCCTCGCCGATGAGCCCCTTGGCATATGCCTCATCGACAGCATCTTGCATCATATCAACCCACTTGTGGTACTCACCGCGGATGTAGATAAATGCAGTCTTGATGCCCATCGCATAGCCAGCTATCATGACGCCTTCGATCAAACCGTGTGGATTGTATTCGAAGATCTGGCGGTCTTTAAACGAGCCAGGCTCCGACTCGTCGCCATTGATAGCGAGGTACTTCGGCTTGTCATCGCCCTTTGGCATAAATGACCACTTCAGTCCTGTCGGAAAGCACGCGCCACCTCGCCCACGAAGACCCGATTTCTTCACCTCATCAATCACGCCGTCGGGCGTCATTGTCAGGGCCTTGCGGTATGCCCCATAGCCTCCATTGGCCATGTACACATCAGCCTTGTGAAGGTCTTTGATCTGTGGGAGTACGAGATGTGGTGCCGAATACATGAAGTGTCCTTCGTGAAATACGTTCGTTACGACTGGCAAATATAACTGCGAAACACTAGTCGCAGGACTCAATAACTACAGCGAGACCCTGGCCTACGCCAATGCACAGAGCAGCGGCACCATAGCGGAGTCCGCGTCTGCGCATTTCACGGGCAAGGTGACCAAGAATGCGCCCACCGCTCATTCCCAATGGATGTCCAATGGCTATTGCACCGCCGTTAACGTTTACCCGCTCTATGTCCAGCTTTAGCTCACGGATGCAAGCCAGGCTCTGTGCTGCAAATGCTTCGTTGATCTCGACAAGTTCCAAGTCTTCTACACCTATACCTGCACGTTTGCAGGCAAGTTGGATTGCGCCCACCGGACCAATTCCCATAACACGTGGGTCTACGCCTACTGCCCCGCTGCTGATGATTCTGGCAAGAGCATGCTTACGAAGGCCTGCGTGCTGCTCCAGCATCGACTCGCTGGCCAGAAGCATTGCAGCCGCTCCATCGTTGAGCGACGATGCATTACCGGCTGTTACCGTGCCACCCTTGCGGAAGGCCGGCTTGAGTACAGACATGCTCTCGATCGAAGCATCGTGACGCGGCTGCTCGTCTGCAGAAATGATCGTCGGATCGCCCTTGCGATTGGCGATGGCATACGGGATAATCTCATCCGCTAAGACACCACTTGATCTCGCCGCTGAGGCACGCTGGTGCGATTGAAGCGCAAAGGCGTCTTGATCTTCCCGCGATATACCCCAACGTTCGGCAATGTTCTCGGCGGTCTCCCCCATTGATTCCAGTGGAAACATAGCTTCCATGGCCGTGTTCGGATACCGCCAGCCAAGGGCAGTATCGAAGACGGTAAGATTGCCAAACGTGGCTTTTCCGGAGACGTTCTTGGGCATGCTATATGGGGCACGTGACATACTTTCGACGCCGCCTGCTACGATCAGGTTGGCCTCATTCGAGCGGATGGCGCGCATTCCCTGGATAGCTGCTTCAAGTGATGACGCACAGAGTCTGTTGACAGTAACCGCAGGCACCGATTGCGGCAAACCACCGAGAAGTGCTGCCATGCGGGCAACGTTACGATTATCTTCTCCTGCTTGATTTGCGCAGCCAATGATCACGTCATCTATGAGTGAGGGATCTATTCCCGTGCGATGCACTAATGTGCGCAGGACCTCCCCTGCCATGTCATCAGGCCTCACCGGGCTCAGAGCTCCGCCGTACTTACCAACTGCTGTGCGAATCGGATCCAGGATATATGCCATGGTATTTTGTTCTTATTCGTGAGATTACAGTGCCACAAGATTCTTGTTCAACTTTTCCAACGCATCAGTCCAGTCGCGCATTTTCTGACGTTCAGTTTCAACAACTTCAGGCTTTGCGTTTTGCACAAATGATGCATTACCAAGCTTCTTCTCCACGCCCGAGATAGCCCCCTGAAGACGTGTAATCTCCTTCTGCATCCGGGCGCGCTCCTTCTCCAAGTCCACCTTGCCGGCGACGACCATAAATATCTCGTTACCACGTACGACGTCGGCAACAGAACCCTGCGGTTTGTCGGCTACTGATGAAATCTCGAGTGATGCGCACCGCGCGAGCGAGCTTATGATGGCGCTTTGTTCTGTAAAGAACTCAACGTTTGCAGGCTCGACGCGCATTACGACGTCAAGACGTTCGCTCGGTGGTATGCCCATCTCTGCACGCTGACGTCGCATTGCTTCGACGACGAGTTGAAGTGTCTCGAATCGTTGCTCAGTAAGGGGCTCAACATTCGATGCATCCGACGTCGGTGCCGGTTGTGTCGAGATTGATAGATCCACACCATGTCCGTACAAACCATGCCAGAGCTCTTCGGTGATAAACGGCATGACTGGATGCAGAAGCTTGAGTGTTCCGTCTATAATCGTGAAGGCATTCTTGAGCACGGCTCGTTTATCGGCATCCGTTGGCGCGTTTGCTGTCTGTACCTTGACGATCTCGACATACCAGTCACAGAAGTCACGCCAAATGAAATCGTACAATGTCTTGCCATACTCGGTGATTCGGTAGTTGTCGAGGTGCTGACGAGCTGTTTCGACGGTTGTCGCGTATCTCGAGCGGATCCACCGGTCGGCGGTTGTAAGCTCATAGGTATCGTTCGCCTCTACAACTGCGTCGATCTCCTGTTCTTTCATCTGCAGGAACCGGCAGACATTCCATACCTTGTTGGCAAAATTGCGTCCCAGCTCCATGGATGGAATATCTTGCGTCTTCTCATCGATATCGAGACGGACATCAGACCCCAACGGCGCCAGGTAGATCATCGTGAATCGAATAGCATCTGAACCGTACCGACTAATGATGTTCAGTGGATCTGGTGAATTGCCAAGCGATTTCGAAAGTTTTCTACCCTTCGCATCCCGGATGATCGAGGTAAAGTAGACGTCCTTGAACGGCACCGTTCCGCGGAACTTTACGGTGGCCATGATCATTCTGGCAACCCAGAAAAAGATAATATCGGGGCCAGTTACGAGCAGATTCGACGGCAGATAGTAGTCAAGCTGTTTTGATGTCAGATCATCGTGGCTGGCAAATGGGCCCCGCCAACCCATGGTAGTCATCGGCCACAGCCATGATGAGAACCACGTATCAAGGACATCCGGATCTTGCTGCAACTCAATCGTCGAATCTACGCCGAGTTTCGTTCGTGCCTCGTCGATGTTTCGTGCCGCAACATGGCGTCCATCAGGTGCGTAGTAGACAGGGATGCGGTGCCCCCACCAAAGCTGACGGGAGATGCACCAGTCGCGGATGTTCGTCATCCAGTGCTCATAGGTACGAACCCAATGCTCAGGATAGAACTTGATATCACCCTTGAGAACAACGTCGAGTGCTGGCTTGGCAAGGGGCTCCATCTTTACGAACCACTGGTCGCTGAGATACGGCTCTACGGCTTCGCCGCCTCGCTCGCTGAAGCCTACATTGTGCGTGTAATCCTCTTTCTTTTCAAGTAGTTCGGCCGCTTCAAGTGCGGCAACTACTTTGCGGCGCGCAACAAACCTATCCAGCCCCATGTACTCACCTGCGAGCTCGCTGAGCGTAGCATCGGCATTGATGCACGAAGGCATCTGCAATCCGTGACGTAATCCGATCTCAAAGTCGTTCGGGTCGTGAGCCGGTGTGATCTTGACGCATCCGGTTCCGAAGGTTGGATCAGCGTACTCGTCGGCGATGATCGGCACTTCCTGCCCAGAGAGCGGGACGATTACCATTGAACCAATGAGATGATTGTAGCGCTCATCGTTAGGGTTAACGGCTACCGCTACGTCGGCAAAAATGGTCTCAGGGCGAACCGTGGCCACCAGCAGGCAGCCTGTGCCGTCTGCAAGGTTGTACTTTAGGGTGTAGATGTGCTCCTTTACCTCTTTAAAGATCACCTCTTCGTCGCTCAGAGCGCTCTGAGCAACGGGAGACCAATTGATGATGCGCTTGCCCCTGTAGATCAGCCCTTCGTCGTAGAGTTGGATGAACACATCACGAACTGCCTCACTGGCGCTTTCATCCATGGTAAACAGAGTACGATTCCAGTCTGCCGACACACCAAGGGTTCGAAGCTGCTGCAGTATGATGCCCCCATAGCGCTCTTTCCACTCCCAGACTTTGTCGACGAATGCCTCGCGTCCTAGATCATACCGAGATTTACCAACTTTCTTAAGTTCTTGCTCCACCTTGCTTTGCGTCGCTATGCCGGCATGATCAATGCCCGGAAACCAGCAGGACTCGCGACCGTTCTGGCGGGCCCATCGAATGTAGATATCCTGAATGGTATTGTTCAGGATATGGCCAAAGTGGAGAATGCCCGTCACATTCGGAGGGGGCATGAGTATCGAATATGGGCTTTTATCCGATAGTTGCGAGGCATAAATGCCGGCTGATTGCCACAGTTGATACCAGTGTGCCTCGACTGAGGCCGGGGAATACGCTTTTTCTAATGCAGTTGACATTTTGCAAAGATAACTGACCAAGGGCTCTTAATGTTCGTACGTTGACGATTCGTGTGATGACTCTTGTTGAAATACCAGTTATATTTGGATCACTTGTATCGCAATAACTGTAGAGGAGTATCCCATGACGAAGAATTTCAAGGCAGTTGTGCCTGTTGCTCTTCTGGGTGTAGCGCTCGTGTTGGCATCATGCACTTGCAAGATCAAGGAAGAGCAAATGAGCCAGATTCGCCAGCTACGCACGGAAGACAAGCAAACAGCATCTGACATTCAAAAGGCCGAAGCTGAGAAGTCGCGTGTAGAAAAGGAGCTGGCATCGCGCCAGGGTGACGTGCGCCAGTGCAACCAGCGCCTCTCATTTGTTCAGCAGAAGAAGTCGCAATGGCCGAATGTATTCCAAGATTGGGATCCGAATGCGCCTGAAGTTGCACCTGCAGAACCAGCAACCACGCAACCAAAGAAGAAGTAATTATTGCCACAAGGAGAACACCAATGAAGACATTGCTTGCACTCGCACTGTTCTGTGGCATGATGCTTCCAGCTCTTGCACAGGACGTTCCCCCACCACCGGTCACCAAGGCAGATGAACTGCTGACGTGTGACGAGGCAGAAGCTCGCATCAAGCAGATGAAGACAGACGTCGATGAATCGAAGAAGAAGCTTGATGGTGTAAAGTCAGCCGTAGCAAAGTCTGAGTCAGACCTTGCTAATTCTGTTGCAGCACTCAAGAAATGCAACGACGAGATTTATGCCCTCGTTGGAGCAACCGAGGCCGATGTCAATTCGTACCGTCAGCGAATCGGTCAACTCGAAGGAAAAGTTCGCGAAATGCAGCGACTTAATGACGATGCACTTGCAGACCGCCAAGATGATGTTAAGGGGCTGCGCAGCACGCTCAACGAATTGGCTCGCATGCAAATGGCTATGATCCCAGAGTTCTACGAGCGCTTAACAAATCTTAACCGTGACATCAAGGGTCTCTACCGTGAAAAGCGGATCAAGGGATATACAGTCGGTACATGGGCAGAGAATCGCGACTGTCTCTGGAACATCGCTGGTCGTACAGAAATCTATGCGGATCCATTCCAGTGGCCTAAGATTTGGCAGGCCAATACCGACAAGATCAAGAACCCGGACATCATTCAACCAGGATGGGTTCTTTCTGTGCCCCCGGCTGGACCGAAGACATCTGAAGAGATGAAAGCCGAGCGTAAGTATTACCGTAACAAGCGTGCAGCTCAGGAATCTACCGAGGCTGGTGCGGCAAGCACGGGTACAACGAAGTAAGTGTTCACGCTCATACGTTGATAGTCAAACGGGCTAACCTACACAAGGTTGGCCCGTTGTATTTTCCCCCATAATTATGTCCCTCTAAAGACGCACGCGTGCATGCACATTATTGAAAAAAAGGTCAAACTTGCCGACATCGATCTTTACGAGCTGCTCGGTCCCTACGAAACACATCTGCAGCTCATCGAGAATAAGTTCGATTCATCGATAACGGTTCGTGGAGATCAGGTCATCATTCGTGGTGAAACTGCCGAGGTCAGAAAGATTGAGCAGATATTTCTCGAGCTCATCCACACGATAAAGCGCACCGGTCGGCTGCAACTCTCCGATGTTGCTATGATCGTCGACCTCGTCGATGGCGGCCGTTCTGCTGGGGCTCCACCTAGCTCGATGTCTTCGGAAGAACTCGACTCGGTGATTCTATGGGGCAAGCGAGAAATGATTCGAGCGCGTACCCCACGTCAGCTTGAATACTACAAGAAGGTTCGAGAGAACGACCTAGTGTTCTGCATTGGTCCTGCAGGAACTGGTAAAACATACCTTGCTGTGGCCATGGCAGTTGCTGCCCTGCGTGCCAATGAGGTCACACGTATCATTCTATCGCGACCAGCTGTAGAGGCCGGTGAGTCGCTTGGATTCCTGCCCGGTGATATCTCCGAAAAGGTAGATCCGTATCTGCGCCCCCTACTCGATGCACTCAGTGATATGGTAACGCCCGACAAGCTCAAGACCATGCTGGAGAAGCGGATTGTAGAGATCGTGCCGTTAGCTTATATGCGGGGCCGAACATTGAATACGTCATTCATTATCCTTGATGAGGCGCAGAACGCCACAAGGACACAGATGAAGATGTTTCTCACGCGTCTAGGTCGTAACTCGAAGGCAATCGTCACAGGTGACTCAACACAAGTGGACCTGCCGAAGAAGCACGACTCCGGACTCATCGATGTGTTTCGTTTGTTTCAGGGAATTCGAGGCATCGAGTTTGTCGAGTTTGAAAAGTCTGATGTGGTTCGTCACCGACTCGTTGCAGAAATCGTCGAAGCGTATGAGCGTGATGCACAACGAACATCACATCATGAATCGCCGGCCAGTGCATGACAGAACTCTTTGAGATAGGGTTTCTTTCGATTACGTGGGCAGACGTTGTAGATGTCGTCTTGATATCCGTTCTGTTCTTTGTGCTCTACAGGACACTGCGCGACACACTTGCGTTGCAGGTTCTCTTCATCCTTGGTGTCTTGCTGTTGTTGAGCTTTATCACCGACGCGCTCGGCATGAAGACCAGTAATTGGATTCTGCGACGTATCGGCGACGTTGGTTTGATCGCATTTGTTGTGCTGTTTCAACCTGAGCTTCGTCGAATAGTCCTGATGCTCACGCAGACACCCATTTTTCGCATGTTCATGCGATCCAACACGTCAGAAGTCATTCAGCCCGTAGTGGAGGCCGTCATGGAGCTAACCACCAAGCATGTTGGAGCGTTGATTGTCTTCTCCAAGGCTGATCATGTAAAGGTAACTGTCGACACGGGTGTTGAACTCAACGCAGATGTTTCTTCAGAGCTTCTGCTGTCTATTTTCAACACGCGTTCCCCGCTGCATGATGGTGCCGTTGTGCTTGACGGTCAGCGCGTTGTTGCCGCTCGATGTGTGCTTCCCTTGAGCGGGACACAAAAACTCGGCGGTCGTACATTAGGCACACGCCACAGAGCAGGACTAGGACTATCCGAACAGGCGGACGCGTTGGTGTTGATAGTTTCTGAGGAGCGAGGTACTGCGAGTTTAGCCTATAGTGGCGAAATTGAGCTCGACATTCCTCTGAACATTTTGGCTGAAACGCTGCAACGCAGGTTGGCCATGGTAGCTCAAGCATAACGCGTCTTATGTCATCACGACCAGCCCGACAGTATTCATCATTTGAACTTCAGCGTCAGCAACTTGTTGCTCTTCTCTCATCAAGGGGCATACACGATGCGCAAGTCTTGCACGCAATGAGTTGTATCCCGCGCGAGGTCTTCATACCTCCGGCACTCTACACGCGCGCTTACGAAGATTCAGCACTCCCGATAGATAATCGGCAGACTATCTCACAGCCGTACACTGTGGCTCTCATGACGCAGCTGCTGCAGGTGCAGGCCGGTCAGAAGATCTTGGAGATAGGAACTGGTAGCGGATATCAAGCGGCAGTTATTGCCCATCTCGGTGCGCATGTTGTCTCCATCGAACGGCATGCTATTCTCTCGCAAAAGGCTCGGACGGCATTGCAGCAGCTTGGATACAACGTTGTCTGCCGTATTGGCGACGGTACTATTGGCTACCGCGAGGGTGGTCCCTACGATGGCATCATCATCACGGCTGGGGCTCCTGATGTGCCTGAGCCCCTTGCCAAACAGCTTGCAATTGGCGGACGCATGATTGTCCCGATAGGTACCCTCGAAGAGCAGCGTCTGTATACTGTGATCCGCACGGGTGAGGAAACTTGGAAAGCCGAAGATGTTGGTCCGGCAAAGTTCGTTCCATTGATCGGTAGATCTGGTTGGAATGAGTAGCAATGAAAATGGGCACCGCCGATTGATTGTGCTCGCCGGCGCGACTGCTTCAGGTAAGTCTGACGTTGCGATGCACCTTGGCGGCAAGACGCCTATAGAGATAGTTTGTGCTGATGCACGAACGATCTATCGTGGACTTGACATCGGGACCGCCAAGCCGCCACCCGCAGACCTGGCGCTTGTGAAACACCACCTTCTTGATATCGTTGAGCCACACCAGTCCTATACAGCTAGCGCCTATGCAACTGCAGCCAGATCTGCCATTGAATCAATTGACATCAACATACTGCCCGTCATTGTAGGGGGCTCAGGCTTCTACATCAAGGCTCTCATCGATGGATTATCAGAGGGCGTGGAAGAAGTTGATCAAGAGATTCGCACGCAATTGACCAAAGAGTTTGAAGAGCGAGGCATAGAAGCCATGCATGAAGAGTTGGCCACCGTGGACGCCCGAGCGGCAGCAATGTATAGCGATCGAAACCCACGGCGCGTGCAGCGAGCATTGGAGTACCATCGAGCAACAGGCAAGGCACTATCATCTACTTGGGAACAACAACGAAATGCCGCGCCGTATGACGTATGCTTCGTTGCTGTGCATCGTGAGCGGGATGAACTTCGTAGACGTATTGAGGATCGTTGCGCTTTGATGTGGCGGCAAGGACTCCTGCATGAGACGGAGCAGTTGCTGACCTCTGGCCTTGATGAGCATGTACAATCGCTGCAGACGGTTGGCTATAAGCAGGCAATTGATGTTCTTCGAGGTCGAACATCGATAGAACTCGCACAGCTGGAAATGATCACTGCAACATGGCAGTACGCAAAACGTCAGCTTACTTGGTTTCGTAAAGACGCTCGCTACCAATGGGTTGCTGGCAACACGAATGAATGTGCAAGAGATATATTGCGGCTGTTCAAACATGAGGAGAATCGCGGTCGTGGCTAAGTTCGTAATCGCAATGTTTGGTATTGCGCTCTATACGCTGCAGGCGCTTGCAGCATCACCGCGTGCCATTGATTCTTTGAGTGCGATCATCGATCTGCGCCAGAAGCTGGACAAGCTATACACGGCTGCTCCTTATCGAAGTGGTCTCGTGAGCGTCAAAGTAATCTCCCTTCGCACTGGTGAGACGCTGTATGAGCGAAATGCCGACAAGCCCCTTACTCCAGCGTCGACAACGAAGCTCTTTTCGACGGCTACCCTCTACACTCTTCGTGGTGCAGGCGCTGAACTCGTCACCGATGTACGTATTGATGGTACCATTGATGCCTCGGGAGTGCTGCGTGGCGATCTTTATCTTGTTGGATGCGGAGATGCACTTCTCTCGGTATCCGACATCGACGGACTGGCAGACAATCTTCAGCGCATGGGGATCAAGCGCATTACCGGGACGATCTACGGAGACGGCCATCTCTTTGACAGCAATGTCAACAGGGCGCGCTATTCCGGAGACAATGAAGATGTTGAGCCGCTAGGTCCGATCACTGCACTCACCCTGCAGCGTGGTGGGTTGTCGATCGTTGTCAGTGCAAGCCGCAACGGTTCTGTGATAATCAACCCCTTGCCTGCAAGTGATGGGCTCGAGATTGTTAACACCGTTCAGGTATCATCGGCTCGCACTCGATCAGGGGTGCGAACTCAACCAAGTCGAAAGAAGGGACCAAGTCGAGCACAACGCACCGCACGAACTGCTCGCAAGCGTGGTCGTGCAGACCTTCTTCCGTTGTACGATAGTCTCTCGCTTGGTCTGGGAGATGCGCCACGGATTCGCAGAAGATCTGGATCGCGCCGAGTGACACGTTCAGTGGCACGTGTGGCTGCATCTTCGTCACTGTTGCCCAATGGAACGCAGCGGATTGTGGTCTCTGGTAGGATTTCTCCCGGTACGAGTACCACAGTCTATACGACGTTGTTACGACCGGCAGCCGCAACAGCTGGCGTACTTCGTCAACGGCTGCGAACGCGTGGTATCACAGTCGATGGTGGGGTTGGTGAGCGCCAGCATCCGGCAACGAGCTCCTCTGTGACGAGTGTTCGACGTCCCCTTGTGGAGCTTGCGTCAATCGTGAACAAGAAGAGTGACAACTTTCTTGCTGAGCACGTATTCAAGATGTGCGGTGCTGCTGGCGGTGCAAGGCCCTCGTCGGCAGGCGCTTCCACACAATGTGTTGCGCGAGCTCTCGACTCCCTTGGTGTTCCACGGCTCGGTTGCGTCTTCAATGACGGTAGCGGACTATCACGGCGAAATCTTACATCGGCTTCAACACAAGTTGCTCTACTACAACGCATCGCTGCTCAACCTTGGGCGCAGGAGTATAAGTCTACGCTTGCTGTTGCCGGAAATGATGGGACGATTCGCAAGCGCCTTGTTGGGACATATGCCGCCAACAATGTCAATGCCAAGACTGGTACACTTCGCAACGTTAGCGCACTATCCGGGTACGTGACCACGAGAGATGGTGAGCCCCTTGCCTTTGCCTTTATCAGCAATGGCAACTCCGTTTCGTCGTATAAGTACACAGAGGATATGGCAGCATTGTTTCTGGCATCGTTCTCGCGAGCTGTCCCATCTACGCTTCAGCAAAGCACTGTCAACGAGGTTACGCGTCCGTAGGCGTTGCGGGAAAACCGATGATCTTTCGGGCTGCTGAAATCAACTCATGGGCCATAACAGAGCGGCGTCCAGCATGCTGTGACAGATGCTCCCCCGCTGCGGCATGAACAAAGGCCCCGAGGCGCGTTGCATCAAAAGCCGAACAGCCTTGAGCAACAAATGCAGCTATGATACCCGTTAGGACGTCACCCGAGCCTGCTGTGGACATTGCAGGGGTACCCGCACGAAGGTACGTCGTTGACAGACCGTCTGTAGTAATCGATGGTACATGTTTGACATGGACCACGTAGCCCCTTTCGCGCGCCAGAGTCTGAGCCAGCTCGACATAGTCATCCTCCAAGTCTTCGCGACGCCTACCCAGTAAACGGGCAAACTCTCCCATGTGCGGCGTTAGAATGGTGTTGTCTCGCTGATGTAGCAGGGGCAAACAACGCATTCCGTCGGCATCGATAACAACTGGTACCGTTGGGTCAAGTCGGTTGATACAGTCGGCAATGAGCCGAATGGTCTCCGTGTTTGTGCCGAGTCCTGGCCCGATAGCCAGTGTAGTTGCACGCGCCAAGATCGCATGAAGCTTTTCATGACTCTCTTTGCTAATCGTACCATCTGGGTGGCTACCAACTTCATGTGTGATGATCTCACGCGGCGTCAAGGGATGTATCGCTGGAGCAACGAGGTCTACGATGCCGGCTCCTAATGCAAGTGCCGCATGGGCAGTAAGTGAGGGTGCTCCACGCATACTGGTTGTGCCGCCAAGAACAACAACGCGCCCATAGTCGAACTTAGAACTTCGCGGTTCACGACTTGGTAACAGAACAGGAACGTCTGCGAGCTCAAGAACGGTGGCATCACATGTTGTCCGAAGAAGTTCTTCTGGAACACCGAACGAAACAACATGGATTTGACCGCAGCATACTGTTCCCTTGGAACGTATCATCCCAACTTTTTCACGTTCGAAGGTAATGGTGTGATCGGCATGAACGAAGACGTGGTCCGTAGCTCCAGTTCGCGCATCAAGTCCCGACGGGACGTCAATCGAGACTACAGGCCTGCCCAGTTGATTGATGAATGCGATCATGCCCTTTGCTGGTTCGCGCAGTGGAAGACGCGCGCCAACACCTAGAACAGCATCAATCACGAGATCTGTATTCATCGGAGGATTTGCGCCTATCTCAGACGTTGCGACAATTGAGGGCAAACAGAGATAGTTGTGTTTGGCTGACGGACTCAGCGCATTCTCCGAGCCGCTCCACACCACTTGGACAGAGTAGGTGCTCGACAGCATGCGAGCTAGGCAAAAGCCATCGCCGCCATTGTTTCCGTTACCACACACGACAGCAATAGTGCGACATCGGGGAATATGGCGCACTATTATGCTGCATAACTCTGCGTAAGCCGCTGATGCAGCCTGCTCCATTAGATCTGTTTCGGACACATTAAACTGTTGAACCATTTGAAGGTCCAAAGCTGTTACGTTGTCTGGGGTTAGTAAAACGTCCATGCGCAAGTATAGACGAATACACTCATTTCTGTTGCAGGTTAATCGGCCCACCAGAAAGGCCGTACGTGCGACTTGGACGTTCATCACCAAGTAAGACGAATTTTATTGACATTGGTCAAGCCCGAGATGTCATCGTAAACATCATTTTTGCAGTTACAGCTAGACAAACGGTAGATGTCTGTGGTAAGTTTGAACTGCACTATGCAAAGGATTCAATCAACGTGAGATTCGTCAAAATCATACTCATGATGACAGCCTTCGCTGAGCTTTCGGTAGCCCAGCCATCGGATTCAAGACCAGCACGTATTCGACATGGGCACTTTGAATCTCCCAGTTCAAGAAGGGTCAGCGTTACGGCACTCGATGACAAACTCGAGCCATTTTACCATGGCGTTGCCAGTGGTGATCCTACTCCAGATGCCGTTATCATTTGGACACGCGTAACACCTCGTGATGCCGATACATCAATAGGCGTTCGATGGGCTGTCGCACTAGATACAGGGCTTACACAAGTAGTGGCTCAGGGCACGTCAAGCGCTTCCTTGGCATCAGACTTTACCGTGAAGATTGACGTATCCGGCCTGCAGTCGAACACGGTGTTTTACTACGCGTTTCAAGCCTACAACAAGGTGTCACTCATTGGGCGAACGCGGACTTATCCTTCCGCAGGGGGCGACCATGCACGTCTAGCCATTGTGTCGTGCTCCAACTACCCGGCCGGCTATTTCAATGCATATGGAGCCATCGCAAGACGCAACGACATCGATGCGGTGCTCCACCTGGGAGACTATATCTACGAATACAGTGCAGATTCTACTTCGTACGCCGGAACAACCGGTAAACAACTTGGCAGAATGCACTCGCCCAGTAATGAGATAGTCTCGCTTGCAGACTATCGCGCTCGGTATAGTCAGTACCGACTCGATCCTGATCTGCGCGCCATGCACCAGCAGCACCCTGTTGTGCATGTCTACGACGACCATGAATCTGCCAATGACAGTTACACTGACGGCGCAGAGAATCATCAGCCGGGCGAAGGCGATTGGCAGGTACGAAAGCAACTGTCTCGACAAGCATGTCGTGAATGGATGCCGACACGTGATATGCAAGACGGTCGTATCTATCGTGCGTTGAGATATGGTGATCTTGCTCAGATTCTCATGCTCGACACACGACTCGACGGCCGCGATAAACAGATTGAAGACCTTGGTGATGACGCGTCGGCTGCGGCAAAGGCATCGCTAGCTGATCCCAATCGCAAGCTGATATCAGGCGAGCAGTTTTCATGGATCACCTCAACGTTGCGCACGAGCAGCGCCGCGTGGCATGTGCTCGGTAACCAGGTGTTGCTCACACAGTTTGATGTCTCCCCGATCGACACTGCCTTTATGTTCAACGCCATTGGCCCGGTGTACTCTGCATTTCTGCGTCCCCAGCTTCCTGCTCTGCAGAACCTGATTGAGTCGGCTTTCTATGGAGACGTCTGGAGTAATTACCCTGCACAGCGTCTAGCACTCTGCGACGCGATCCGTGCGGCAGGGATTCAAAATCTGCTCGTGACGACGGGCGATTTTCACTGCTCTTTTGCTATGGACATTGAACAAACATGGAAACAAGACACGTCGTCCGTCGGAGTGGAGTTTGTTACCCCATCGGTTACTTCACCCAACTTCGATGAAAATCTCGGTACACAGGCCTTTTTGCGGCCTATCCTGAGCCCCTTGCTTCAGACGATTGACACGACATTGTACGGACAAAACGCACACCTGCACTGGGCAGACCTTGTCAATCATGGTTATCAGATTCTTGACATCACACCCAGCCATGCTCAAGCTGATTGGTACTTCATGAAGTCGATCACAGTAAAGTCGCTTGAAGAGTCGTGGGCCAAGGGCTATCGCGTACAGAGCGGGACAAACAGGGCTGTCAAAGCTCAGGCCCAAGCCCCAGGTAAGCAGCGTCAGGACCTGCCGGCCCCGCCGTATCCTCCTTCCGTAACGCTGAGTGTTTCTGGTCCTGACAGATCACCTACGCCAGTTACATTGCTTTCGTTTGGACCACTTCCTGCCTCGCATGTGTTTACGTTAACCTTGCACGCCAACGATCAGACGCAGGCCACGCTCTTCCTTCTCTCAACAAATGCAGAACGAGTGCTTGAGCAGAATGTCAACATCCCAGCTGGGGTATCTACGCTTGCCATTGATGTCACAGCTTTTGCCCAGGGACAGTATATGTTGGCTATCACAGTCGAACAGAAGCAGCTATTCTTGCCGATCAGTGTGAAGAAGTAACTCTTGGTGCTCATCATCATGATTCGTAATCTGGTCAACATGAACATTGTTTCGCCGAGAATTCTCGTAGCATTACTCGCAGTAACACTGGCTGCTTGTGGAGGACTTGATCCTGAAGCTGTGCGCCCGTTTAGCGGACTGCGAGGTACGATTCGTTACGTAGGGGGCTCTGCAGGATGGCCAACCGACACCATCTACGATTTACGTGTCGTGGCATTCGAGCAACAGCCAACAGAGCCCAATCAGGTGCTGTTGGCGCTAGCGGCGCAGACTGCGGCGTATTCACCTGTGATGTTGCCCGTAAATGTTGACTCTACGACATATGTGCTGGAAGTATTGGGAACTCCCCGAACGTTTCAATACGTCGTTGTTGCAATGCAAAGTGGACCCGATTTTCTCAAGGACTGGATTATGCTTGACGTCTTTGCCCCGTCGGGTAATCCAGCACAACCTGGTCGAGTTGTCGTGCCATCTGGAGGCACAGTTCCAATTGATTTTAGAGTAGATTTTGCAAACCTTCCTCCCCAGCCTTTCCCATGATCAGAGTGATTCATGTTGCCTGTTTGCTTTTGGGGATGCTGCTAGGCACGCAAACACTGCCCAGCCAGAGCATCTTGTTGAAAGGGGCAGTTGAAGACTCTGCCACCCGGGAGTCCATTGTGGGAGCAACGGTTCGAATTGAACCGGGTAAGAATGGAACATACACGTCATCTAAGGGTACGTTTCGCATCTCCTGCCCCTCGCCTGCGCGCATTAGTGCCACTTTGGTAGTGAGTGCTGTCGGTTATGAGACCTATCGAAGGCCACTTACAACGTTTGAGCTTGATGATGACGTATCGAATGTGATGGTCTTGCTGCAAAGGTCAACTCTTGTGCGAGACGAAGTGATCGTCTCGGCCAACAAACGGATACAAGCGGTTCAGGATGTTCCGATCAGTGTTTCCATTATGAAGGCTCAGGACCTACAACAGCGAGGAATCGTGAGGCTTGATGATGCACTGAGATACGTTAGCGGCATTACAGTGGTTAAAGATCAAGTGAACATCCGAGGTGCTTCAGGTTTTGCTCTAGGTGTTGGATCGCGCACAGCCATACTTCTCGATGGCTTCTCCCTCCTATCTGGCGACAATGGTGATATCAAGTTCGACGTGCTTCCAGTGATGGACATCGAGCGTGTTGAGATTATTAAGGGGGCCGGTTCAGCGCTTTACGGCACTGGCGCTTTGGGCGGTGTCGTCAGCATCCAAACCAAGCGTGCGTCGAAAGAGCTAACGGTAGTGGCCAGAAGTTATGGCGGTCTCTACACAGGCGCTCCGTATGAGCGATGGAGTTATGTCGACAATGGGTTTACCACCCTATCTGGAGCAGACGTTCGGGTGGCGCAGCGTGTTGGCAAGTTTGAGTATTCGATCAGTGGCGGTGTTCGAAATGATCAGTCATTTCGTGCTTACGACGGAGCGTTGCGAGGATTTGGTTTCACGAAGCTTTCCTACGATCTGGATGATTCGCACACGCTCAAGCTGAATCTGTTTCATGCTGAAGATTCGCGGCAAAACTATCTGTATTGGAAAGATCTCAAGAATGCCACTGCGCCTTCTGCAAATCAGATCCTTGACGAGCGACTGTTAACGAATAAGACAGCGGCCGGTGTTGAGCATACGTGGTTGATGGGCGATAACAGTACGTTGATATCGAGGTACGGGTTCTTTCGAACGGGTTTCGGCTATGAGTATGCAAACTCTACTGAACCGCCCGTGTATTCTATCGCGAATGCACACAACCTCGACCTGCAGCATAACGCATCAGTGACTGATGATGTGCTGTTAACCAGCGGGCTTTCTGCCCGGCTGAACACGGTTCGTAGTCAGGTCTATGGTCAGACCGCGCAGCACATCATAAGCCTGTTTAGTCAGGCAGAGTACAAGATCGCCCAAGGTCCAACGCTTACACTTGGCGCACGGCTTGACCGTGAAGAAACTCAAGGTCTTGGGTCGCATTTGGTGCTTTCTCCGAAAGTCGGACTCTCATGGGCGGTGGACGAGGACATTGCACTGCGTGCGTCAACAGGGCGTGGTTTTCGTGCCCCAACAGTTGCAGAGCGCTATGCCAACCTGCAATACGGACCATTCAAGGTCAAACCTAATCCATCGGTACAAGCCGAGTATTCATGGTCAAGTGAGGTGGGTATCAACTGGAAGACTCGTGCCGTTTTCCCGATAGAGATAGATCTCGCTGTCTTTGACAACGAACTCTTCAGTCTGATTGAGCCGACGTTTGACCTTAACTCAGCCGATATCCCGATCATCTTTACCAATCTTACGCGAGCCCGGATTCTAGGCGCTGAGCTTTCTGCGCGGATGGCATTTGCATCAAATCTCTTTGCTGAGACTGGGCTTACACTCATGAATCCTGTCGATCTGACGCTTGGCTCAACACTCAAGTATCGCAATAAGGTGCTCTGGTATTCCAGGGCTTCTTGGTCACCACTATCATGGCTGGAAGCACAGCTCGAGTACAGGTATCAAGACCGTGTTGAGGCAATTGACGACAGGTTGGCACTCTTCATTACCGATGCAGATGTTCGGGTTCCAGTGCACATTGTTGACGCGCGTATGTTCGTGAACCTTCACAAGACACTGCGCCTGGGAGTGATTGGACGCAACATCCTCAATTACGCTTACGTGGAAGCTGTTGGCAACCTTGGCCCAACACGCTCGGTGCTATTGCAGCTCGAGTATCGCTGATCGAACGGCCGAGACTTAGTAACGAGCTAGAGAGAAATTCTCGCCGAGATAACGCTTTCTGACCTCTGCATTCGAGGCAACCTCGTCAGCTGTGCCGCTAACATAGATAGCACCATCTATCAGGATGTATGCCCTATCAGTAATGCTCAATGTCTCATGCACATTGTGGTCGGTAATGAGAACCCCGATACCCTTGTGTTTGAGTTCTTTTACGATGGTCATGATGTCTTCGACGGCGATCGGATCGATACCCGCGAAAGGTTCATCAAGAAGTACAAACTTGGGGTTGGTTGCAATCGCTCGTGCGATCTCACAGCGGCGACGCTCGCCCCCTGAGAGCATATAGCCTTTGCTTTTACGAATATGCGTGATACGAAAATCGTTCAGAAGCTCTTCAAGCCTGTCGTTTCGCTCTTTTGCAGAAACGGACTGAAGCTGGAGAATTGCAAGAATGTTCTCTTCCACAGACATGCGTCGGAATATCGAAGGTTCCTGCGGAAGGTATGCAAGGCCTAATTGAGCTCGGCGGTACATGGCCATACGCGTGATGTCTTTATCGTCGAGGTGCACGCTACCAGACTCCGGTGGAATCATTCCGGTGATCATGTAGAAGGTTGTTGTCTTGCCAGCACCGTTCGGACCGAGCAGTCCTACGCATTCTCCCTGGTGCACTTCGAGCGTGCTCCCCTGAACGACAACGCGCTTCTTGTAAACCTTGCGAAGCCCTTCGGCTCTGAGTATGCTAACGTGTTTAGTATCTGACACCACCGCCTCGTGGACGTTTCTTGAGTTGGAGAGAAACCGTTCGCTCTTTGCCATCGTGTAGAACCGAAAGCTTGAGTACTTGATTGGTCTCGCCATCCAAGATCGCAATGTTAAGGTCCTCATCTCGAAGCGTCGGTATGCCGTCGACAGCAATGATAACATCTCCGGGCTCAATTCCAGCTGCATCGGCTGGACTATCGGCAAGTACCTGACTTACAAGGATGCCATCATCGACACGAAGCCGGTAGTAGTCTCGCACCTCTTCGTTAATCGCGGTGACTTTCATTCCTGTCCAGAAATCGCGGTCAATGCTTCCTCGACTCTTGAGCTTCTCATAGATCATCCGAATACGATCAATCGGAATAGCAAATCCAATTCCGATGCTGCCTGCGCCTCGGGAGCTGGTTGCTGTAGAATAAATCACCGTATTCATGCCGATGACATCACCGTTCGCGTTGACAAGCGGACCGCCGGAGTTTCCCGACGAAATGGCAGCATCGGTTTGAATCATATTGCGATACACACGATCAATTCCTGGTTGATCCGACTGCGAAAAGCTCACCCCGCTGTTGGAGACCACACCAACAGTAACTGTGGGCTTGGCATTATTGTCAAATAGACCGAAGGGGTTACCAAAGGCAATGGCCCATTCACCAACTTCTACCTCAGCACTACTTGCCATCTGGAGAGACGGGAAACCTCTGCCATCAATCTTGAGCAACGTGATATCCGAAGTGGGATCGGTGCCAATGATTGTGGCATCATGCTTTGTACCATTCGTTAATGTCACGACGATTTTCGAAGCATTTCCTGCCACATGGTCGTTGGTCAGAATGTAGCCATCCGGACTGATGATGAAGCCCGATCCCAGTGATCGCACCTCGTAATCCTGCTTGTAGGTCCTCGAGCGGCGTCCGTAGAACTGTTCTAAAAACGGGTCACGAAAAAAGTCGTCGATCGGATCGCGATAGTATTGCGTTCGTGTCTCGGTAACGTTTATTCCGACCACGGCCGGCGAGCAGCGCTGGACCGCACGAGTGATGGCATTCCGCCTATTTGTGCCAATGTCATCGTCGCCGAGCACGTAGTTGCCATATGACACACTTGCGGGCGAGGCCAGCATGTTCAAAGGGTGAGCTGCCATGGCTAGCAGAACAGCGGTTATAAGAGGGTGACGAAGGAGTTGCTTCATGGCATTAATGGTCGATTTGACAGCAAAATTATTGCCCCGAATCGAAGTATCTTCGTTGCCCATGTACGTTCGCGTTGCACTCCCCGTCCCCCGTCTTGAAGCCCTGACGTACCTCGTCGACACAGATGATGCTCTCGTGGCCGGTGTCCGCGTTGTTGTCCCTCTTGGAAAGCGGACGCTTATAGGAACGGTCGTCGAAGTAAATGTCGAACCCGTTGAAGGGACCAAGGCCATTCTTGAGATCCTTGATGAGCGGCCTACGTTCTCGCGAGAGCTGCTGGAGCTTACACGCAGGGTTGCCGAATATTATCTGTGCTCATGGGGAGAGGTCCTGCATGCTGCAGTCCCCAGCGGGATGCAGCCGAATGTTGTGATGCGCATCCACGTCGAGCGGCCACTGTCGACGTCTGAGTATGAATCCATGAAACGGAAGGCACCAAAGCGGGCCCATCTGCTGCGCATCCTTGATGAAAGCAAGGGAGACGTCACGGTTGCCTATCTGCAAAAGCAAGCGGCAACAGCCTATGTGGGAGACCAGCTTGACGCCCTTGTGCGTGATGGCTGGATCTCGATTTCTATACATGAATCACGGCCCGTTAAGGGGCGAACGGTCCGTTGTGTCCGCTTAGCAGATGACCTTCTGGCCGAGAGCCAGCGTCTGCGGGCCGCACTCGATCATCTCGACAGCAGAGCCCCCAAACAGTCTCTTGCGCTAGCCTTTGTTGCCATGCACAAATCAGATAGCCCCTTGTCAGTCGCCACGCTGGCTGATTCCACGGGTGTTGGTGTTAGCAGTATTGATGCTCTCATTGAGAAAGGGCTTCTCTCGGCGTTTCAGACCGACTATGCCTACGGATACTCGGGTGCCCAGCTTGTTCAACGTGATGAACGATCCGTTGACCTGACCAACGAGCAGCAGGCTGCAGTTACAGCAATTGAGAAGAGTATTGGACTTCAACGCTTTGATGTTCACATGTTGCAAGGTGTCACTGGTTCTGGTAAGACAATCGTGTATCAGCGCATCATTGACGGAGTTCTGAGACAAAAGAAGAGAGCACTCGTCCTTGTTCCAGAGATTGCTCTTACACCGCAGCTAGGCGATCGATTTGCCGCACTCTATGGCTCACGGGTGGCCGTGCTCCATTCGCGAGTTTCAATGGGCGAGCGTGTCCAGACATGGAATCGCATTGCTCGTGGAGAAGTTGATGTGGTGCTTGGAGCACGATCGTCTGTCTATGTCAACCTGCCTGATCTGGGTGTAATCATAGTTGACGAGGAGCATGAGCCTTCGTATAAACAGGACGAACCAGCTCCGCGATATCATGGCCGGGATGTTGCCATGATGCGTGGACAGATAGAGCACTGTCCGGTTGTCCTGGGGTCTGCTACACCATCACTGGAGTCGTACCATAATGTGGTAACCAAGCGCTTCTCGCATCATCGATTAACGACACGGGCTGATGGCGCACTGTTTCCTGAAGTGCGTGTTGTTGATATGCGCGCAGCTCGGAAGACACGTCAGGTTGAAGGAGCTTTTGCGGTTGAAACGTTGATTGCCATGGCTGAGCGTATTCGACAGCGGGAAGGTGTGCTTGTGTTCATGAATAAGCGTGGATATGCGTCACACATGCAGTGCGGAGATTGTGGTGCCGTGCCAACATGTGAGCATTGTGACGTTGCGCTAACGTTTCACAAGCACCCCAATGTTTTACGTTGTCACTACTGCGGTTTTACCGAGCAGTTTCACAGCGCATGCACCACGTGTGGGAGTACAGAGGTTCAAGATGTGGGAACAGGCACCCAACGGCTTGAAGAGGAGTTAACAGAATCGCTGCGGTCATACATAGATCGATCACCAATGATTGCGCGGATGGATGCCGACAGCACAGCACGAAAGGGCCAACATCGAAATCTGTTACAGCAATTCAGTGATGGGACAATAGACGTCCTTGTCGGCACCCAAATGGTGGCCAAGGGGCTAGACATTGAACGATGTACCTTAGTCGTTGTGGCAAATGCAGATCAGTCACTCTACCATGCAGACTTTCGTGCAAGTGAGCGTACGTTACAGCTGCTGCTTCAAGTCAGTGGCCGTGCAGGCAGGCATGCGAGTAAGCCCGGCTCTGTGTTGTTGCAGTCATTCGCACCAGAGCACCCCACTATGCAAATGTGTCAGCAAGGAGAGCGCAATCAGAACGTGTTGCTCACATGGTACGAATCCGAGTATGCAACACGCCGCGAAGTCGTGTATCCCCCATTCGCCCGGTTTATCGTTGTTGAGGTTAAGTCCTCATTGGAACACTTAGCCCAACAACATGCCGAGATTCTTCATGCATTACTTCCGAAAAATGAACCTACACTTACGTGCTATCCTGCAAGCCCTCCTTCGGTGCCCCGAGTGCGTAATGTCTATCGCAGGATTATCGTCATTAAAAACGATAAGCAGCTTGATCCCTCTGGACAGGTTTGTAGGTCTTATCTGCGGGCTATGATCAACGAGTATACCTCAAAGCATGGTGCATCTGATGTCAGAGTTGCAATCGATGTGGATGCTCGAGGATCCTGGTAGTTAAAACAGCGCGTTTCCGATAGTGATTCGGAATTCTGGTTTGTCGCGTTGTGACAGGCGCGCGTTGATATCGAGTCGAAGAAAGATCAACAGACGGTTGATGCTCAAGCCGGCATCGTAGTAGAATCGATCTGCAGTTGTAACAGTTGACTGCAAGAGAGGTTTGTATCGCTCACGTGTGTCATCAGAAAACGATGTCCAGGCAAACCCTCCAAAGACGATGAACTCGAGACCAAATGATGCGATGTTAGGAATGCGCAATACACCAGGAATGACCTCGCCAAAATTGTGGCTCATGGTCATCACGAATGAACGATCTCCGTAAAATTCCTTGACGCTCATTCCTCGAAACGCATTTCCGACGGCAATGCCGTTCAGTCCGGACTCAGTACTCATGAAGCGTTGAGGGGGCACTGCTCCCCATGACCAGCTCCCGGAGATAGAAACATCAAGTGTCCACAGCGGAAGAGTCGCAGTTCGCACAAATCCTTGCCAGTTGAGCAATGAGAACGAATGATCTCCTCCGAGTATCCCTGCATCTGCCGTTTCAATGCTGACGTTTAAACCACTGCGCGAGACTCGCCGAAATGGGAAGTAATCCAAGGATAGCTCGCCTGATAATGAGACGTATCTCCCCTCAGCAATGCTGGGATTCAAACGCTGTGAGCCGCGGCGAGGCAGTAAATGGAAGTACGACAATGATGACTCGGCCGAGCGATCATCGGACGAACGATAGCGCAAAACAAAACTGCTCGGACGAATAAACTGATCTTGTCCGAGGAACCTGAGCTGACCCCAACTGTAGGATAGTCCTAGTGTTGACCCAGTGCTGTAGTAATAATCACCGTAGTCGTTTCCGAAGAGCAGCGTCGTTACCGCGATGAGGTTCTGACGGACAAGATTGGGATTGTCTCGTCTGATGAGTTCCCTGCCATGGGAAACTGACAGTCGCAGCTTCTCACGAGCATCAAATGGTAACGAGATACTGCCCGTGTAGTACCAGTGGTTGTCACTGAAACCATATCCCCCAGTGAGTTTGGTGTCAAACACACCCTCAATACGATGTGATAGTCCCACACCAAGGTAGAGACCATGAATGCTGTTGTATCGGATGATATCATCAAACCCCGTAAACGGCGGACGTCGCAGAGCTGCTAGTCCGCGACGTATGGGCGCGAAGAAGCGGTTCAACAAGGAGCTCTCGAGACTATCAGGGTTGTTGACAAACGTGTTGATCTCTTGATAAGCGAGCTCCTCCTCCGGCTGCAGGGGAAGCTTGGTGTTTACGCTCCAGTAGCTGGAATCGAAAACGGTGGCTTCTGGTAAGATCTCAACACGCTTTTGGTCAAACAGATAATCAGGAATTCCTGGGTTAATCTGATAGTCATAACAATAGGTGTCGATGTCAATGTCGAGCCTTGGCGAGATGATCCAGAACAAGGATGCCTCAAGTGTACTTTCGATCGAAAGAGCTTCGGGAACTACCATGCTATCTTGAAGTTGGAAGGTCTGGCGATAGGTAAGCTGTGCATCGAATGGCAGATTCACAGAGGGGGTCGGGATAAGCTGCACTTCAACGGGC
This sequence comes from Ignavibacteria bacterium, assembly GCA_947458785.1. GTDB lineage: Bacteria > Bacteroidota > Ignavibacteria > Kapaibacteriales > Kapaibacteriaceae > UBA10438. Next base: position 34,785 of record CANGZU010000009.1, read on the forward strand.
GTGTGCGTCTGCTGGTCAATGTATACATATCCGTCAAACGCCCTGCGCAAGGGGCTCTTGGGATGCACCTCGAGTTTTACGGTGTCATCGTCATCACGCGTTCGAAGGGTGAAGTCATAGACATCAAGGGCATCGCTCGCAAACGGTGAGTCGATCTCTTCACCCAGGATTGTGACGACGTCTTCGAAGGCATTGAGATTGGTGCCGAAGGTAACGGTGTTTGCCTGCGACGGAACATTCGCGGTCTGACGGCGCTGAATGATCTCGTTATAGTAGTTGTCCTTTTGCTTGAAGTAACCTTTGGAAAACGACTCGAGTATGCTAACGATCGTTGAATCGCCTCTGCCTGTGCTCCGAAGGGCAGTTGTTGTGTCAGTGGTGGCAATGAACTTCGTATAAAGCATGTAGGTATAGCTTTGTAAGCGAGATTCCTGATCGCGCTTTCTGGCAAGTACCTGCCTCATGATCTGCCGTGCTGGGTCCTCGGCAGACACTACGACTTCCGATGTGCGCATTGTGCGTGGTACCAGCGAAACAACAATCGTTGTATCCCGCATAGGTACTCTGATGGTATCTGTACCGTAGCCAAGCAGCGTGATAACGATCGTCGAACTGTCGGTTGTAACTGGCGTGATTCGCAGTGAAAATCTCCCGTACTTGTCTGCCAAGACAGAGTTCTTCGCCGACAGATCTCTAACCCGCGCAAAACCGAGGGGGCGTAATGTCGAGTCCTCTACGATCCTACCACTGATCGTTACAGACCTTTGTTGAGCTCCCACTTCAGTAGTAGCAATCACAAGAGTCATCAAGACCAACAGTTGCACGTGCATGATCATGGCTCTAGAGATTCCAGTAGTTCACTTTGAGCGCGATCGAGCGATGGCTTTGGCTCTGCCTCTCCCAAGACTACTCGCATATATGCTTGGTTGATATCCTCGCTCACTTCAGACCATGATCGGATAGCAGGCAATGGCACACTTCGCGCAACTCGCGCAGCCACCACGCGCAAGCGTGAATCGTTGCTTGCGGCTGCCCCTTTCCAAAACGAAACTGTGGTTGGGAATCCACCTCGAAACTGCACCGTGGCGCAGGTTTTGAGAGTCTTTAGAATCTGATAAGCGGTTGCCGTGTCTCTACAGTGTTTTGTGATAGTTGCCATCGTGACGGTCAAGCGATCACGAACCCTCTGATTGGGTGTTAAGCCACACAGCGGCATCATCCGTAACGTACTGTTTAACCCGGGAGTGATACGCCGAAGTATCGAGGCCTGTCCAACATACATGCCGAGTTGCCCCCTTATGAACATGGATTGCAGTTGGCGATCAGTGTCGATTATCCCTTCCCGAGATAGGTCTGCAAACGTGTTCAGTGCATCGACATGTTGCTGACTCAAAAGTGTCGGCTGATGTAGTGAATCAACCACTGTAGCAGCAAACCAGGACATCCAGGCGGAGATGACATCTGCCATAGTATTGCTTCCATCGAAGATCGTGCCCCAAGGGGTGACGTTGTTGAGGCTTCCTGATTCTATCGTTGACATGAGAACTTGGGGTGCTATGCATTCGTCTTCGGGCGTCCTTGTTGTGCTGTCAACGTCTTCAGCAACGATCTGCACAACGTTCGTGTTGATAAGTATCTGACGCATATCACAGTAGAGAGGGTGGCCTACCAAGGTTCCTCGTGAGGTGCAATGCTCTGTTGACTGAGGGATGTCACGATCGAGCGACGTCGCACTGTTGCTCGAGATCCC
>CANGZU010000010.1 GCA_947458785.1 Ignavibacteria bacterium
ACCTGCTGGAACCTTGGTTTCGATGACATCCCCAACTGTCTTACCGAGCAGGGCTTTCCCAAGCGGACTTGTTACTGAGAGCTTGTTTTGCTCAAAGTCTGCCTCTTCTGGTGAGACCATTTGGTATTCGATGGTTTTGTTTACCTTCTTGTTCATGAGCTTGACTTTCGAAAGGATATAGACCTTGTCGTCTGGAAAGTCTTTGCTGTCAATCACTTGTGCCTTGGCCAGAGTTGTCTGCATCCTGGAAATACGAATCTCTAGCAACTCCTGAGCATGCTTGGCGGCATCGTAATCGGCATTCTCCGAGAGATCGCCGTGAGAGCGAGCTTCGGCAATCTTCTGTGCGATATCACGGCGACCGTTGGTGGTGAGCTCTTGTAACTCTGCTTGTAGTTGTAACAGGTATTCCTTGGTAAGGTAAACTGCGTCCCCAGCCATTGAACTATCCTTTTGTAAACGATATCTTGTGGTGAATTGATAAAAAAAACAAAGCCGCAAGGCGGCTTTGTTCCTGTTAACGTCCTAATCTAAGCAACGGGGTAGCCCCCTGCAAGAGGCCATTTACAAGTGTCGTAGCAAGTGCCCCATCTTGTCGCGCTTTGTTTCTAAATACTGCTGATTATCTGCATTGGGAGCAATCTCAAGTGGTACCAGTTCTACCACCTCGAGACCGTGCGATTGCAACCCAACCCGTTTCTTGGGATTGTTCGTCATAAGGCGCATCTGACGCACGCCAAGAGCATGAAGAATTTGAGCCCCGATACCATAATCACGAGGATCAGGCGGAAATCCAAGGTGGGTGTTGGCCTCCACAGTGTCGAGTCCTTGTTCCTGGAGAGCATAGGCTTTGATCTTGTTCACAAGACCGATTCCGCGCCCTTCCTGACGCATGTAGAGAACAACTCCCCGCCCCTCCCGTTCGAGCATCTCGAGGGCCGCATGGAGTTGCGGACCACAGTCACAGCGCCGCGAACCAAAGATGTCGCCCGTTAAACACTCGCTGTGTACACGAACCAGCACCGGTGAACCATCGGCAATGTCTCCTTTGATGATCGCAACGTGTTCTTTGCTATCGAGGCGATTCTCAAAGACCCGCAGTGTAAAGTCACCGAAATCACTGGGCAGCTTTGCCTCGGCTACCATGGCAACAAGTTGTTCAGTGCGTCGGCGGAAGGCAATGAGGTCCTGAACAGATATCATCTTGAGGTTGTGTCTTTGGGCCATCTCGAGGAGATTCGGAACCCTTGCCATCGAACCGTCGTCGTTGAGAATCTCGCACAGCACACCCACTGGTTTGAGTCCAGCTAGTGACATAAGATCCACAACAGCCTCGGTATGTCCTGCTCTGCGGAGAACTCCACCATTTACGGCGATAAGCGGGAAAATGTGACCTGGGCGTGCAAAGTCGTCAGGACTCACGGTATCATCTGCCATAGCACGCACGGTTGCAGTGCGGTCATGAACCGAGATACCTGATGTAGTCCCATGACTGTAATCGATACTGATCGTAAACCTGGTGCCGTGAAGCGCTGTGTTGTCGGTGACCATGAGCGGCAGTTGTAGCTCCTTGGCCCGTTGTTCTGTAACGCTGACACAGATAAGCCCCTTGCCATGTGAGGCCATGAAATTGATGTTGGCCTCTGTGCACAGCTCTGCTGAGCAGATCAGATCGCCTTCGTTTTCACGGTCCTCATCATCGACAACGATAATGCACCTGCCGCTGCGAAGCTCATCGAGTGCTTCTTGAATCGTATCAAGCATGGGGTGATGTTACTTTGAAGAGACGTTGGCGATGGACGACTTTTCAAACTTTACATGGCAGTTTGGTGCAATCGTTACGGTCACTGTTGAATCGTCGATATCATTGACAGTACCATGCATGCCGCCCGACATGGTAACAGCATCGCCCTTCTTGACAGAAGAGATCAATGCTTGCTGTTGTTTGGCACGTTTTTGCTGTGGCCGAATGATCATGAAATACATGATGGCGATCAGGGGGCCAAACATGATCAAAAAGGACATCAACTGATCGCCAGCTCCACCGCCGGCATTTTGTGGTGGTGTCATAAGAAAAAGATGCAGCATGTGTTTCTCCGAAGATTGAGTTTGGATTTACGTTCTTGGTTGATTGAGTTGTTCGATCATCTCGAGTGACCATTGACGAAATGTACCGTCGAGAATTTTTTCACGTGCCTGACGTACGAGCCACATATAAAGTCCAATGTTCTGTGCCGTGGCGATCATCAGACCTAAAATCTCACCGGCATTGATGAGATGGCGAAGATACGCCATAGAATAGTTGGCACTGCTCGGTACACCAATCAGCTCATCTATGGGTTCATCGCGTTGCTTCCAAGTGGCGTTCTTGATGTTCACACGACCTTTTGTAGTGAACAAGGTGCCGTTTCTGGCGTTCCGTGTTGGCATTACGCAGTCGAACATATCAACACCCAGCCCGATGCAGCGCAAGATGTTTTCTGGCGTGCCCACCCCCATAAGGTAACGTGCTTTTTCTATCGGCATTCGCTCTGTTGACAAACCTGTGATTTCGTACATGTGTTCGGCAGGCTCCCCGACACTTAACCCGCCGATGGCATATCCATCGAAATCCATCGCAACGAGTTCGTCCATGCACTGTGCGCGCAGATCTTGGTAGATACTGCCTTGGCCGATACCGAACTGAAGTTGATGATGCCCATACAAGAACGGGGTGGAACGATGATGATCCAAGCCGCGCTTGGCCCACCGCAGTGTGAGTTCCATCGACGTACGGGCCTCAGTATAGCTGGCTGGATATGGCGTGCATTCGTCGAGGACCATGAAGATATCGGACCCGATGGCACGTTGCGTATCCACCACATTCTCTGGAGTGAACAGGTGACGGGATCCGTCGAGGTGTGATTGAAACACAACACCCTCTTCACGCATCTTACGCAGGTCTTTTAGCGAGAACACCTGAAATCCACCACTATCGGTTAAGATCGGCCGATCCCATGTACTGAATTTGTGAAGCCCCCCCATGGCCTTGAGCGTTTCCGTTCCTGGACGCAGGTACATGTGGTAGGTATTGGCAAGAATGATCGGTACATCGAGCGCACGCAGAGTTTGATGATCCATGGCCTTAACGGCGCCTTGCGTGCCAACGGGCATGAAGATCGGTGTGGCTATTTCTCCGTGTGCCGTTCGTAGTTTGCCGGCCCGAGCACTGGTTTGTACGTCAGTTGCCTCGAGAGTAAAGGGTCGTTGTTCTGGAATCATGAGCCAACAAAACTAGCCCCTTATCGTCATACATCGCCAGTTACACACGATTATTTCACGTTTCTTGTTTCAACAAAGGGTACCAACATGGCCGTACTAGTAGGAAAGCGCGCCCCTCGCTTCTCAGCACAAGCTGTGATCGACGGTGGAGAGATCGTCGAGAATTTCTCACTCGATCAATATCTCGGGAAGAAGCATGTACTGTTCTTCTTCTATCCAAAGGATTTTACGTTTGTTTGTCCAACGGAGCTGCATGCTTTTCAGGAAAAGCTCGCTGAGTTTGAGGCGAAGGGTGTTGCCGTCGTTGCATGCTCAACAGACACGGAGCAGTCACACTGGGGATGGTTGCAGGTACCAAAGTCACACGGTGGTATCCAAGGAGTTACATACCCAATCGTAGCAGACACAAACAAGACTATTGCGTCGAACTATGATGTGCTTGCCGGAACCTATGAGTATAACGAAGATGGCGAACTGGCAGCAACCAACGAGCTTATTGCCTACCGCGGTTTATTCCTGATCGACAAAGATGGTATCGTACAGCATCAGGTCGTTAACAACTTCCCTCTTGGTCGAAGTGTTGACGAAGCCATGCGCATGGTCGACGCGCTTCATTTCTTCGAAGCCAAGGGCGAAGTTTGCCCGGCGAACTGGAAACCAGGTGCCGATGGTCTTAAGGACACACACGATGGAGTTGCATCGTATCTAGCCAAGCACTAACGTTTCTCGGTAACAGAAAGATTGTTGGACGGCGCATTACCCCAGTGGTGATGCGCCGTTTTCGTTTACACCTGATGTTCAGCGATGATGCCACCACCGACTACATCGTCGTCTTCGTACATAACTACCGACTGGCCAGGAGCGATCGCTCTTCGAGGTTCATCGAACGTCACATGCAGGAAACCTTCTTCGTCTGTGTGGCATAAGGCCATTGCACCTTCGTCTTTATACCGAATCTTAACCTTGAACCGACGAGGTTCACGCAAATCCGCGTACTTCTGCATGTTCACCGAATGTGCTACAAGTTGTCTGGCATCGAGTTGTTCTTCGGTGCCAAGTTCGATGACATTCTGGTTGGGCAGTACATTCAACACGTACAGTGGCTCGCTGTGAGCTATACCAAGCCCCTTGCGCTGTCCGACGGTATAGAATGGATAGCCCTCGTGCTGCCCGATTACCTTGCCATCAAGAACGAAGTCTCCTCGGCCTATTGTGGCGTCGATATCGGGGCGCGCATCACGGAGAAATCGACGGTAGTCGTTGTCTGGAATGAAGCATATTTCATATGACTCGGGCTTCGAGGCAATATCAAGTTGAAGGCGACTGCCTTCTGCACGAGATTGCGGCTTTGTGAATCCTGCCAATGGGAATATCGTGCGTGCCAGATGTTCCTGACGGACTCCCCACAGCATGTACGATTGATCCTTCTGGGGGTCGTCGCTACGTCGAATCCAACGGCGTCCAGTCTCTTGATCGTACATGATCTGGGCATAGTGTCCGGTTGCGATGTATTCGGCACCAAGAGAATTAGCCTTTCGCAACATCTCGGCCCACTTTATCTGTCGGTTACACTTCACACAGGGGTTGGGCGTGTTACCGGCCAGATAGTCATCAACGAAATAGTTGATGATCTGCTCTTTGAACGTCTCGGAGAAATCCACTGTATAGTGCGGAATACCAAGCTGAAGCGCGATACGACGTGCATCATTGATGCCGTCGAGAGAGCAGCATGAAGAGTCATTACCAACATTGCCGCCAACGTCTTCATACTTGTAGGTCTTGATCGTGATGCCGATGACATCATATCCTTGTTCCACAAGAAGACCGGTGGCGACACTTGAATCCACGCCACCCGACATTCCAACTAATACTCGGTTTGAATTCCGTTCCACGAAGTGTAGCTTTCAGTAACTATGGCAAATCTAACCACGATGCCCTCAGAGTTTGTGCCTGCTCGTCCTGATCGGTTGAGCAAGGCGTTCTGGCACGCGTACTTTCGTTGGACCATTCGACGGCACTTCCACTCGGCGATTGTTGCTGGCGAGGAAAACGTTCATGCAGATGCAGTTTTGCCCAATCGTAGTGAAGTTCCTACGATCTATGCATGTACGCACGCTTCCTGGTGGGATGCTGCTCTTACAATCGAACTCTCCTTAGGTCAATATGGACTCGACGCATATGGCATGATGGAATACAAGCAGCTCAGTAAGTACTCCTTCTTCTCTCGTATTGGGATGTTCAGTGTCGTGCGGGAGGATTCGGCAAATGCATTGTATGCCATTCGATATGCCGCGCAACTCATTCGGGGCACCAACAAGTCACTTTGGATGTTTCCCCAAGGTCAGCTGATACACCAGGATGTCCCCACGATGGCATGTGAGCCAGGTATCGGGATTCTTGCAGGATATCTTGGTGCTTGCAGAATTGTCCCCGTAGCCCTTCGCTATGAACACCTGCGGGAGCAGCGTCCTGCTTGCTGGGTGCGCTTTGGAGAGCCACTCATGCATGATGGACGAATGGGAGTGCGGCAAATCGTACAGAATGTTTCGGAGCGATTGCAAGCGGTTCGGGATCAGGTGCGCAACGATGCTATGTACGAGGATGAATCAGCCTACCGAGTATTTATTCAGGGACGGCTGTCGATGGAAAAACGATTTGACAAGGTTATGCGTCGGTAGGCGCGATTTTACATACAACAAACAAGGAACACCTACATGTCAGTTACCGCCGTGAACGATGAGCAGTTCGCACAATATGTTGCCACGGGCAACGCGATCATAGTTAAGTATTTCGCTGATTGGTGTGGTTCGTGTAAGCTCTTTGCACCTAAGTACACGCGTTTAAGTAACGATGAACGCTTCTCAGATGTGCAGTTTCTTGAGGTCAATGCTGAGATCTGCCCGGACGCACGCCAACGAGCGGCCGTTGACAACCTTCCCTTCTTTGCTGTGTTCAAAGGTGGTTTGCTGCTAGAAGGAACAGCCACAGCAAAAGAGGAGACAGTAGTTGCGATGCTTGAGAAGGTGAAGGCATGAATATAGGTTCGATACGTCAGCTGGTAGACACGTTTACCAAAGAAGAACTACAGAATGCAGAAACTGCCCTCATGGAAGAGCAGCCACTTGCTATAGAGGTTCCCGGTATTGACGATGGTGAAAGGCTCACGCACCTTATTGCAGCTGTCTGGGTGCACAATCACATGACGGAGCATTCTTCAGATGCGATGACGGCCATTCGAGAATACACCAAACGGGTCCGTCAGAGCATTTCGTAAGTCTTGCCTATTGCTTTACAACAGCAGCTGAAGCAGTTCCCTGCGGCGACATCACCCGCACAATGTATGAGCCCGTTGCCCACGTGCCAGTCTCGAGCTTGAATGATGTTTGGTCATCCGGAAGGGTGATCGCCGCGAGCATTGCTCCCGAAAGCGAGTAAGCTTCAAGCGTACGGGACGTCCAATGAGGTAGGCTAACACTGACATGGTCAGTCGCTGGCTGCGGTGCAACAGTTAGCAGTGACGATCCAGCCCAATCATGAACGGATGTAACGTTCGGGTTATAGGTAAACTGATCAGACATCGTTGAGCAGCCCTCAGCTGTAAATACCTCAACCGAGTACGAGCCAGCAAGATTGGTAACAAGCACACGTGACGTAGCACCCTCTATCTTCACACCGTCGCGATACCACTGAAACACGCTCACACCGCCAAATGCTGTTGAGCGGAGAGAGTCTTTGCCGACAATACTGACAAGGGGCTTCGATGGCGCTTTGTTGATTGTGACCGTCTGTGGTGTCGAGACAGCACGGCAACCATTAGCGTCTTCTACACCCACACTATACGTGCCTGATGCATTTGTTGACCGAAGGACAACGCGGCGGTTTGTATCACCGTTTGACCACCGATATGATGTGTATCCTGCGTTAGCTTCAAGTACCACCGAGTCACCGGCACATACAGTTACTGCCGTAAGCGCTTTCACTGTCGGTGTTGTTGCTGTGCACTGACGTACATCTATCTCCCATATGCCACGTCCATACGTTGAAATGCGCAATGTATTCGTCGTTGGGATGAGCCTCATTGCACTCACCATCACTGGCGGTATGGCTGTGCCATACGGTTGCCAAAATCCTGAATTTTCATCCGAGAAGAAGACACCAAGGTCGGTACCAACAAACAGCCTATTCGTCCCACCACGTTGATAGACAACGGTGTTGCAGGGAACGTTTGGAAGACCGGACCCGGTGATGTTCGTAACCGTACCGTTCGAGACACGCATCAGCTTCTGGCCGGCTGAGAAGCCCCCTATGGCTACGAAGTACGTCTTGGGATCGGTCGGGTGCACTTCTATGCCCATGATAAAACCGCTGAGACCAGTTTGCTGTTGCCAATTCGTGCCACCATTCGTTGTGAACCACAAGGCATTGTCGAAGGCTACGTAGATGTGTCGTGGGTCTGACGGCGCTACCGCAATCCAACGCGTTGGTACTGACGAAGCAATGTTGGAGATCCTTGTCCATGAAGAGCCAGCATTTGTGCTCTTGTAGACGTTACCGTAGCCGATGTATACTGTTCCTTGCGTCTTGGGGTCGGCTGCGATTGGTGCAACCCATGCGGCTCTGCTTTCGCCTCGCGCATTCTGATTCGATGAAAAAGTCCAGTTTGAACCCTGGTTAGTTGTCCGCCAGAATGAGCCATAGTACTGACTACCGTACATGATTGATGGATCAACGTAGTCGATGGCAGCCATCATGCCATCGCCATCAAGTGTGTGTACAAACGAAGACCCATTGTTCTTAGACAAAGCGGTGCCGTTGTCCTGTGCTCCAGCGATGGCAAGGCTAGGGTTAATGTTCGACGTTGCAAGGCCATAGTACTGCTGGATCTTCATCCCGTTGCTCATGTCGCGCCAAGAGATACCCTGATCTGTCGACCGCGCTATTCCCCCGTCATGTGTGGAAAAGAGTCGATTCTGTGTTGGATGGAACTTGAAGTAGTGATGATCGGCGTGAACCCAGGGCGTATTACCAGCTCCCGTCCAGTGTGCCGACAAGACCCATGAAGACCCGTTGTTCGTGGTTCTCCAGATGTTAACCCCGCCAACAAACATCACGTTTGCATTGGTTGGAGAGACTTCCATCGCAAGGTCATAAAATCCTTGTCCACGGCTGTCGCGACCATCAGCATTCCATCCCAGCAGGTTCAGATTTGTCGGAAGTTTGGTAAACGTTGTGCCGGCGTCAGTTGACTTGTAAACGCCTTCCATTCCTTGTGATTGGTAGTTCGATGCAACGGCAGCAACCACATTTGCGTTCGCCTTTGTTACCGAAAGTCGAATACGGTTGGCATTGGGAATTGTATAGACAGCATCCCACTTCAAACCACCGTCTGTTGACCTCTGTATCTGTGCACCACCATTGAGCGCATACGTCGATGCATACAACACGGAGGGCAGTGATGGATTGCCGATCAAGTCTTTGTAGGTTCCTGAAGCTTGTTGACGCCAAGATTTTCCGCCATCAGTTGAGCGAAGCATCCCAGAATACGTTGCTGCTAGAATCACATTCTCATCACGTGGATCAACCCACAGACGACAAACAACCGCGTTCTGTGAAGCATCGTAAGCCGCTCCAGTGATGTTCCAGGTGGTACCGCCATCCGTCGATTTCAGAATTCCATATGAAAACGCTGCATACCCGGTCAGATCACCTGGCCTTGCGCCGTTGGCATCACCTGTAGCCGCATAGATCACGGACGGGTTCTTTGTCGAAATCACAATGTCGCTGATTCCCATAACTGGGACCACAGGAATATTGATCGGGGTCCAAAGTGTACCACCGTTCGTTGTCTTCCATATGCCCCCTGAGGCAGATCCGGCAAAGAGAACGTTGGGATCCGCTGGTGAAATCTCGATCACGTTGACACGGCCAATACCGTTCCAAGTTGACGTTTCGTTGGGCATGTCCGGCGCTATTGGGCCTAGCTCTTTCCAAACTTTTGGGGCTTGCGCCGACTCAAAGGGCTTGCGGTCATTGATTTTCTGCAATTCGGAAAGGTAAAGTGATGGGCGTGGGAAGGTTCCATCACTGTGCAAACGTCCTTGCCAAAACCACTCCCAACGGCGGAACTGCTTACTTACTCTTGGTGTGCCGTCTTCGTTCGGCTGTTCAAGGGCCTTCTGCATGGCGTTACGCACACGCTCGTACTCGGTCTCCACGGCGTAGGCTTGAAACGAAAAAAGAACGAAAGCAAGTACAAGAAAGATGTTGGTTTTCCGCATGACTGGCGTGACCTGTTATGGTACGTAGATCAAATTATCGAGTCGCTTAACGCAACGGAGAACACTACAACAGAGTTCCGTTACACGAGTTCGCAATTTACGACCGATATTTGCCTCAAATTGCACGAAAAAGGAATCACATGGACGCATCGTTTCTCGACCGGTTGACCGTTGAACTCACCGCAATTGATGAAGCTGGCTTGTACAAACGCGAACGCATCATCACATCACACCAGGGCCCTGAGATAACGGTTCAGGGTGGCACGGAGCCAGTGCTGAACTTCTGTGCCAATAACTACCTGGGGTTATCATCTCATCCCAAAGTTATTGAGGCTGCTAAGGCGTATCTCGACAGCCACGGCTTCGGTATGTCCAGTGTGCGCTTCATCTGTGGAACGCAGGATATTCACCGTGAGCTTGAGCAGAAGATTGCATCCTTCTGCGGCACTGATGATACAATTCTCTATGCTGCATGCTTTGATGCCAATGGTGGAGTGTTCGAGCCTCTTCTTTCTGAGGAGGATGCGATCATCTCAGATGCTCTTAATCACGCATCTATCATTGATGGCGTCCGCCTGTGCAAAGCGCGCAGATACCGATACGAGTCATGCAACATGGATGATCTCGAAACGCAATTGCGTCAGGCGCGTGCCGATGGTGCTCGCACCATATTGATCGTCACCGATGCAGTGTTTTCGATGGATGGAACGATTGCCCCTTTAGACAAGATCTGTGACCTGGCTGATCAATACCAAGCTTTAACGATGGTTGACGAGTGTCACTCCATGGGCTTTATGGGCAAGCATGGGCGTGGTGTGGTTGAACACTGCGGTGTCACAGGACGTGTCGACATTATCACAGGAACTCTTGGTAAAGCGCTTGGTGGGGGTATCGGAGGATTTACAACAGGACGCAAGCAGATCATAGATATGCTTCGCCAACGTTCTCGTCCGTATCTCTTTTCAAATTCCCTACCCCCTTCCATCGTAGGTGCTGGCATTGCGGTGATGGACCTTCTGAGCACCACAACAGAACTGCGTGATACTCTTGAGTCGAACACAGCCTACTTCCGGGAAGGCATGTCGAAGTTGGGATTCGACATCGTGCCCGGAACCCATCCGATCACCCCGGTCATGCTCTATGACGCGCCGCTCGCTCAGGCCATGGCAAACAAGCTCCTAGATCATGGAATCTATGTGATCGGGTTCTTCTATCCGGTTGTTCCGAAGGGCAAGGCACGTATTCGTGTCCAAGTGTCTGCAGCTCACACACGAGAGCACCTTGACAAGGCGATACAGGCGTTTGGTTCAGTAGGTCGAGAGCTCGGAGTGATATCATGATCATCGGTATCTGCGGAGCTGGCACTATGGGGCGCGGAATTGCGATAGCGTCTCTTTTGGTTGGTCACCGTGTAGTTTTCTTCGATATCCACCAAGGCGCAGTTGATTCGGCCGTGACGTATGTCAAAGGCCAGCTGGCGAAGTCGGTAGAAAAAGGCAAGATGTCTGCCGAGGCGTTTGCTTCTGTTGTTCTTGATGGCGGAGATGATGTTGGCTTATTGAAAGATTGCGACATCATCATCGAGGCTGTAGCAGAAGTCCTTGATATCAAGCATTCCCTGTTTCAGGCGCTCGAAGCCGCCGTCAGCGAAGAGTGCATTCTCACGTCCAATACCTCGTCGATCAGCATTGCATCCATCGCACGAACGCTTCAGCGACCTGATCGATTTGCAGGCCTGCATTTCTTCAATCCTGCCCACATCATGAAGCTTGTCGAAGTTATTCGTGGTCCTCGTACTTCTCAGCATACCGTCGACGTGTGCGTTGAATTTGCTAAGGACCTCGGTAAGACACCTGTGGTTGCCAAGGATGCACCTGGCTTTATCGTAAACCGGATAGCCAGAAACTACTACAACGAGTCGCAGCGCATCGTAATGGAGGGGGCAAGCACTGTTGAGACTGTTGACACTCTTATCAAGGGTCTCGGATTCAAAATGGGCCCATTCGAGCTAATGGATCTCATAGGAGTAGACGTTAATCTGGATGTGACAAAGTCGCAATGGCAGCAGTTCTTTCTTGAACCACGATTCACACCATCGCTCATGCAGCAGCAGATGGTGGATGCTGGACTTCATGGCAGGAAGTCTGGACGCGGTTTTTACGATTATTCACCGAACGAGTAAGAGCCTCGCCGATGATGGTAGAACTCTTTCTTGCTCAGCGTTTTTCTTCCTCGCTTCGCAAGGATGTCTTTACGCGTTTTACAACGTTGATGACAACACTGAGCATTACGGTTGGTTATTCGGCAGTCTGCATCGCGCTTAGTATCCTTCAAGGATATTCAGACACGATCGTTACAACAGCAACTAGGTTCACATCAGATGTCGTTGTGCGCTCGCAGATAAGTGTCGACTTTGACGAGACCAGCAAACTAACCTCGGAGCTACTACGAATGCCCCAGGTCCGTGATGTCTCCGTCATCCTAGAGCGTGAGGCACTGATCAAGTTTCAGGGTCAGATCGATGGTGTCATGCTTCATGGCATCAACAGAAAGAGAGCATCGCTGCTTTCGGATGTTGTTACGCCACGTGATGTGGGTTTACGAAGCGGTTTCGGATTGATCATCGGATGTGGGGTCGCTTCCCGCTTGGGCGCGAAAAATGGTGACACAGTGACGTTGATCATGCAGCAGCATTCGGCTACTGTTCCAGCCGTCCGTCGCATACCTATCGTTGCAACATTTCAAACTGGTATGGGCATGCAGGACGATAACGTAGCACTGCTAGACATTGATTCTTTGCGGTCGTTCTCTGCTGCTCATCATTCTGCATCTTCTGCAATACTTGTTACTGCACACAACACCGACAGTGCTTCTTCACTCGCGCAGCAGATCCGCTCCCGGTGGAGCTCTTCGGTCTTCGCCGCGACCTACAAAGAGGTCTTTCAAGGGATATGGGGCTGGATTGAACTTCAACGCAAGCCCATTCCAATCGTGCTCGGGCTGCTATCACTGGTAGCAGTCGTATCTATCGTTTCGTCGCTTTTGCTAATGATCGTTCAAAAGGTCAAATCAATAGCCATTTTGGCGACGCTCGGGATGAGCGCCTCGCGCATAGGACTTGTTGTACTCGTCAGAGCAGTAGTGTCGGCCGTGATCGGCGTAAGCTCTGGATTCATGCTTACAACTGCGTTCTGGTACGTACAAAGCACATTTGCTCTCATCAAACTTGACAGTAGCCTGTACTATGTGTCGAGTCTGCCGGTTGCCTTTGAGCCCGGTTTGATGATCCTAGTCGCCATGGGAATCATTGGCTTGACGGTCGCCGTTGCATTGTTGCCAATGCTCGTGGCTCGACGTATCAAGCCTGCTCGCGCGCTGCGTTTTTCTTAAACAGGAAGTTGTCAACGCTTACCCTACCAGGTCCGAGCAACAATACGATGACGCTCAAGACAAGAAACATCAGACCCGGCTCTTTGTCGCTGAACGTGTCTGCGCCGTGAAACACAAAGACGATAACCGCAAACAGACCAACGTTGAACACCGCTGAAAGCCTGGTGAAAAGTCCAACAACAAGGCATACTCCACCGAGGAACTCAGTGTATGATGCTAGATAGGCTTGAACGGTGGCCATTGGCCACCCAAGAGATGCCAAGTGACCGGCCAGTCCGGATACACCACCAAATACTTTGTTCGAGCCGTGATGGATCAGAAGGGCCCCTAGCGAGACCCGCGCAATGACAGTTGGAAGAGTCAGTGTCCAGGGCTTGACGAGCAGCTCATGTAAGTTTTGGCCAATAACGCTCGGGAGATTCATAGATCAATCTTTGTTAGTTAGCAGTGCTGGAAGTGCTTGTTCATAGGACATGCGTAGCTCGCCAACGTTCATCGTGCAGATGTTCACAAGCTCAACAGACTCTCCACCTGTGACACCGAGCACAACAACAGGCACGTTATGCTTCTGTGCGCAAGCATGCAAGGCCGCAAGCTTATCTTCTGGAACAGCAGCGATAATGCGGCTCTGTGCTTCTCCAAACAACGCTGCGGCATGCAACGAAAACGGCCAGTTCATGACCGCTCCAACTCCGTTGCGCAACGTCATCTCGCTCACTGCGACCAACAGGCCCCCTTCAGCGCAGTCGTGTGCAGCGGTTACAAGTCCAGCACGAATGGCTTCAAGTGTAGCCTTTTGCAGACGGCATTCCTCGTCAATGTCGATGAAAGGGGCATCGCCAGTGATCTTGCCAGTGGTGATCTTCTGATACTCTGATCCCCCTAGTTCGTCACGCTGCCAACCCAACAAGACGATTGTTTGGCCTTCTTGAGTAAAGCTGTTACCCACAGTCTTCGATACATCGTCGATAAGACCAAGCATGCCGATTGTTGGTGTTGGATACACCGCATGGCTCTGAGACTCGTTGTGGAAGCTCACGTTTCCACCAGTAACGGGAGTATCGAGCGCGCGGCACATGTCGCCCATGCCACGTATGGCCTCGGCAAACTGATAGTATACTTCCGGATCGTAAGGGTTGCCAAAATTCAAACAGTTCGTAATTGCCACGGGCTCGGCACCAACACAGACGCAATTCCGCGCTGCTTCGGCCACTGCGCTTATGCCGCCTCGATGTGGATTGAGATAGACATATCGACTATTGCAGTCAGTTGTCACCGCCACGGCCTGCCCTGGCAGTTCCTTGATGCGCAAGATCGCAGCATCGCCATCGGAGCGCATAACGGTATTGTCGCCTACTTGCGAGTCGTACTGCTCATAGACCCAACGTTTGCTCGCAATCGTCGGACTCGACACAAGATTGCGCAACGTACTGGTGATGTCGGCGGCCGAGAGAACCGGACCATGGTCAACAACATGTTGTGTTATGTCGAGATATGCTGGACGCTTCTGCTCACGAACGTACACGGGAGCGTCGCCGCCAAGCACAAGAGACTGGGCCGGGATACACGAAACAAGTTTGCCATGGCGTGAAATGGAGACAAGACTATCATCGGTTACTTCGCCGATCTGCACAAATGGAACATCCCATTTCTGACATACTGCGATGGCCTGTGCTTCTTTGCCCTTCTCAACAACAACGAGCATACGCTCTTGAGACTCTGAAAGCATGATTTCGTAGGCGCTCATACCTTCCTCACGAAGAGGCACCATATCGAGATCGATTCTCATTCCAACATTACCCTTTGCGCTCATTTCAGCTGTCGAGCAGGAGATACCAGCGGCACCCATGTCCTGCATTCCAACAACAACGCCTGCCTGGATGAGCTCAAGCGAGGCTTCCAACAGTAGCTTCTCTGCAAATGGGTCGCCTACTTGCACTGTTGGACGCATGTTTTCGGTTTCCTCGTCGAACTCGCGAGATGCAAGAAGCGATGCACCATGAATGCCATCGCGTCCCGTGCTGGATCCCATGATGAAGACCGGATTACCTGGACCCTCTGCGGTTGCCGAGGCCATGCCGTCGGCTTTCAGAACCCCAACTGCCATCGCATTTACAAGCGGGTTATCAGTGTAGCAGCGGTCGAAGTATACTTCGCCGCCTACAGTTGGCACGCCAAAACAATTGCCATAATGTCCAATGCCACTAACAACACCCTTAACGAGAAATCTAGTGCGGTCTGTCGTTGGCTCGCCGAAGCGCAGAGAATTCAAAGCTGCTATCGGGCGGGCACCCATGGTGAAGATATCACGCAGGATACCACCGACCCCGGTTGCAGCCCCTTGGAATGGTTCTACAGCACTTGGGTGGTTGTGCGACTCAATCTTGAAGGCAACCCCGTAGCCCCCTCCGACGTCGATGACACCAGCATTCTCTTCCCCAGCAGCTACCAACATACGTCCACCAGAGCGAGGAAGCGTCTTGAGCTGCAGAATACTGTTCTTGTAGGAACAGTGTTCACTCCACATCACAGAGTAGATCCCTACTTCCGTATAGGTTGGGGTGCGGCCTAAAACCGCACATATGCGTTCGAATTCCGCCTCCGTAAGACCAAGCTCGCGTGCGGTTTCTACTGTTACCTCGATTTCACTGTGTGGAGTATTAGACATCGGAAGGAAGTGGTTGACGTCGCTCGTCTTCTACAGCATGACCGATTGCTGCAATCGAAGCAACGTGTGATAAAAAGGTTGATGAGATGTCAAGGGGCCAGTGGTCCTTGACGAAGAACGTACTGTAGTTACCGGAGACAAATGGCTCTGAATCTAGCACCTGACGACAAAAAGGGATGGTTGTCTTAAATCCAACAATCTGATATGCGTCGAGTGCACGCTTTGTGCGTTCGATGCACTCCTGCCTGGTGTCTGCATGCACAACAAGCTTGGCAACCATTGGGTCGTAGTGCACGCTAACTTCATAGCCCTCATAGAGGGCAGAATCATTCCGCACGGATTCACCTCCTGGCAGCTGCATAAAGCTCACAACACCAGTGTCGGGAAGGAACTCATTGTAGACGTCTTCAGCACAGATGCGACACTCAATAGCGGCACCCTTAGGATGTGCGATCTCGTCTTGCGTGATGCTAAGTTGTTCCCCTGATGCGATGCGCAACTGCTGTTCGACGAAGTCAACGCCTGATATCATTTCGGTAACAGGATGCTCAACCTGCAGTCGGGTATTGACTTCCATGAAATAGAACTCACCTCGTGCATCAAGCAGAAACTCCAGCGTTCCAGCATTCGTGTATGATGCCTTTTGCACCAAGCGTGAAGCTGCTTCCCCCATTGCTTTACGAATCTCAGGCGTAACCGCCATAGACGGTGATTCTTCGATCACCTTTTGATGGCGTCGTTGAATTGAGCACTCGCGCTCAGGGAAATACAGAACGTTGCCGTGATGATCGGCAAGAATCTGAATCTCGATGTGACGAGGATGAACGATGTAGCGTTCGATGAAGACCCGATCGTCATTGAACGATGTCTGCGCCTCGCCCTGTGCTGCACGAAAAGCTGATTCGATTTCTTCTTCTGATTCAACGATGCGCATGCCCTTGCCACCACCACCGGCAGCAGCCTTGATGATGACGGGATAGCCAATGCGATCGACAACCGCACGGGCCTCATCGAACGATGCAACTGCGCCGTCACTACCAGGCGAGATCGGCACGTTCGAAGCAATTGCAAGATCACGAGCTGCCGTTTTGTCTCCCAACATCGAGATGGCTTCTGGTGTAGGTCCGATGAACGTCATGCCAGCTTCTGCTACAGCCTTGGCAAACTCGGCGTTCTCTGATAGAAACCCATAGCCCGGGTGGATGGCATCAGCGTTTGCCTTCTTCGCAGCCTCAAGAACCTTCTCAATCACGAGATAGGACTCGCGGGGGGTATATCCACCGATCCCGATTGCGATGTCGGCTTCGGTAACATGGGGCGAGCGTGTATCAGCATCCGAGTAGATGGCAACAGTCTCGATTCCCATGCGTTTGCAGGTTCGCATAACGCGAAGAGCTATCTCGCCGCGATTGGCGATCAGTACACGTGTAAACATGGCTGCAAAAATACGGAGTTAGAACTCGACCACCGTAATTCCGTCGCCTCCTTCGTGAATTGTTCCAATCCGGAAGGAAGAAATCTGGGGGTGCTCGTGGAGATATTCATGCACTGCTTTGCGCATTGCGCCTGTACCCTTACCATGAATCAGCGATGCGTGCTGCAGTCCGGCAAGAATGGCGTCATTAATAAATCCCTCAAGCATACGGAGTCCCTCGTCTACTCGCATACCCCGCATATCAAGCGTTGTTCGCACATCAAGCTTCAGGTGCTCAACAACATTGCGCTGAACAGGCCGCGATTGCTTCTTTGTCGAAGCAGAGCGTACAAGTTTTGAAAGGGGCACGTTGAACGTAATACCATTGACATCGACTCGGGCGTTAGCCCCATCGATCGACAAGACAGAGCCTGTTGAGGTGGTTCCGACAATTGTAACAGCATCTCCCACGTGAACTGCCGCAGAAACATCTGCCGATTGATCAACACGAGCACTCTCAGGCTCAGTGATCGTTGCCTTCTCTAACTCAAAGGTGCTTTTAACTGTCGACAAGGACTTCTGTTGCTCTCGGACCTCACGAATCGTGTTCTCTACCAAGGCATTGGCCTTGCGCAGGATTTCGCGAGCCTCTTCCTTGGCATCATCTACGACAGTACTGCGTTTCTTTTTGACCTCCTCGAGCCTGTTTTCAGCGTCCTTGCGCAACTGCTCAGCCTTCGCCAAATCGGCAGCCGCCTTCTGCTGCAGCTGTTGCGCCTCGAGACGAAACGCCTGAATGGCCTGTATACTTTGTTCAAGCTCGTTGTGTCTGTCTCCAAGGTAGCCAGAGGCACGCTCAAGAACGATCTCGGGCATACCAACCGTTCGGGCAAGCGCAAATGCATAGGAGTTGCCGGGCACACCAAATAGAAAGGCAAACGTTGGCTTCAGGTGTTCGCCATCGAACTCGAGCGAAGCGTTCGTGATAGAGGGACGCGTCAGCGCATACTGCTTCAGCGACGACTGGTGCGTGGTTACGACGAAGCATGCACCACGCTCAATGAGTGAGTCAAGGATGCCTGCAGCCAGCGCACCACCTTCGGCGGGATCGGTTCCGGCGCAGATCTCATCAATGAGAACGAGAGCTTGGTTGTCGCAGTGCGAGAGAATATCACGCAAGCGGATGATCTGAGAAGAGAATGTCGATAGATTCGATTCGATACTCTGGTGGTCCCCGATTGCCGTCATGATGCGCCGCGGATGCAGTGAGCTCATGCCCAACGGGAACATTCCCATCATTGCCATAGTGATCGACAATCCGATGGTCTTCATCGCAACGGTCTTCCCTCCGGCATTGGGACCTGAAATCAGAATACCCTTCGATGTCCGATCGAACCGAATGCTAAGAGGTACTACATCCTTGACAGGGTTCTTGGCAGCAATGGCAAGCAGCGGATGTCGCACGTGCTGCAGTTCAATCTCGTCGTCTGCGATGATCACTGGCTTGATTCCGCCATAATTCATCGCAAATCGGGCCCTTGCGATAACGGAGTCGATAAATGTGAGAACATCAACAGCCGACTCGATCGCATGGGATACAGAACCAACTTCCGCGGTCAGAGTAGTCAGAATACGTATCATCTCGCGCTGTTCCCGTCCGTGGAGGATGGCTAGCTCGTTATTTAACTCGTATGTCTCTGCCGGCTCGAGGAACACCGTTTGTCCCGATTGCGACATGCCGTGAATGATACCTTCAACAGCCCGTTTGTTTTCAACACGCAGCGGGAGAACAAAACGCCCGTCGCGCTGCGTGACGAACTCATCTTGTAGCAGCTCATCTTCACCGAACTTCTTCAGAATCCGCTGCAATCGTAACCGAAGTCGCGCACTTAGCTCATGTATGTCTCGACGGATTGAGAGCAACTCGCGACTAGCGTTATCACGAATAAGCCCCGTGTCGTCAATGGCATCTGTGATGTGCTTTTCAAGAATACGATCATCTACCAATATCGAACAGCGGCCATTTAACGTTGGCGCCTTCAGAGCTTGATGGTAGAAATACGATTTGATAACCCTTGATGTTTGCAATGCCTCAAGGATGAGCAATAGGTCAGGTGCCGACAGAAAGTTGCCAGCGATGCGCGTGCGTGCAAGTAGTCCTGAGACATCACCCAAGCGTTCATAGGGAATGGCCTCGCCTGAACTGAGTAAATCAGTACATTCGCCTACACAGTCAAGCTGGTGCTGGATCTCCTCAGATTGCATTGATGGACGAAGTGAGCGTACATGATCTGCACCTGCATGCGAAACACAGTATCTCGCCACTGCCTCGAGGAGCCGAGGAACCTCTAACTCTTCTAGAGTAGACTCAACTAGCGAAGAAACGTCCAATCCTGTCATTAGGAACCGCTCAGTAGTTGCTTGGTGATCGACTGAATCAACGATCCATCGGCCTTGCCCTTCAACGTCTTGACAGCCATGCCCATAACCTTGCCGAAATCACTTGGCTGGGAGGCACCTAGCTCGGCCACAATCGAAGCAACGGCCTGTCGTACTTCTTCTTCAGACATCTGAGCCGGTAGGAACTCCATAATGATCGCAAGTTCCTGACGTTCCTTGTCGGCAGCTTCCGTACGCCCAGCAGCCTCGAACTGTTCGATAGCATCCTTGCGCTTTTTGGCTCCTGAATTGATGATCTTGAACGCATCATCTTCGGTCATGGCGCGGTCAATACCGCTCTTTTCGAACTCTAGAATTCCAGCTCGTATCGATCGCAACGTTTCAAGCCGGACCTTGTCACCAGCCTTCATGGCTGATTTAATCTGCTCGTTTATGTCATCTGTAAGGGGCATATGGCGTCCTAAAAGCTTGTTTTACGGGGCAAAGTTCCGCAAAGATACTGTCCGTATCTTTGCGATATGATTAAAGCCGTTGTCTTCGACCTCGACAATACCCTTGTAGACTTCATGGGCATGAAGCGTCAAGCAGTTGACGCTGCCATTGGTGCGATGATGGATGCCGGGCTTAACCTGACCCGTGACCAGGTCAAATCACATATCGATGATATCTACAAGGAGCTCGGTATCGAGTATCAACAGGTATTCGATAAGCTGCTTCTTGAAGTGTTAGGATATGTCGATCCTCGTATCATCTCTGCTGGCATCATAGCCTACCGCAGGGCGCGCGAGGCCGCCCTTAAGCCATATCCGCACGTAACTGCCACGTTGATGCACCTAAACCGTCAGGGTATCAAGTTGGGTATCCTGAGCGATGCCCCTACACGGGAGGCATGGCTTAGGCTGTGCTTCATCAATTATCATCACTTCTTCGATGTAGTGGTAACGTTTGACGACACAGGCGAGCGCAAGCCAAGTCCCTTACCATTCAAGACGGTACTGCAACGACTTGATGTGGCGCCAGAGAATGCCATCATGGTTGGCGACTGGGCAGAGCGCGATATGCGAGGGGCTCGCAACGTTGGCATGAAGACTGCATTTGCACAATACGGCGATTCTTTCGGCAATCAAGATCTTTCTGATGTTGATTACATCCTAAGCGACATCAAGCAACTTCTCGATATCGTGGCATGATCCTTCCTGTCTACACTTACAACCATCCCGTCTTAAAGACTTCAACAGCACGCATCGACGACATGTCTGATGAGCTCAATGAGTTCATTCGTGACATGTTTGAAACGATGTACAATGCTAATGGTATTGGCCTTGCAGCAAATCAGGTTGGCAAGGGGCTTGCAATCACTGTCATCGATACGGCCGAATCTGAGGACGCCGACGAGGCCGATCGCCCCCTTGTAATGATCAATCCCGTGATCGAAGCTTTTTCCGATAACGAACTTGAGTTTGAAGAGGGATGTCTTAGTCTACCAGATTATCACGACAAGGTTGTGCGGCCATCTGAGATTCAAGTGCGGTTCCTTGATGAGCACATGAAGGAGCATACGCGTGAAGCTGGTGGACTGCTTGCACGGGTCATGCAGCATGAGATCGACCATCTCAACGGCATCTATTTCTTTGAGCGACTCAGCCCAATTCGCCGAACCTTGGGCAACGGCAAGCTCAAGCGCATAGCGCGCGGTGATATCGAACCCGCCTATCCGGTCTTTCAAAGTCCGTAGACGAATACACCTCAGATATATATCGACCATCCCACCAGAGAACAGCAATGAAGAACTACATCAATGGATCATGGGTCGCGTCAGAAACAGGACGCACATTTCAGAACATCAATCCAGCGGACACGCGCGACGTTATCGGCGAGTTCCCCCTGTCATCGTCCAGTGACGTGCAGGATGCTGTCGCAGCAGCTTCAGCAGCCTACAACAGCTGGCGCCTGATGCCGGCTCCAAAGCGTGGCGATATTCTGCGCCTAGCAGGCGACATCTTTACACGACGTAAAGATGAACTTGCCGACATCATGACACGTGAGATGGGCAAGACGGTGACTGAGACAAAGGGCGACATTCAAGAGGCGATCGACACAGCCTATTACGCAGCCACTGAAACACGGAGGCTCTTTGGCTACACAGCACCGTCTGAGATGTCGAACAAAATGAATATGTCGTTCCGCATGCCCATCGGTGTTTGCGGAATCATTACCGCATGGAACTTCCCCATCGCTGTGCCGTCATGGAAGATTTTGCCGGCACTTGCGGCCGGCAACACGGTTGTCTTTAAGCCGAGCGATGATTCTCCACACAGTGCTAACATCTTTGCCGAGATCCTCGAAGAAGCTGGTCTGCCAGCAGGCGTGTTCAATGTGGTACACGGTGATGCAGAGGCAGGTTCGGCGATCGTTGAGCACCCGGACGTCCGCGTGGTTGGTTTCACCGGTTCTACGCAGACTGGAACAGCGATCGCAGCGCGTTGCGGTCAACTCAACAAGAAGGTGTCGCTCGAAATGGGTGGCAAAAATGCTCAAATCGTCATGCAGGATGCAGATCTTGAATTGGCACTCGACGGCGTGCTCTGGGGGGCATTCGGAACTACGGGACAGCGTTGTACGGCCACAAGTCGTCTCATCTTGCACGAAGCCATCCACGATCAATTTATTGACCGGCTCATTGCATTAGCCGGCAAGCTCGTGCTGGGCGACGGACGCAAGAACGGTACGCAGGTTGGCCCCGTCATCAATCAACGTCAGCTCGATAAGATCCTGTCCTACATCGAAATCGGAAAGCAACAGACAACGTGTGTTACAGGGGGCTTCCGGGATGTTGAGGGCGACAAGCAACACGGATACTTCGTCGCACCAACTATCTTCACAGGTGTAACGGCCGAGCATACCACATTCCGCGAGGAGATCTTCGGGCCGGTACTCAGTGTTTCGAAGGTTTCTTCCTTTGAAGAGGCAGTTGCGCTGGCAAACGACTGTTCCTACGGACTTTCCTCAAGCATTTACACCAGGGACGTCAACAAGGCCTTTGCTGCAATGCGTGATATCGAGGCAGGTATTACGTACATCAACGCTCCAACCATTGGAGCAGAAGCCCACATGCCGTTTGGGGGAATCAAGGGTACGGGTAACGGTCACCGTGAAGGGGGCTGGACAGTATTCGACATCTTCACCGAGTGGAAAACCGTTTATGTAGACTACTCAGGTCACCTCCAGCGCGCTCAGATCGACAATTATTGAGCCCGCATTACAAGCGTTATCCCCGATCCTATCAGTAACATGCCTGCTACGGCCGTGTACGAAACACGGTCGTGGCCGAGGATGTATGTGAGTGCAATCGTTGCGACAAATGTTGTGGCGGTATTGACAGGGATGAAGGCGCTAGGCTTGAATTGCGAAAGCGAATAGCTGAGCACAACAAATGACAGCAGCATAAGCGCTAAACCTGCGAGCCCCTTGCTTGTCACGCTTGCCTGCACGTACTCCATGATCGAAGCAGGGGTTGGGCTGTAGGCACGGCTCAAGAGCATTGCACCAGCAACACTTGTCGTTGACTGCAGTATGCAGAGCAATAGGAGCTGTGTCACTTTGCTACTCCGCTGCCAATTCGCTGACGCTGCAACGCTTCGTAGTACTGACGAATGATGCTCTCGTAATCTCTCGTATATCCCATCTTGAGCTGATCAAGCAGTGTCCGATTCTGCTGCTGCTTACTAGTTGGAAGCGCAAAATCAGCTGGGGACGTGCGCTGTACGTCCTTACCGGAATTAGATTCACGTGATTTCTCATAATCACGCTCCGTCATTGAACGTGATGCATCTAATAGCCTCGATAAGATGCGCTCCTGACGCAGTCGTGTTTCCGAACTCAGAGAGCCAGACTGCAGATCAGACATAACCTCTTGCATGTCCTTGGCGATCTGCTTCAGATCTCCCAGCGGCTGGCGTTCTCCGACGATCTTTTTACGCTCCTCTTCAAGCTCTTGTATGGCCTTCATCGCGTTGCCCTGCTGCGAAGCAAGTCTACCAAGCTCTGCCCTTCGCTCCATGTCCGAGCGCCCACCGTTTCCTTGGCCAAGCTGCTGCATGCCCTGATTGATCGACTGTTGCTGATCTGCCAGTTGCTGGAGTCGTTGGAATGGGCTGGGCTGCCCCTTCCCTTGGCCTTGACCAGGCATGCTTCCAGATCCACCTTGACCCGATCCTTCTCCTTGCATCATTGATGAAAGTGCATTACTCATCTTTTGCGCGGCGCTGTTCATCGCTCCCATGGCCTGCGACTGTGACTGCATGGCCTGTTGATTGTTGCGCTGCGACATCGACTGCATGGCATCTTTCATAGACTGGAGCGCATCGCCAAGATCCTGAGCCATTTCAGGAGAAACACTCATGGATTTCTGACCCAATTGCATCATGGAGTTCGCAATGTTCTGCATTGCTTCCTGAGCCCGCTGTTGCTTTTGAGCAAGCTGAGAATATTGGGATGAGTTCGGATCTAGAGACTTCATTTGTTCCCGCAGAGCCTCTTGATTCTTCGAGACGTCGAGAAGGTCGTTGACCCCCTTTTGCATCTGACGCATTGCTTCGCGCTGACTGTTACGCCGCATTTCCCGCTTCATGTTCTTCATTTGCTGGGCAAATCGCTGCAGGTTACTCGATGCCTGTTGCTGCTTCGAAGATGCCGATTGATTCTCTCCACGTTCCATCTCTTGTTGGGCTTTCTCCATTTGCTGCTCAGTTTGCTGAGCATCGAGATCCTTTTGAGCCTGCTGCATCTTCTCGCTTGGCATGTCCTGTCCAACCTCTTTCATGAGGTTCTCAAGCTCTTTTGCCTCTTGCGCCAGCTTTGCAAAGTCCTCGTTGAGACGCTGCTGTTCTTCAGCTAGTCGCTTGTTCTCTGCCTTATTCGCTGGATTGGATTGCTCGGCGCGCTGTCGGAGCTCATCTTGTTTGCGAGCCAACTCTTCAGATCGTTTTGCCAGTTCGTCTGTCTTTTGCTCTGCTTGCATGCGCTTTAAGAGATTGAGCTGACGCTCAAGGTTCTTCCGAAACTCCTCCTCGTTGAACTTAAACTCCTTCATCATCTTCTGCATTTCTTCAGGAGAAATCTCGTCCATCGCCTTCTTGAGCTGTTCTTGCATGCGGGCTAACTCTGGCGACTTGAGCTCTTTCATGAGCTTCTGCAGTTCCTGATACTTCTGCAATGTTTCCTCAGAGATCGCGCGATTCTCCTGAAGGTTCTGGGTCATCTGATCAAGTCGCTGGGCTACATTCTCCATCTTCGATTCGAGTTCTTGTTGTCTCTTGAGAAGATCCTCGGCCTTCTTTTTGTCAGACCAAGAAACCTCTTGCTGTTGTTTCGATTGCTGCTTCTGCATCTCACGTTGAAGCTGTTCCGCTTCTTTACGCACAGCATCAGCTTCTTTCACAAGCTCCTTCATCTCCTTTTGAACGTCTGTTTGGGTCCTGTCAGCGTTGGCGAACACTTCGTCGAGTGAGGGCATCCGGACGATCATGGTCGATGTCTTCGACTTCTTTGGTCCACCCACGACGTCATTATCAGCAACCTCGACGTAGTATTCGTATGTGTCATCCGGTGTGATACCAATGGCTGCAAGATCCCACGTGTATGAAACGTCCTGACTTATCTCTTTGCTTGGAATGGAGATATTGATGCTTCGGAAGGTCTTTTCAGGCTCTGCGTAACGGGAATTCGTCAATCGATACATCAGACGTAATGAAGAGAACCCATAGTCATCGCTGATTGTCGTCGTAATGCGGAGAGTGGCATTCTCGGAGAGATTTACGTTTTCCCTCGGTTCAACAAGAGCAATCATCGGATACGAATCGGTAAGAGCCACGATCGATGCAGTCAGCGGATCTGAGTTTCGAAGTCCGTCGGTATCAATGATCTCCACTGCGTATTGACCATTTCCCATGACACGAAACGCACCAGAAGCGTTTGTTCCGGCAGCATCGAGTGTTATGCGCGAAGTGTCCTGAGCTCCGGTGGTGGAGTTTGAGCTTATGACCCGGACAAATGCCTGGCCAATTGTCTTGTTGCTCGTGATAGACAACCGTACGCTCGATCCGATGAGAGACGTTACATCAGCAGCTGCAATCGTTAGCTGTGTTGTAGGAAGCCCAGCGTATGAAGGGGGCTGCACCACCCCGGCAAATGATCGCAGGAGCGGACGATCAATGACCGTTATAGCAAGTGTGTCCGTCGTAACAAATGACTCCAGCCAAGGGGCTGATGCATATACACTGGCTGTAGATGTCATACCCTGCACAACAAAGCTGTATCTGCCCTGTGCATCTCGTTGCACTGTGTGCGGAACGTAGGCAGATGATGCCTTGTCACGAACATTGATCTGAATCTGTTCTGGTGGAATGCCCTTTGCTTCAACGTTGATCGTTGCATTGGCACCTCGAAGCAGCGTATCCGTCTCAACCACCAACCTGAGCTGAAACGGGGCTGGGGGCAGGTACGACACGTCATACGACATGATTCGTAGAAAGCCCTGTTTGAGTTGCGGGACACCCAACATCAAACTCAACATCAAACCTGATAGTACAACGCCGTAGACTATCAAGCTGTGCTTCTGTTTCTTTTCAATGATGACCGAAAAGTCTTTGTTCTTTGATTGCTCTGCGACCTGAGTGAATGCTGCTGCTGCCAGCTCCCCTTCTGCACCTTTGTCATTGGTCAACTGCAGAACATTGACAAGTTCGTCCTGTATGTCGTCGTAATGAGAGCCGATTCGTATAGCTGTTGCCTCTACTGATTCGTGTTTACGCAGGCCTAGAAGCTTCAGTACTGGTGGCAACACTAAGGCGCAAACACCGATCAAGACTGAGCTGATCAGTGACCACCACATGATCGCGCGAATCGACATTCCCGTGTTGAAGGCATGTTCAAGTAAACTCGCAAGTACGGTCAACGTAAGAGCACCGCTTGAAACCGCCATGATGCCCATTGCTGCATGATACAGGCTCTCTTGGCGCTGAGCTGACCGGATTCGCGTTATGACTTCGTGACGATTGAGTTTCATGCGTTGTAGGCTGCTCTGTTAACGTGTGAGGGCATAGACAAGAATGTTCGTGCCGATTTTTAGCGCTATCTCGCGCCGCTCCGGCGTATCATGATGCACTTCTGGGTCTGCCCAGCCATCACTGGGATTTGTCTCATAAGTGTAATAGACGCCAAGCTTACCATTCACGAACAAACCAAATCCTTGAGGGGGCTTTTCATCATGCTCATGAATCTTCGGCAGACCGTTCGGAAAGTCGAAATGACAGTGATAGAGTTTGTGCGAAAAGGGAAGCTCTTTAAGATCTTCCTGCGGGAGTAGACGCTTGAGTTCTTTTCGAACGGATGCGTCCATACCATAATCGTCATCGATGTAAAGGAAGCCCCCTGCCTCGAGATAGGCTCGGAGATTTCGTAACTCTGCGTCGGAGAAATTCACCGTGCCGTGGCCTGTCATGAAGATCACGGGGTATAGGAAGAGATTGTCGGTACCAAGATCAACAAACTCATACGTTGGCTCGACAAGGATCGGCGTGTTTGCGCGCACATAGCGTAGCAAATTGATCTCCGAACTAGGGTCGTTATACCAATCTCCCCCGCCAGAGTACTTTGCCCTGGCAATCTTGACAGCGCTGCCAACATTTATGGCTGGTTGTAATGGTTTTGCGGGAGCCTGTGCAATGGACAATGCTGGTCCCATCACCATTATCAACTGCAGTAGGATGCTTGAATAGATGGTCATCGTTGCCTGCACACGATTACCTTTTTGTCGTTTTCTTCGAACCATGGTTGCCCGAACACACGAATTGGATGCTCAGTAATTGTCCAGCGCGGATGTTGTTCGGCTGCCTCTGCAAGTTCATCGATGAGTTCGCCACCTTTCATGAAGGCACAATATCCGGTAGGCTTGACGAGATTGGTAACCCATGACAAGACTGCACTGGTTCGAGCGACCGCCCGAGAAATAACAACGTCGAAGGCCTGTCGATACTGGCTCTCCAGGGCGAGGTCCTCGGCACGTGTATTGATCACCGTCATATCCTTGAGCGCTGTATGCTGTGCAAACATCTCAGTCATCGTGGTCTTTTTACGGATGGAATCAACCATAACGATCTTGATATCAGGTCTTGCAACCTTGACGGGGATACCAGGGAGTCCACCACCGGTACCAACATCAAGCACGCGCGCCTTTTGCTTGATGTCGACTGCTTTCAAAAGGGTCAGGGAGTGAAGGATGTGACGCTCCCAGACGTTCTCCTCATCCTTACGAGAGATCATGTTTACACGCTGATTCCAGTATATGAGCTCGTCGTGGTACCGCTCAAGAGTGTCGACCTGTTCCTTATCCAACACAATACCGTTTGTGGAACAAGCAGTCCAAAATTCGAGAGGTGTCATCGGCATTACTGGTAATTTCCCGTGGTTGTCGTATCGAGCAGGACGCTCGGATATCAGCGAATCACAAAAATACATCGGGAACCGCAGTAACGCGTTGGAGAGTCTATGGCAAGGCGAGAGTCAAAAACGGCAAAACGGGAGCGAATTAGCGTGATTCTGGACAGATTGTCCAGATCATACCCCGATGCCAAGGTCGGCCTCGATTTTGAAACACCCTTGCAGTTGCTGATCGCCACGATTTTGTCGGCACAGTGTACCGATGCCCGCGTGAACATGGTTACTCCGGGCCTGTTTGAGAAGTATCCAACCGTTCACGACTATGCCCATGCTCCAATCGAGGAGCTCGAAGATGCAGTCCGCACGACAGGCTTTTACAAGAACAAGGCGCGGAACATACAACTGTGCTGCCGTCAGCTAATAGAACGTCACAATGGTGACGTTCCCGAAACGATGCAGGACCTCACGCAACTGGCGGGAGTAGGACGAAAAACAGCCAACTGCGTCCTGACCAATTGCTTTGGGGCTCAGGGGATTACCGTTGACACGCACGTTACCCGCATCTCAAATCTTCTGGGACTGGTCAACGATGAGGATGCTGTCCGTATTGAGTTTGCACTCATGGAGCTCATACCACAAGAGCGCTGGAACGAATTCAATCACAGTATCATTGCTCATGGCCGTGCCACTTGTATAGCACGTCGACCAAAATGCGACCAGTGCCCGATTAGCGATCTGTGCCCGTCAGCAAGTTTATCGTAGCCCATATGTCACATATCAGTGCGTATTATGCACTATAGGGGTATGGGAACGTTCATAATGATCATCAAGGTAGTCGCACTGTTTCTTGCGACGTTTACTGCTCTAGTTGCTCAGGAGACGCCGTCTTGGGGTGTTCTTGCAGGGGGGTCGTACGTCCATCATGAGGCTTCGTTCCAACGATTGGGTGATTACCCTTCCTGTTGTCCATCATTTACCGGCGGTGACGCATTTTCCATCCATGCTGGTGCATTCTATCGCAAGCCGCTAACTTCATTCTTCGCTATTGAAGGTCGCTTTGTAGCTGCCGGCGAACATGGTTCAATGAAGGATCAGGAGACTACCTTCGTGGCAGATTTGCGCGATACGCTCCGTGTTGTCCGCGCAACATTTGAGCACACACTCGATGCCTCGCTGTTAACACTTGGCATTGAACCTATCATTGCCATGCGTCTGACCAAGGGCTTCGATCTGCTGGTTGGTTCGCGAATTGGCGTAAACATCCAACAGAGTTTTCAGCAAACTGAGACGCTTACCAAGCCTGAAGACTATGGTGCTTACCTTGGTGCCGATCGAACATGGGTTGCAACGCAAGCGCAGATTCCCAATACTCAGCCTGTGCGTTTCTCCATTCTGGCAGGGATGCGAGCAAGATTGCCACAGCGCCCCGCATCCTCAGTTGGACTTGGGTTCGAGCTCATCTACACTCACGGACTAACAAACGTTGTGTCGGGCGTTCCCTGGCTGGTGCACCAGTTACGGTTATCTGCCGTGCTTACGTTCTCAAGGACTCAGAACACAGCAGCTAAGCTTGATACGTGCCTACACTGTCCACCCGAGATTGCTGCAATGGTCGACCCCGTGATTACCCCTGAGGTACCCAAGATTCAGAGTAACCATGTAGAGCCCCCTACGAAAACTGCAGTTCCAGCAATCATCGAGGTAACCGGTGTATCTGATGGCGATACGACGAGAGGTCTGATCAACGTTGTCGAGCGTAATCGTCGTGTGATTGTACTCCATCCACTTCTCGGACACGTATATTTCGACGGTGGTTCCTCGAGGCTTCCAGAGCGATACAAGCGCGCTATTGCGCTATCGCGAAACGATACACTTAATCTACGTCCGATTGATGCTCTCCAGGGCGAACTGGGCATTATAGCTCAGCGGATGAAAGCCCATCCTGATGCCTGGCTCAGTATTGTTGGCACGACTTCGGGCTCTCGTGATGACGAGGGTATACAACTTGCTCGAGCCCGTGCCGAGGAAGTTCGACGCACAATGAACGAACTTGGTATCTACGACGATCGGCTCAGGGTCAGTGCTCGAGTGTTTCCGGAGAAGCCAACTACGTTTTCTGACACCTCGGCACAGACATTGGCCCAGGAAGAGAATCGTCGAGTTGAGTTGTCGTCGAACAACCCTGCAATTCTCGCCCCGATCAAACTTGGCACGACTGAAAGAACGCATAAACCTGATGCACTCATTGTTCAGGGTAAGCTTGCAGATGACCGTAGCGGCTTAGATCTCAAACTTCGTATTCGACGCGGAGGCACAGTTATCGCAGAACAGAGGTCTTCTGTAGGCAAGGAACAAGCTGCCGTGGAATTGGATCTGTCAAAGGATCTTGACCGCACGAGTGGCGATAGCATAGTTGTGGACGTTGTAACAGTAAGAGATGGCAAGGAAGAATGTGTCGCAACAAAATCGATTCCTGTTCTCCGCAATGAGGAGGAGTTAACGCAGACAGAACGATCCGGAGATCTGATTATCGAGCGTTACGGACTCATCCTGTTCGATTTTGATGAAGTTCGAATCTCTAAACAACATGAGCGTCAGCTTCAGTTTATACGCTCACGTATACGTGAAAACACTTCCGTAATGGTCATTGGGGCTACGGATCAGATAGGCTCGCAGCCTTATAACCGCGAATTGTCTCTCAAGCGTGCCAAGGAAGTCTCCAAGCGCTTGGGTGTTCCCGGTGCAATAGTTGTCGGTAATGGCGAGGACAGTCCTTCACTACCAAACGAACTGCCAGAAGGTAGAGCGTTTAATCGAACCGTAGTTATACAGCTCGCCACCCCTGTGAAGTAGGCCTTGTGCCGGCTGTGCATATCTCTGCGTATCGACGGTTGTGAGCACTCAACCGATGTGGTATCATTGTGCAGTCGTTAGAGTATCCAATTCAAGGGGTTGATATGGGATCGTGGTGCACACGCCGTTTTGTGCTGTCTATTCTTGCATTTATTGGGGTAGTATCACTCCATGCGCAAACGATTGTTCCGCTGCGAATAGCTACGGATAGTTTCCCGCAAGTGACAGCCCGAATCGTCGCTTTGGACAATGCTGGGATGCCACAGGGTTTATCTGGCGCAGACGTGATCGTATCAGACAATGGAGTTGAGCAGACGATTACCCCTTCATGCGACGCATCAACTTCTGGTCGTAACCTCTCGCTCGTCGTAGCAGTGGATGCATCGCTATCGATGAGCTCATCCGGCTCCCCCACATCGATGGACCTTGCCAAGAATGCTGCGCGCGGCATTATTCAACTGCTAACATCAACTGCAGATGAAATCGCCCTTGTTCAGCTCTCCTCATCAGCGCAGATGCTCTACGGATTGTCTACAAACAAGACTGCCTACAGTTCATCTGTGGATGCGATGGTTGTAAAGGGCGGTATGAACAGTGGCAAGGGGCTCACAGACATACCCTATGGTGCTCTGACACACCTGCAGAATGCCCGAAATGCTCGCGCGCTCGTGTTGATCACAGACGGTGCGAGCTTGTTCGATGTTAAGTCAGCTATAGCCTCAGCACGCACCTTCGGCATCGCCGTCTACGTTGTCTGTCTTCGTTCTTCAATCAACGCCGACATGAAAATGCTTGCCGATTCAACGAATGGATCATGGTGCGAGCAGATACAGACAATCGCAGATGCCCAGGCATTTGCGCGGGCGTTTGTTGCCGATGCTAAACGTCTGCCAGGATGCACTGTCACGTGGAAGACAACGTCGGTTTGCGATCTATCGCACACCGTGGTTTTGACCCGGGGTGCCGCCAGCAGAACTGCAGGCTACGCGGTGCAAAGGGAACAGACAGTCTATCTTGAGTCAAATGTCACAGGTATCGAGTTTGGCACGGTTTCGACTGGCAGCAAGCTTGTTCGTTCAGTAACAGTGACGGCCAGATACGGCGCCGTTACGATCGACGGTATCGGCAACTTCACATCATCGAGTTTTCAAGTCGTTGGTGCGCCTCGTTTCCCAGTTACCCTTCAAGCTAATGCGAGTCTAACCCTTTCTATTGAATACACGGCATCAAGCGATGTTGGTATATACGACCGCCTTACATACTCTTCGAGTGGATCCTGCTCGCCCCCTGTCATACATGTTCATGGTGGAAACGCACGGAGTGGAGATGTTCTAGAACTCGTTGGACCCAATGGCGGTGAGACATTGCTAGCTGGACAAGACACAACAATTCGATGGAAAAACGCACTGCCTGATGACTTTGTTCGTATCGAGGTCAGCTACGACGACGGAGCAACATGGTCATCATTAACGGAAAACGCTCAAGGCCTCTCGTATGTATGGCGACCAGGTCCGCAAAAATCGAATCAGGCGCGCATACGTGTTGCACGGACGGTCATAGATCCCAATGATATTGTCGTCATGCGCGGGCAAGATCAGCCTGTGTATGCATCAATCTTTACCGAAGACGGTAAACATGTTATCACTGGTGGACATGACGGTTCGGTTCGAATATGGAGTGCACAGGATGGATCTCAAGAGCGCATTGTTGGTCTACACGGAAATTGGGTCTGGTCGCTATCACAAAAGCCGGGAACAACGATTGTTGCCTCTGCGTCACACGATGGCAGTGTTCGGATCTGGGATTACACCAACGGTCAACGCATAGCCACTATCCCAGCCGAGGGTCGCGTTTGGTCATTAGCGTTTAGCCGTGATGGCAACAAACTATACGCCGGCACCGATCGAGGCATAGCCGAGATCAACTCTGCATCCTGGACGATCTTCACATCTCGAATTGTTGACCAAGGCCCAGTGTACAATCTCAAGCTCGTCGGAAGCGGACAGCAGCTTGCAGTGGCCGAAGGGTCGCAGGCCACACTGCGAGATATCAAATCACTCGATGTTGTTCGAGTCTTTAAACAACCGGGTGCTAGTGAGCAGCAATATGCTGTTGCCGTTAATCCAGCAGGAACCGAGATTGCCAGCGGAGGCGCTGATCTGCGGGTCCAGGTCTACAAGATATCTGATGGATCGGTGGTCAAAGCACTCCCCCCAATGAAAGGCGGCGTGCTTGCTCTCGACTATTCATCGAATGGTGTGACACTGCTTGTTGCAGGGGGCGACGGTACCGCGAAAACGTACGCAGCATCAACACTAGACCTGCAAACATCGCTGGCAGGGCACAACGGCATCTTGTACTCTGGGTCATTCTCACCAGATGGTAAGCGTGTGGTAACGTCTTCGACAGACTTCACCGCCCGTGTATGGTCACTGGAGCGCATTGGAAGCACCAACGACATTTCTGATCGGGCCTTTGCCATAACTGGTGGTGTGCGTGAATCTTCACCGCAGTTCATGGGAGACGTCATTGTTGGCTATGGAATGGATGCCCGCAAGGTCGTGGTCACCAACAAAGATGCAGCACCTCTTGTAATCACTGGCGTCAGAGTTGGATCGGGCGACACGACAGACTTTGCCATTCTTGACGCTGCAGTGCCAGCACTGGTAACATCCGCTGCTCCGTATTCGGTTGATATTGCATTTACACCAACAACAGCGGGACCACGCGAGGCATATCTGACCTTTGAAAGTGGTATGGGCACATTCTCGGTTCTCATTACCGGGAATGGTGTTGTCTCACCGTTATCAGCTCCATCCGTAATTGATTACGGCCGTAGGGTAGCCAATCAGTCGGTTGTTGATTCGATTATCACGATTCGTGCTAGTGGGTCACTGCAAGCACCTGTACAAATCGCGTCGATGACAATCCTCGGAGAACAAGCAGGTCAGTATTCCATCGTAGATGGTGGCGGCAGTGTTTCAATCCAGCCAGGTCAAACACACAAGATCACAGTACGCTTCGATCCAACAAACTATGGACGATTTGCAGCCGCACTCGAACTTCGAATAACCGGCGGACAGTCCATTACGATTGGTCTCTACGGTGAAGCAACGGGAGATGGGCGTATCGCCTCTTCGTCGAACACCCTACTCTTCCCTACGGGTACGTGCCGTTATAGCACTTCTCAAATGCCGTTTGATTTGCGCAACAGTGGCAACACGGAACTTCAGGTCTACTCAGTAGGCATCGATGGTGCAAATGCCGATGAGTTCTCGGTGAGCTCAGCTGATACCTATCCGATTACAATCGCCCCCAACAGCAGCAAGAGTTTTGTAGTTACGTTTTCGCCAAATCGCGTTGGGGTTAAAGATGCTCGGGTCGTAATCTCTTCCAGTGCCATCAATGCATCGAACGGACGCACCACGATTAGCATGTCGGCACGGAAAGATTCCGTCGGATTTGAATTGTCTAGATCGGAACTCGACTTCGGCAACGTCCCAGAGAACACAGTTGTATCGGAACGTATTCTTCTGCTCAACACGGGAACGATCTCCCTGAAGTGGCCTCGCAATTCTGTTACGGTTGGTCGTTTTCAGATTGACAGTATCACGCCTGACATAACCGGTGGTGGTAAGCGATCGGATATGACGATACGATTCCTCGGCGGGCGATCAGGTGAGACCTATGACACGACCTATGAGTTCATTGATACCATTTGTGGTCGTAAACAGTCAATTCGACTTCGTGCAACCGTAAAGTCTTACATAGGTGCTACAATTGAGATTGATACGGTCTACACGCAGACCGGTTCACTCGTCAGTGTTCCTGTTTACGTCAAGAACCTCGTGAATTTCGACAGAACATCTGTGCGATCCATTACCGGTCATTTCCGTGTTAACGGAACGCTTCTTTCTGCCGCAAACAATGTCGCAAATGCCAAGTTGAATGATAACGGCGATCTCACCTTTGATGCGCCAATTCCGATACCTACCGTTGAAGGCTTGTCGACCACATTGACATTCTCCACGGCTTGGGGCAACGACACCGCTTCATTTGTGCGTATCGACAGCCTGACCTTCACCGATACACTCACCTTCCGCACGATTGGTGGTGCTGTGATCCTAACCGATATCTGCAAGCAAGGGGGCCAAGCACGACTGGTAAAGCTTGGCGCACAATCTGCAGGTATAACTATTGGTCCGAATCCGACGCGAGATATCGCACAACTGCAGATATCAGCTTCGGAGACCGGACTGACAACTGTTCAGCTCTTCTCGGTCTCGGGCGCACATATCAGTACACTGTTGCATGCGAATCTCAGACCCGGTATATGGTCACAAGAGCTTGATGTATCCTCCATGCCGATCGGATCCTACTTCATGGTTATGTCGACACCAACAGAAACAATCACTCGCCGTATGGAGGTGGTCCGATGAATCGCATCCAACTCCGCATACTCATCATCACGGCAATCGCTTTTGTCGCAGTTCAATCGCATGCCCAAACCCAGAATGCGCGTCTGGGTCTGATCCTGCACGGTGGACTAGACCTGCACATGACGGGCTTTTCGAGAATCCCTGAAGCGGAGAATTGCTGTCCTGAGTTTACTGGCGGTCAGGGCTCTTTGTTTGGTCTTTCTGCCCAATACCTTGCACCCATGTCGGCTTCGCTTGGCATCGACGTGCGCGTTGGCTATTACTCGTC
>CANGZU010000011.1 GCA_947458785.1 Ignavibacteria bacterium
ATGCCTGTAACGATCGCAGCTGGTGCTTCGGCAGAGGTTTGCGTCAAGTTCGCACCAGGTACAGCTGGCAAGAAGTCAGCTCAGCTTAGCATGCGTTCATCGAATGGTGGTAACGCTACGATCGATCTCTCAGGATCGGGTGAAGTTCCGGGCGGCGTCATCGATGCATCCGAAGCTGGTGTTTCGGTTTGGCCAAATCCAGCTCGCAATGTTGTTAGCCTGAACTTTGGGAAGGCGCTTCCTGGAATGCAGATCTCTGTTGTTTCAACAAACGGACAAGTAGTTGCGGATCTGAAGCACGATGCTGTTGAGGCTGGTTCATCGTTCATGCTCAACATCGGTGAATCCGTGGCTAGTGGCTCGTACTCCTTCATCATTCGCGTCGGTGAGGATGTAATGTCACTACCATTTACAGTGATCAAGTAACCCCCTAGTTAGCAATCATCACAAAGGGTGTTGTGTCTCATGCACAACACCCTTTTTCTTTGGTGCCTATCTTTGACCATGTCATCTCCACCAACACTAGGCATCATCATCCCCGCTGGCGGTTCTGGCAAGCGGTTTGGCAGCACGCAACCAAAGCAGTATCTGCCGATTGCCGGCATCCCGAGTATAGTTCGGTCGATAACGACAGCGGGATCCGTTCCTGGCTGTACAACAATCGTTGTTGCTGTTGCCCAGGACCAGAAGGATGTCGTGTTGTCATTGCTGGATGAATACGGCATAATGGACCAGCGAATACACCTGGTCGACGGTGGACATGAACGTGCTGTCTCGGTTGGGCATGCACTGCAACATCCATCCATACGGGAAGTTGAGCTGGTAGCCGTCCACGATGCCGTGCGACCCCTTGCATCGGCAGAACTCTGGGACAGGTTAGTGAAAGGGGCTTCTGTTCACGGTAGTGCAATACCCGTGCTGCCTGTTGTTGACACACTCAAACGTGTGGCGGACGACGTGATTATTGAAACGATTGATAGGTCAACGATCCGACGTGTGCAGACCCCACAGGTGTTTCGAACAGAGCTTATCACGGAAGCATACCGGGTTGGTATGGCTGAATCTTGGTATGGCACAGATTGTGCTAGTCTCTGCGAGAGGATAGGTGTGCCTGTGTATTGTGTTGCTGGCGAAGAGCACAACATCAAGATCACAACACCATTCGATGTGCTCGTTGCAGAGCTGTTTCTGACGCGTAACTAATTCCAAAAAAGTGGGTTGTTTTGCGTCGATATGATGCGGCATGTATATTCGCGCCGCTTGACACTTCAGACCACATTGTTGTAAGGATTCAGTCATGTTTTGGACACCCGAACTCGCCTCCTACCTTGAAGATGCGCCCTGGCCAGCAACGAAAGAGGAGCTGATCGATTATTGTAATCGAACAGGTGCACCGTTGCAGGTGATTGACAACCTCACAGAACTCGATGATTCCGAAGAGATCACCTATGAAGGCATCGAAGACCTTTGGCCCGAATATGAAGAGGGTTCAGATGATCTCTTCTTCAGCGAGGACGACGAGCAATACGACAACTAAGTTGACATTTTGATCGCTCTTTGCGCCCAGTTGGCATTGCCGGCTGGGCGTTGTTCGTTGTATACAGCACAACTACGGTATTTTGCGCTCTGTGAACACATTTCGCACATGGTGTCTTGTTTTGGTTCTCGGGTCTTGTTTCTCGGGAGGGGGCTTGTTGCACGCCCAACAAGACGCTCAGGCATATCGCGATAGCGCGGAGATCGCAGGTGAACGATCTCGCGCACTTCAACTCGAAGAGCTGCAAGATGTTGAGATCCTTGGGTGTCGGGCCATTCCTGAGACAGACCTGTTGGGTGT
The DNA here is from genome assembly GCA_947458785.1 of Ignavibacteria bacterium. Taxonomy (GTDB): domain Bacteria; phylum Bacteroidota; class Ignavibacteria; order Kapaibacteriales; family Kapaibacteriaceae; genus UBA10438. Next base: position 1,838 of record CANGZU010000011.1, read on the forward strand.
AATCTCGTCGAGACCAAGCGAGAACGCCATAGGACGTCAACTCGTTGAGTTTTATGAATACGCGCTTCGCAGAAACAACAAAAAACCGGCAATCATCTATCGACGATTTGCCGATCTCCGCAGATCGTATGAAAACGACCGACGATTCTATGAACCGAATGTCGCTAAGGATGACAGCGCTGCGATCATAACCTACCTAAACCAGCAGGGGTTTCATAACGCGTCCCTTGCGTATGGCTTTGGGTATGATGCCTCGGTCTCCAAGAAGACCCTTCGATTTGTCGTTAACGAGGGGCAGCGCGCGCAGATTGACACATTTGTGATCCGAGGTTTAGAAACGATCGATTCATCGTTTCGCGAAACAATCCTGTCCCGCCTGGAGATTCGACCCAACAGCCCCTTTTCTGAGGCTGCACTCGAAAAGGACCTTGCCATCGTGTTGCAGGAGTTGCGAAACAATGGGTACTATCAAGCTTCATACAAATCACCAACAATCCAGATCAGTCGTGACGGTTTACGCGATACTGTTTTGGCCAACATCTTGGTTGGCAAGCGTAAGCGCATTGGATCTGTGACGTTTGAAGAAAATCAAAACACCTATCGAGAGGTGTCCGAATCTACCAGGGCGCGCCAGCTTGAGTTCAAAGAAGGTGAATGGTATAGCGATGAAAGGATTGAAGAATCGCGTTCAAATCTGATGGGGCTTGGCACATTCGAAGTTGTGTTGATTGACACGCTCGTACAACGGAACAGAGAGCAGGACTCAGTCCTACACCTTCGCGTCTATACGCGCAATGCAAAGCCCCACGACATTGGTATGAACCTCATGTTCTACCAGACAGCCGTCGACAACTTCCTCAATCTTGGTATCGGCACCACGGTGCAGCACCGGAATGCGTTCGGCGGCGCCCAAGTAGCATCAATCACAGCACAGTATGTTCTTCAGGATGTTGGCCGTCTTCCACAAGGACAACAACTGGAAAGTGAAGCATTGGGATCGCTTGTATTGGTATGGCCCAATATCGGTAGGTTGTTTAACCAGCGTGTGGCCCTACAGACAACAACGTTTTATTCTGCGCGTCAGCTCATTGCGCCGTTTCGGCTAGAGTCGTTTGGCCTTAATGCCCGCGCCCCCATCTCACTCTACTCCCACACATTCTTCAACGGCATCGATCTTAGTGTCGGCCTTGAACGTCAGATTCCCCTCAATTTTGACTTCGCCATCAACAGGGCGCTAGCAGAGGCCAACACCGCTGAAGATTCTGTGTTTGTGCGCAGCACGTATAACCAGTTTCTTGTCCTGAGTGACTTTCTTACACGTTCTAGTGAGTTCTTTACCGGTATCAATGCTGGCTTCACACTCAGAGGCGACCACCGGAACAGCCCCGTTAACCCCACACGCGGAACGTTTTCGTCGCTTTCTATTGAATGGGGCTGGGGCGCTGGCAAGTACATTCGTGGTCAGGGATTTGTATCAACAGCCTTCGGGGTCGGCGACAAGCTCGTGGGCGCTACCAAGGTGCGATTCGGCCACATTGCATTGTTGGACTTCATCAGGGGCGACTCTACGAAGAACAACACGTATGTGCCTCTAGAACGCCAATTTTTTGCAGGCGGTCCTGCCAGTATTCGCTCGTTTGCTTCGCGCAGGCTTCACGACCCTGTTTCAGGTCGTATAGACGGGACGTCTGCAAGCGATGACTATATCTTGGCCAATGTTGTTGGTAGTGGGTCTCTTCTTGAATTAGGGTTTGAATTGCGATATACCTTCACGAGACCAAACGGCATTGACGATCTCTGGGGCTCTCTCATCGAGCGTAGTGGCATAACGTTGTTCTGTGATATCGGCAATTCCTTCAACCGGTTCACATCCGAGCTCTATGGCACGGCAAAGCTGCAGGACATAATCTATGGCAGCGCAGTGGCGTTGGGTGCTGGGTATCGTTTTGACACTCCCGTTGGACCATTTCGCGTAGATATGGCTACGAGCGTTTATGATCCTACGCGTGCAGATGGACAATGGATTGTTGGACGCAGGGGTGTCTTTAACAGCTCGAACTGGCAACTTAGTATTGGTCTAGGTCACGCATTCTGATCTACTGTTGCGCACACAGCTCAAGTAATCTTCTTGATAACGCTGTCGTGAATGTCTACGTGTGATGCATGTGCAACAAGGGAAAGAATCCCATCTGTTACAAGGTGTGGTTCATGTTGGACCTTGAACCCACTCTTTGTGAGATATTCATAAACACAGGTTGCCTCGCCCCCTGTCAGCACAACTGTGGGTGCTTTGACGCTTAGGTGTTGTGCGAAGGCGGTTATGGCTTGTTCGATGCCACCAGCTACTGAGTACAACACGCCAGCCATAAGACACTGAGTGGTGTTAATCCCGATGCGTTCCGTAGGAGGCGCGAACTTCATCTCTTGGATTGCGGCAGTTTGCTTGCTGAGCCCATAAAGTTGCGTGCTGAGTCCAGCAAAAATGACGCCGCCCAGAAAGTGGCGATCGTCTGAAACCGCGTTGACTGTCACAGCTGTACCACAATCTACCGTGATCAATGGTGCAGAAACCTTGGTCATAGCTCCGATGGCGCCAAGCATTCTATCGATTCCTGCATTCTCGATCTGGGTAAGTGACAACAGAGAATCATTGCGCATCAACAACGTGTGAGTGTTAACGACAAGGTGACCGGGAATTCGCTGCAACACTTTGACTATTGCGGTGGTCTGTTTGTGATTAACACTCGATAGACCAATGATATATCGCTTCTGAACGTGATCGCGGAAATGATGTTGGACGTTCTTTTTCCATTCTTTGTCGTATGGAAACGAGAGGAACACATCATCATGGTGAATCTTGACACGGCTATTGCCAACATCAATTGCTGCGATGCCATAGGTTACGCCGTTGATCTCAATCGAAGTATCGTATAGAGTCGCCATTGTCTACTGTCCGTTCTTGATTTGAAATGCTACTTCGTACCAACAAACGTCCATCGGGCAAGATTTGTTCAACGATCCATGTATCCGAGTCGCCCTGTAGATAAACAAGTTTACCGACGACTCCTAGTTTTTTGTTCCATCGATCGTTTACAATACCTGGGTGCATCCCTGCATACTCCACCATCCGCTGAACGAGTTGCTCTCTGATCTTTGCAGATGATACATTTGAGCCCTGGAGGTTGATAGACGTACAGGGTTGGTTTATAGTATCAGGAAAAGTCTTTTGGCCAACATTCAAGCCAATTCCAATGGTCGTGGCTACGCAGCGTGCTCCTTCGAATTCGTGTTCCACGAGGATGCCACTGATTTTTGCCCACCCGTTGTCGGTGTTAACCTGGATGTCGTTGGGGTATTTGATACGAATCGATTTCGTGGGTATGTGCTCGCGAACAACATCGATGACCGCAAGTGTTGGAAAAGCCATCGCTGAAAGCAGATATGCCTGCGTGACGGGCTGGGCATGACGGTACCCAAACGAGATATAGACATTTGCGCCGGGATCGCCCACCCAAGACTTACCATTGCGCCCGCGCCCACCCGTCTGATAATCCGCAGAAACGATCACAGCTTCATAGTTCTCAAGAAGCGCTTTAGCTACGCTACTTGTTGAGTCAACGGTTGAGAGGTGTAGGACCACTGTATAGTAAACATGGTTACGAAATGGTTCGTGTGAACACTTGAACTGCAACAATACCGGAAATTTGTGGCACGGTTTTCTATTTTGTGCATTCGATGGAAAAAACTACGGATACCATATGCGCATTGGCCACCCCACCCGGATCGGCGGGGCTAGCTGTTGTGCGGGTAAGCGGTCCGCAGGCGCTTCAAATGTGCTCCGGTCTGTTTTCAGCCAACAAAGACATCACAGAGGCCGCCTCACACACCATCATGTATGGCTGGTTTCAATGGAATGGGGCGCGTGTAGATAGCGTTACAGCGGCGGTGTTTCGTTCGCCCCATTCGTATACAGGGGAAGATGTTGTCGAGATTGGGTGCCATGGTGGGGTGTTTGTTACCGAACAAATACTTGATGCCCTGATAGAGAAAGGGGCTCGTTTTGCTCAACCTGGCGAGTTCACGCGTCGGGCGTTCCTCAATGGCAAGCTCGATCTAACTCAAGTGGAAGCTGTAGCCGACATCATTCACGCCGAGACGCGTGTGGGGGCGCAAACAGCTGCGCGACAGCTTTCGGGGGGATTTGCGCGGAAACTCTCATCGATCCGCGAGCAGTTGCTTGACATCATTGGCTTACTGGAGTTGGAGCTGGACTTTTCCGAAGAGGATGTCGAGTTTGTTGACCGTCAACACCTGCGATCGCTTGTGCAAGAGTTGTGCAACGATGTTGATACCCTGGCGCAACAGGAACGGTCAGCCGAGGTCTTGCGAACAGGCTACCATGTTGCTGTGGTGGGCTTTCCCAACGCTGGAAAGAGTTCGCTGTTTAATGCTCTTCTCGATCGCCCAAGGGCAATTGTGAGCGCAGTTGCGGGCACAACACGAGACTACCTCCACGAGACGGTTCTCCTCGAAGGTTATAACATTCACCTTGTTGACACTGCGGGACTCCGGGACGCCTCAGATAGCATCGAGGTACAGGGTATATCTCTTACCGCATCCGTTATGCAGGAGAGTAACCTAATCTTGGTCATCAACGACATAAGCCAAGGGGCATACCACTCCCAAGGCCTCCTTGATGATACAAGACAGAAATACCCAGAAGCCAGGCACTTGTTAGTGCAAAACAAGGTTGACCTCGTGCAATCAACTCCATCAACCCCAGGAGACTGGATCGTCTGTTCAGCTAACACTGGACACGGGATAGAAAGCCTTAAGAACGCCCTTGTCCGTTTTGCCAAGGAACATGGTTCGTCCCCCGCGGACATGCTGGTGAACGCTCGTCAGGCGCAACTACTCCGGAGCATAGGTGCGAGCCTACGTTCCTGTATGCAGGGAATGGCGTCCGGCTTAACTAGTGAGTTCTTAGCTGTTGATCTCCGAACCTGCGTACGCCTACTTGGAGAGATCTCCGGGGAGACTTGGAATCCCGACGTTTTAGACACTGTCTTTTCTCGATTCTGTATTGGAAAATGACATGATTTCCGATCTCATTATTCGTCCGCTAGAGATAGAGGACTTCACTCAATTCCTCGACATCCAGAGTGCCGCCCTCTTACATGCACCAGAGGTGTTTGGTTCGGATTATGATTGGTTTGCTGGGCTTTCCATTCTGTCCAAGGAGCAACGGTATGAGAAGTACATGAACTTCCCCTACCAATACCTACTTGGTGCCGTTGACCCCGCCGGGGTGATCGTTGGTATGATTGGGTATTCAAGCCAGAATTCAACCAAGACCAGACACAAAGGCGGTCTTTGGGGCCTCTTCGTGCGCGATGAGTATCGAGGGCAAGGCATTGCCTCAATCCTCGTCAACTCTCTCGTGGAAACAGCTCGTGATGTGTTGGATGTTGAGCAGCTCCAGTTAAGCGTCAGCACCCAGAACCAAGCCTCATACGGATTGTATCTCCGGCTTGGATTCACTGTTTACGGAACTGAAATTCACGCCATGAAGATCGACGAATCCTATGTGGACGAGTATCTGATGGTAAAATTCCTCGCCTAGTGTTTCACGTGAAACACTTTTTGCTGAAATAGACTTTGACAAAACCGTGAACGCGAAGAAGTGTTTCACGTGAAACATCAACCTTTCAAAACTACATGTTTGACGTCCTCGTAATTGGTGGGGGTCACGCAGGAATAGAAGCTGCTCTGTCCTCTGCCCAAATGGGCATGAACGTTGGGTTCATCACGATGGACCCAGGTACGATTGGACGCCTCTCCTGCAACCCTTCGATCGGCGGAAGCGCGAAAGGCCATCTAGCGAAAGAGATAGATGCCCTAGGGGGTGCTATGCCGCGTATTGCGGATGCATCTGGGATACAGTTCAAGACTCTGAACACGTCTAAGGGCCCGGCTGTATGGTCGCCACGTTCACAGAATGACAAAGACCTCTACCCTCTCTTTGCGCAACAGATGGTCCGGTTACACCCCAGGATAACAGTCCTGCAAGAGGAGGTTGTAGGGGTCCGAGTTGCTCGAGATACGGTCATTGGGGTTACAACTTCATCGAACTCCGAGATCACGTCCACAACCGTCATCCTCTGCGGGGGTACGTTTCTCAACGGAATCATGTGGACTGGTGAAACTGCGACGCCCGGTGGCCGTGTGGGTGAATCTGCGTCAAGGGGCATTTCTGACGTTTTAGCTGCATATGGAATGGAAAAGGGGCGTCTCAAGACCGGCACCCCTCCCCGTATTCACAAGCAGTCGATTGACTACAGATTTACACAAACACACAACGGCGACGACCATCCTGTTCCTTTTTCGATCACAACACCTTCCGTCCGCAATCAACTTGCATGTTTTGCAACCACTACAACGGCTGAAACTCACGATATTCTTCGTGGGGGGTTCTCCAGATCCCCTATGTATACTGGTAGAATTCAAGGGGCAGGGCCGCGGTACTGTCCATCTATCGAAGATAAGATAGACCGCTTCGCCGAACGCGAGTCTCATGCAGTGGTCCTTGAACCAGAAGGCCTCTCTACCGATACGGTCTACGTCAACGGTTTTTCGACAAGCCTGCCATTTGATATTCAGGATGCAGGACTTCGAACAATCCCTGGCCTTGCTAATGCCCAGGTTTTACGGTATGGGTATGCCGTCGAATACGACTTCTTTTACCCCTATCAGCTAACCCACGGACTTGAGACAAAGGCTATCAAGAACCTCTTCTTTGCCGGTCAGATTAACGGAACATCTGGATACGAAGAGGCGGCGTCACAGGGTTTGATAGCAGGAATCAATGCTGCCCTGGCTGTAAGGGGCGAAGGTCAATTCCGACTGCAGCGATCCGAGTCTTATATCGGGGTGTTGATCGACGATCTCGTGAATAAGAACACAGACGAGCCATATCGGATCTTTACATCGTTGGCTGAGTATCGGTTGTTGCTGCGTATTGACACAGCGTACACACGTCTTTCAGGATATGGACGAGCTTTCGGCCTGGTGGACGATGAGATGTGGAAGATGATTGAGCGTAAACGAGCTCTGTCGGAGGAACTATCTGAACGCGTTAGTTCAACGAAGGTAAGCCCCCTTGCCATCAACAATCACCTTGCATCCATTGGAGAGGATGGGTTGTTAGAGACGACGACTGCTTACACCGTAACAAAACGACCCAAGGTTTCCTTGTACGATGTGCTTAGGCATACTGATGATGGTGTATCCTCCCTGCTTGAAGAACACCCTGATGTGATTCACTGTGTCGAAACAGAGATCAAGTACGAAGGATACATTGCCAAGCTGCATCGCGATATCGAACGGTTCGCCGAACAGGAAAGCATGGCTATTCCTGCGGGATTCGATTATGGACGAGTAAACAGCTTGTCGACAGAGGCGCGCCAAAAACTACAGCGGATACAACCGGCATCGTTAGGTCAAGCCTCCCGCATACCAGGTGTATCCGCATCGGATGTGTCTATACTTGCGTTGTATTTGCGTTAACGGACTACAACGACCGCCTTTTGAATTGGTCCGTATGGCGTCTCGCAACGGAGTGTGTACGTTCCTTGAGCAACCTCAGAGAGATCTACCATATCTCCAGTTCCGGTAACATTACGATCGATGATCAATGCACCATCTGCGGCAAAGAGCATAATGCGCGTGATCGGCGTTTGGCCACCTACATACAGAATACTTGATGTGGGGTTTGGTCCAACGGTGATCATTGGTGATGTGACATCCTCGTTGATTGAGGATGGAACGCCCCGTATCTCGATGGTAAACGGTGTCTCTTGAACCAATGAGTCAAATGTTACATCCATCGGGGTGATGCGGAGCTTGTAGTCTGAACCCACAGGAACACTTACAGGAACCTTCCACAGAAAGCCTTGTTGTTTAGCAGGAATATTCTCTCGGATCAGGGCAACTGCCTGGTTGTTCTTCACGAGTTCTAACTTCACTGGTACGGTGATGTTTGTACTCCAAGACACGACATATGACGAGTCGTGGTACCAAACGGCTGTTGATTGTGGTTGTTTGATGTTCAGCTGTGGGTCCTCCACGATGAACGTTTCAGGGGCAGACCAATCAGAAACTGAAGTACCATACCGCGATCGCGATCGCCAATAGTATGTGCCAGGATTCATTCCAGGCGCTACTTCTTTGTCTGTGAATTTGTCTTTGCTTTCGATCAAGGGTGTTCCGTCATCAAGAAAAATCTGATAACTGATGAATTGTGTTTGGCCTTGAGGTGACACAGAGAGTGTAAATGGTCGCTGCTTAGCTACCGAAGCTTGTGCTATGGGCCAGATGAGTTTCGGAGCAGTGATACTATCTGCTACTTCCTTGGTAGCTATGCCAAAGCAGAACTCCCCTGTCCGCGCTGTGTCTACAACGAGTTCACGTGTGTTTGGGTTGTAACGAGTTGGCAAGGGGCGAAATGCTCGCGTTCCAATACTGTCACGATAGTAGACGACGGTGTTTGTTGGGTCTTTGATACCAAGGGCGTCTGTCGAGAATCGAAACTCACCCGCATGATCAACCATACCCTCTTGAGTGAGTGTAACTCTGCAGGGATGTACTACATAGGGGGCTAGCGTACGAGCCGGCTTGCCATCTACAATGCGCTCAAACCTTGGATTCTCTGGAGCCCACATGTACCGACGCGCTGTTGTGGTGTTATAGAAAAACGACACGAGTGTGTGATAGGTTACCGTTAGTCCAACCGTATCCTTCCCGCGTGTGTAGGTATACGTGTTCGTTGGTAGAATTTCATCGATCAGCACATCAGCACTATGACGTCCCGTAGGGTAAGGGGCTTTAACAGCCTTATACGGGTACATCATGTTTGGAAGCGTAATTTCGTAAACTTCTTTATTTTCTGGGTTCACCTCTGTGATGACGGTTTGATTGTTCTGAAGAGCTGAGCCCCATGCAATTACGCGATTGCCATTTGGGAGTGTTTGCACGGCACCCTGAACACCTGCATAGATATCAGGTGACTTTCTGTGTTGCCATACCAACGTGCATGTCTTGTTGACTTCATCTATCTGGTACTCAACGGCCCGAGACCATTGCGGTGTGCGCTGCGTGCCGTTATCGAACATCGAGATATTGCCATTGGGCAATCGAACGATATCGTGTTGGTACGAAAAGACGGGATCGTCTGTGATACCGTTAGCAGCACTAAAGGTGAATTGATTCAGCTTACCACCGAGTATCCATAACACCTTGCCCGATGTACGGTGGATCTTCGCTATCAAGGATGAGTGACGTGCACTAATGAGGAAGTGACCGTCTCTGTCCACCGTAACGGCATTAAGGTGAAAGTACCTGATTGTAGGTGCTGATAGATCTTCGAAGCTGACCGTTACGGGGAAGTGATCAAGACTTCGCCATTGGAAGATGATATTCCCATCGATGTCAATCTCTTGCAGTAGCATCTGTTGTACCGAAGCAGCAGGGTTACCTTTCGGAACAAGTTGGCTCATATCAATCGTGACATTCTCCTGCATAACCACCAGGCGGTTACCATTGGGAAGCACATCGAATGAGTGCATAGCGAGATTGTACGCATTTGCCCCCTTCAACGAGTCAACGATCCGCAGATTCGTATCGACGATATAGATACTTGATGAAGCTCTAGCACCACTACCAGCCGATTGAAAAACCGAATAACCAAGTCGACCATCTGCTAGGATGCGAAAATCGAATGCATACTCCGGGATGAATGCCGAGGCTAGGGGCTTTCCATCTACCCCGACAACCATCAATGAAGGAGCATAGGGTGGAGAAGCTACCCTGCAATTGGGCGCTATATAAAGAGCTCCTGGGGCAGGGCTATCGGATATCCCTACGGTAACCGGTGTAAGGGTCTGTGATAGAGCAGATATTGCTGATATCAGAAGCAATAAAACAGGAAGGAGGCGATTCTTCATGCAGGTAAGAACCATAATCGTGTGAAAACGTAACAAACTACGACCTATGAGTTAATGATCTCATCCTGCTCGTAACTTTGCGCTATGCTAGACATCAAAATCATCCGCGAAAATCCTGACCTCGTCAAAACCAACTGCATCAACAAACATGATGGCAGTAACATTGACAAACTGCTAGAGCTTGATGTCCGTAGACGGACCATCATTCAGAGCGTTGAGGATCTCAAGAGCACCCGCAATAGTGTTTCACAGGAAATATCTGCTATCAAAAAGAGCGGTGGGGATGCTTCAGAAAAGATTATCGCGATGCGTGAAGTAGGCGATACGATCAAGAACCTGGATGACGAGCTACGGTCTGTTGAGGCAGAGATATCTGAAATCATGCTCTTGATTCCCAACATTGCTCATCCAACCGTTCCTGTTGGTAAAGATGCAGATGACAACGTGGAAGTTCGTAGACATGGTTCGTGTGAGGATCGAGCTCATCGGGTTGATCATATCGAGATATCACAACAACTCGGAATCCTAGATTTCGAGCGGGGTGCCAAGGTTACCGGTTCTGGTTTTGGTTTCTACGTCGGGAAAGGGGCACGCCTGGAGCGAGCGTTGATCAACTTTTTCCTCGATGTAAATACCAATGAGAATGGTTTTACGGAGATCATGACACCGTTTGTTGTGAACGCCGACTCCTGCCGTGGTACGGGTCAACTTCCGAAGAGTCAGGAGGATATGTATCACGTTGAACGTGACGATCTCTACTTGATCCCTACGGCAGAAGTTCCCATTACGAACTTTCATCGTGATGAGATTCTACCCTCTTCCACTCTCCCAATCAAGTATGCTGGATATTCAGCGTGCTTCCGTCGTGAAGCTGGTAGCCATGGTAAGGAAACCCGTGGCTTCCAACGCGTCCACCAGTTCAATAAGGTTGAGCTCGTAAAATTCGTCCAGCCAGAAACATCGTACGCAGAACTGGAATCACTTGTTGGTTCCGTCGAAAACATTCTTCAGAAGCTCGGTCTTACATACCGCGTGCTGTTGCTCTGCACAGGTGATATGACCTTTGGTGGGTCGAAGACATACGATCTTGAAGTGTGGTCACCGTTTGAACAGCGGTGGCTCGAAGTAAGCTCTTGCACGAACTTTGAGTCCTTCCAGTCACGTCGCGCAAACATTCGTCATCGCCAAGATCCTGGAAGCAAACCCGAGTTTGTTCATACACTCAACGGGAGTGGGCTTGCAACATCACGGATCATGGTAGCACTCCTCGAACAGTATCAGACGGCAGAAGGTCGAATCCGTATACCAGAGTGCCTGCAACAATACTGCGGTTTTACTGAAATCTAGAATCGGCCTCTCCCTCTTATCATATTCATATGTGTATTCTCTTTGGGAGAAGAGAAGAAGACTATATGGTGTATATGAGATGTGGAAACCGTGGATAACAAACGTCCTTACTTCTTCAACACATCTTAACCCTTTCCATTTAAAACTCTTACATCACTACTACCCCTTTCCCTCTTTACGTAGATAACAACTGGAAAGACCTCAAACACTGTTCTCAATACGTTGGATACTTCTCCTTGTCTTCCACATACCCACACCGAAGAAGATCATTTTACATCTCTTCTGCACCCCAAAACCCCCAATTCGTGCATAACTCCCAGAACAAGATTGTTTGTAAAAACCAGATTCTTCTAAGTCCAGTAAAACCCTGAAAACACGCACTGTGAATCGTGTATAACGCGTGAACAAAGCGGTAGAAAACTCATCCAGACCCATGTAACGTAACCATACTCCTCGTTACGTGTTGTTAGGGGTGATGTTTGTCTCCCTTCTCTTGATATTAACCACTCTCATCGATCGCAATCCATGTATCGTTGAATCTTCAGGGCTACAAGCACCTGGATATTTCCTGATCAGTGGTGTGGATCAGGATAGCGTAGGGTTCATAGATAACACGGGTAGATTCATTTACCCCCTGTTTACGGGACCCAATGTCAACCATCGTCCAACGCCCTACGGTGGCTACACCTATTATGATGGTGCTCTTCAGGCCTATGTGACGGTCGATAACAAGCTCAGAACAATTGATACATTTTCTGTGCAAGCCCCCTACCAGACGGACTTTCATGAGGGGTATCAAACAACAGGTCGGCGTTATTTCGTGCTGGGCACCGAAGTTCGAACGGTTAACATGTCGGAACTCATCCAAGGGGCACCCGACAGTGCGCAGGTCATTGGCTGTGTAATCCAGGAGTTCGACCGTCGCGGACGCCGAACATTTGAGTGGAAATCCCTCGATCACATTCCACCGACAGAGGCGACGTACGAGATAGACCTAACACACAACAGAATCGACTACATCCACGCAAATGCCATTGTTGAAGATTCCGCGCGAAACATTATTCTATCGTGCCGCAACCTTGATCAGATTATCAAGATTGACAGGTCCACGGGGTCGATTATCTGGAGGTTAGGGGGCTCGGCAGCCCATCGCAACGACTTCACGTTTACAAACGACACGAATGATGGATTTGTTGGTTTTTCCCATCAACACGCACCCGTGATTACTCGCAAAGGCGAACTCCTCATGTTTGACAATGGTAATCTGAAATCAAGTCAGGTGTCACGCGTTGTTGCCTACACGCTGAATGAAACAACACTTACAGCTACAAAGACCTGGGAATACATCCACCCCAACCCCACGTTCTCACCTACAATGGGCAGTGTTCAAGAACTACCCAACGGAAATATTCTCATTGGTTGGGGGACAGCGCAAAACGGTCTTGTTGCCACCGAGGTTGATCGCAGTGGTATGATTCATTCAGAGGTACGAACACCAACACCACTTCCCTACCCGTACCGAGTCTACAAATCACCAATTGCAATGACGAGCATCGTCCGCAAGATTTCGGGATATGAACAGGTTGACTTTTCCAATATGGATAGCACAACAAGAGTTCGTGTTCGACCCACTACCTACAGCCAAGATCACGAGGTGTCGATCGAGCGGCACAATTATGCCCCAACCCATATCGAGTCACGTGAACATCTTCCGTGCCATGTGTTTCCCCAGCGTTGGGTTGTGCGGTATCATGCAACCCAAAACCTCTATGCTGCACAATTCAATCTTGCTCGAACGATGGTCGAAGATGATCCATCTGCTGCTATGGTGTTATACAGACCTCAAGAAGGTGTTGGACCATTTGTCGAGTTACCAACAAGTCTTGTGGAAGCATCGTCTCAAATCGAAGTATCACACCTTGCGCCGGGTGAGTATGTTTTGGGGTCGCGACTATGTAAGGAACCTTCGCTGGTCTATCCTGGTAACTCGCAGGACGAACATGCATTAGTTGTTCCACTGCGGTGGACGCCAGCAATAGGCGCCGATGGTTATGAAGTTGAGATCTCAACCTCCCCCGACTTTACACAAGACGTGCGATTTTTTCGAACACAACTACCCGACACAACAATCAGAAACCTTCAACCCCAAAAGACGTATTACTGGCATGTACGAGTGATTCGACAACCAGAGGTTGGACTATGGACACAAACGTGGACATTTGATGTTATGACACCCTTAACAGTCTCAGACGATGGCGCAGCCACCGACCTTCCGATAGGTACCAACCTAGTCGTGTACGATGTGTTGGGTAACGAGATCGCACGAGAAACGATTGTGCGCGAACAACAGCACGTTGTTCCCGATCTCCACGACAAACTTCTCGTTATTGTGGCCACAACACCAGGTGGCGCTGTCTATCGTAAGCTTCTTGCGCGCTAGATCTTAGTGGTGCTTGGATATTAGAGCCAGACACAGATCAACTGTTGCTTGAATACCGTTGATATGGGTTCGCTCCATACCATGGGAGGCGTGCACCCCAGGACCGATCAAACCAACCCGAACGTCTACCCCAGCGCGCCACGCCGCTGTTCCATCCGAGCTGTAGAATGGATACACATCGATTGCATGAGGAATGTTGTTTTCCGTGGCCAATCGAACAAGAGTGCGTCGGAATTCGTAGTCATATGGTCCACCCGAATCCTTGGCACATATCGAACACGAAAACTCATTTCCCTCGCACGCATCGCCAACAACACCCATATCAATCACGAGCAAATCCTTAACGCTCGGACTTAGCATAGGCGCCCCACCGTGTCCAACCTCCTCGTACGTACTGAAAAACAGTTCAACAGGAGCCCCTTTTCCAGAGGCTGCGATATGTCGAGCAACTTCGAGCAGCACATAACACCCAGCCTTGTTATCAAGAAAGTGACTTTTGATAAAGCCGTTTGGGAGTTGTTGATACTTCGGTTCAAACGCAACGATGTCGCCAATCCGAATGCCGAGGCCCAGAACGCCATCTCGACTCGATACCTCTTCATCGATACGGATGTGCATCACAGAAGTGGATCTCTCTAGCGAAGCGGCTTTATTGTTGGCGTGAGTGGATGGATCATTGAGGAGGAGTGTTCCACTATACACACGGTTATCCAACGTGTGGATACGGACATATCCTCCCTCAAAACTTGGGAGCAATGGTCCGCCAAGTAGAGAGAATTTCAACGTTCCGTTGCTGTTGATGCCCGAAACAATAGCCCCGAGAGTATCTGTATGGCCAGCAAGCGCCAATGTTGGGTTCTCACCTAGGCTGCAACGCAGAGCCCCTTTTGTTGTGCGTGTAGGAGAGAAGCCGAATCCGCGGAGTGTTGATTCGATGTAGGTTATTGCCTTGTCGGTATACCCTGTGGGCGAATCGATGGCAATAAGGTCGGAAAGCATGTCAAGTGTGTTCATAAGCGTAGGTTTGTAGGTACGCACAAACATAGTGTAAGAACTCTCGAGGTTGATTCAGGAATGGCACACATAACCCCTTACGATATCACACTGGCAAACGGTCTGCGCGTTGTGATTTGTCCAGACAATTCAGCGCCCGTCGTCAACGTAACCGTGATGTATCGGGTTGGTTCGCACGATGAGCGAGCAGGAAAGACAGGTCTTGCGCATTTATTCGAACATCTCATGTTCGACAATGCCGCTCCAGGAGTTGAAAAACAGTATGATGTATACTGTACCAAGGCAGGGGGCACCAACAATGCCTACACAACGTTCGATTACACAACGTATCATATCGATGTTCCTTCGCATAATCTCGAACTAGGGTTGTGGTTGGAGTCAGAGCGAATGCGTTCATTCCGCATCACTGATCATGCGCTTCAAACACAACGTAGTGTTGTTGTAGAAGAGATCAATCAGAACGTCTTTAATCAACCCTATGGTATCTGGCGCAAGGCGCAACAGGAGATATCCTACACTCACGACTCATCATACTCGTGGGATGTCTATGGTTCCCCAGAGGATGTTGCCGGCGTCACAATGGATGATGCAAGGGGCTTCTTTGACACATACTACCACCCATCGAATGCTGTACTGTGTGTTGCCGGAGATGTAGATCTGGCGGTTGCGAAGGAATTGGTCGAGCGCCACTTTGGATCGATCACCGATTCCCGCGCGGAGATTGAACGGACAACATTTGCCCACTCGATGACAAAGCGCGGTACCACGCTCAGTGTTGAGGACAATGTTCCTCTGACGGCTGTCTTTGCGAGCATTCACATGCCAGGCTTTTCGGCGAATGATCTTCTTGACGCAGAGATAGCCTCATCGATCATTGGCACAGGCAGAAGCTCTGTGCTTTACAAGAAGTTGGTTTCCGATCTCCGCATTGCATCGGGCGTGGGATGTTTTCTCGATCGAAGGGCTCACGACTCACTGTTAACGATGTATGCCTATGCATCTGAGGAAGTGATTACCGCTGATCAGTTGGCCAATGCTATGTCGGATGCCTTGGCACAAACCACCATTACGGAAACGATGCTAGAGTCGGCTGTTAACAAGATGAAGACGTCCCATGCTGCTGAATTGCAGAAGGTAAGTGGTGTGGCCGATGTTGTTGCGTGGACCACACTCTTTTGGAACGATCCGCTTTATGTGAATACTGCTTTGGATCGTTATGCATCTATCACACTTGCCGATGTACAAGGCATTGTCGACAGGTGTGCGTCACAAGAAGAGATCATCCGACTCGACATCGTCCCGGCTAAAGCCTAGATAGACGACAAGCGTTCTGCTGCTAAACGTATCGTCTCTGTTGTCTTTGCAAAGCAAACACGAACAAGCTTCTCGTGATAGGTCTTAGGATTGTTGTAGAACGGCGACAATGGAATCGTCGCAACCCCGTGCTCCCGGGTTATTCGCTCCGCGAACTGAACATCGGGCTCATCGGAGAGATTCTCGTATCCTAGGAGTTGGAAGTATGATCCCGAACAAGGTTTGAGCGTCCAGGACGAGTTTTCCAACTTCGAACGCAGGAGGTTTCGTTTCTCTGTAAACATCGCCGCAAGCCCGATGTAACGGGATGGCTCTTCCATATATCGTGCGAGCGCCACCTGCGCTGGCGTGTTCACACAAAACGACAGGTATTGATGGACGGCGCGAAAAGCACTTGTCATGTTAGGGGGCGCTATACACACCCCCACCTTCCAACCAGTAATATGGAAGGTCTTGCCAAACGATGTCACAACGAATGAGCGTTCACGTAGGCCGGGGTGCGACAGCACTGTGTGATGAGTGTGATGATCAAATGTGATCAATTCATACACTTCATCACTAAGAACGAATAGGTCGTGTTCTTCGGCGATAGATGCCAGCTCGTTGATGTCGTGAACTCCCAACACACTACCACAGGGATTGTGTGGCATGTTGATGATGATCATGCGGGTGTTGTTGTTAATCAGCGATCGAACGTGCTCCCAGTCTGGTGTATACACACCGGGAATCAACGGTGACGATCGAACCACACCACCATTTACTACGATTGCTGGACCGTACGAATCATAGCTGGGGTCCATGACAATGACCTCATCACCAGGATGCACTACGCTGGCAATCGCCGTGTAGAGGGCGGCAGTAGCGCCAGGTGTGATCGTTGTCTCGGTATCCGGAGATACACGACAACCATGTACAAGTCTATACTTCTCCGCAACAGCTTCCCGCAGTGCTAGCAGACCAGGCATCGGGGCATACTGGTTGTGTCCATCGCGTGCGGCTTGGTGCAACAAATCAAACAACACTGGGTCTGCCGGATAATCGGGGAACCCCTGTGAAACGTTGACAGCCCCCACCTCATTGGCAAGGGCTGTCATGACAGAAAATATCGTTACTCCGTTTTCGGGTAGTTTATGCAGCATCTTCGGTTTCATCATCAAAGATGAGTTTGACACGCTTGGCAACCTCGTCATTGTCTCGATTCAATCCCAAGGAGAACTCCACTGGATCTCCCTCGCGCAGATCCTGGAAGTCTGCATTGATCATATCGGATGCATGGAAGAAGAGATTGTTGGGCGGATACTTGATAAATCCATATCCATTCTTCATCGATAAGATGTAGGATTCAAAGCGTTCAGAACCATCGTCGACGTCTTCCTCTTCGAAACGCGCCGCCCGCTGTTCAAGCATTTCCTGAAACTCCTTCGAGTCACGTGGTGGACGCGGCTGCGCGTCGTCGCGGCGTACAAAGAGATTTTGAATCACCTCTTCATCTCTCGTTGCCTTGCCTTCTATGAGGTCGTGCATGTGAACAGGATACGTTACCTCGCTCAGAAGCTCGTGCGACGTACGCGTAACTACATGCTTGCCCTCGTTGTCCGTGAATTCAAAATCCCACGACAGCACCATTATCCGTGCACCGAGGTTGTTCATCTTTCGAACAAGGGGCACGTAGTTGCCGTCAGATGTGATTAAGACAACAACGTCGAACTTCTTCAGAAGTGTGAGTTCGTATGCTTCAAGGGCCATCCATACATCAATACCCTTTTCCTCGCGGCGTCCACCGGTGTTGCGAAGCGGCAAGTAGTGGGTGATCACACCCTCCCACATCAGGATGTCTTCGAACACACGATCGTAATACAACAGGTTGCCCCGTTGTTGTGCCTCATTGGCTGATATACGGCCGCGGAAGAAGTGACTATCGACGATCTGACACAAATGCATCTCTGTGTCTTCGAGTGTCGAGACCTGATGACGAATGAAGTCATGCAGACCGCGCAAACTGATCCGACTGTTGCGGAGGTGATTGAAGGCGTAGTAGTTGCTTACATGAAGGAAGTAGTTTCCATCATAGAACACAGCAATACGCGTGAGCTTCGTGTTGTTGGAGAGGGGCATCTATAAACCTGTAATGTTACAGCAGGGAATACTACACTAATACTACTTTTTCAGTGGCAAAACTATCACAATCACCGTTAGTACTTCGCACCTGCTCGTTGAAGAAGAGAAATAATTGTCCATCTGCGATTCATTTGTGCATACGTTAATGCACTTTTACCAGTGTAATCAACTATCGACAAGTCGGGTTTTCTACGTAACAGTATACGCAGCATTTCATCCTCGCCAAGTACGCTTAAGAGCATTACTGCCGTGCGGCCCTGCGTGTCGCGTGCATCAACAGAAGCCCCTTTTTCCAAGAGCTCCTCAAGGACGCCCAGATGGCGGTTACCACAACCGATGATAATGGGAGGGTTCCCTTTGCGATCGCGGAGGTTGATGAACGCACCAGCATCAACAAGCTGAGATACAATATTCGTTGCCCCCACTTGACACGCCACGTGGAGAGGGGTCTGACCCCGATAATCTAACACGTTGGGTCTGGCTCCGGCGGCAATGATCAGTGGGCTGAAACGATCACGATTATGAAAAGCCGCCAAATGCAAAACGGTTACACCTTGTGGGGTAACTGTATTTGGATCTGCGCCTGCATTGAGAAGTGTTTCAACCATCACACTGTCGTTGGCAATGGTTGCCACCATCAGTGAGGTAAGGCCTTCGGCATCAACTTCGTTGAGATTGAATGACTTCTTCTTTTGGCTTAGAAGCCGCTGAACAGCCTTGAGATTTCCCGTCTTGACGGTTTCGATAAGCGACTGTGCAGAAACCCCAAGTGCGCAGCAGCACCATGCGAGAATGGTGAGAACTAATCGCCGATAGGGAATCGTGCTCATCAGAATCCCTGACGTTGTAGGAAGATCCCTTTGTCGACCTTCGAAAAGAAGTCTTGGTAAAACTTCGGATCTGTAATGGCCGACACTTCAACCGGATTCCCTGTATTGTCGAGGATCTTTGCCTGAAAGTTCGCCCGAACCTTGCAACGTCTGCCCAGTTCGGAAACGTTGACGCTTACTTCCACCTGCTTGAATTTGTTGTACCGCGCATCTTGAGTGGTTCGATTGCGGCTGCTGGAGCCCCGTGTGTCGAAGACGATATCAAGTGCATCCATCCAGTACTTGTTGCTGGCACTCTTGTCGGAAAGCTGCACCTCTTTGGTTGCGGTGAGTAGACCAAGATCCGTAACCGCGTTCTTGACCACAAACCCATCGTCCTGCAGAACATTCAACATGGCCTTCATAACTAGCTTAACATCGTTCGTATCAAACTCACGTGTTTGATACTCACGCGTTTGCAGTTGCGTTTGTGGTGTTCGCACCTGTTCGGGAAAACGAATCACTGTACATGCCGTACTGGCAAAGACCAACAGCACAAGGGCAACGATGCGGTTTCTGCTGATCAGCATTAGAACTTGCTCTGATGGTATGTGAAAGACTCAACCTTACTCTCGGCGTTGAACTTGATCACAACCGTAAGTGTGCGCTGTGTGGTGCTGGCAGCACCAGAGTTATTCGAGAACCCACCAAGAATCAAGAACATGCCGCTCTGGCTTTCAGAGTATGATGCCTCTGTGGCGATTTTATCGTACACCCAGGTTTCACGGCTGTTCTCATCAAGCGTTGTGATGTTGGGTGAACCCAGAAGCTCTGCTACTTGTGCTCCCGACATCCCTTTCTTGATTTCCTTTTTGACAATACCCGCCGTTAACTCACGCTCTCTTGTTGAAGAGAGGTCGCGTTGGTTGTCTTGTACCGTTCTGCATCCAGATGACAGGGAGATAATCAATATGGCCGCAGCCGCAAAGAGAAGTCGAATCATGAAATCCTCAAATCAGGTGGTTAGAATTGAAAAATGAACCCTACACGGAACGTAACAACACGTGGGCTTTCCACAGGTTCCTCAATGATGCTAAAACCCCGGCCGTTGCCTCCGTCCAGAACAGCGTTCGGAATCCCAGTGCTTGTTCCCCACAAATAACGAAATCGTATGTCAATTAATGTGCGCCGAAGTTCATTCGGAAGTGTAATCATATCGGCAATCTTGATTGCAAGGCCAGCCCCGAGGCCATAATTCCAGACAACTGGAAGCCTGCCTACACGATCAACAATGGTATCACCCCTGCAGATCTCCTCGGTTGTAACGGTCGAAGAATAGATCGTTAAGCCCGAGACCCCCTCGACATACGGAAACAGCCATGATTCGATATTGGGTTGAAAACGAACATGCAACAGAATCGGAATCTGCATGTTCGATGCCGATACATTGATTCTTGTGTTGCAAAAATCATTCGCTCGCAGCGCCTTCCCATCCTCACCGTTGAAATACACACCCAATTCGCCCCCTATTGCCAAAGGGATGGGGTCGAAATAATAACCACCCTCTACACCAAACCCATACCCGGTTTCCGGAGCTTCGAGTTTCCTGAAGGCCTCACGGAGCTCTCCCTGTGAGACAGCTTGCTGATAGAAGAAATTCCACTGACCATGCAACGCCTGCTGTTTGATGATGCGAATGGTCTCATCATCCGGCATCTTCATCGCAGGGTCGGGTGCCGGCTGCCCCATAGGCTCACCCGCGATCTGTGCGTGGAGAGAATACGCACACAACAGGAGAACTATCGTAGAGAAGAATGACCGCATGACTGCGAAGTTACCATCTGTTTACAACCAGATGATAACTCGGAGACGAATTCAATGGTCAAGAACTTGCATTCGCAGTCATAACAAGTAAGGGGGCTTACAATGTCAGCGCTTGGACGTCGCGAATTTGTCAAGACTACACTATTGGCCAGTGGACTCATCGTTACCTCTGGACCATCCCTTGCTGCACTCTCGGCCGATCCTCCGCCGGTTCACGGTTCCGGTGCTTCGATCTTGCGGGATGCAGACACAGAGAACGTTTGGGCATGCTGGGTGGGTCACTCAACAGTACTGATCAAACTCGGTCAACGGTGGGTTCTTACAGATCCTGTCTTTGCTGACGTTGTTGGACTGAACATCTTTGGTCTGCGCATTGGAC
The DNA here is from genome assembly GCA_947458785.1 of Ignavibacteria bacterium. GTDB lineage: Bacteria > Bacteroidota > Ignavibacteria > Kapaibacteriales > Kapaibacteriaceae > UBA10438. The sequence goes on from CANGZU010000011.1 coordinate 23,084, forward strand.
CGCGCAGGATCCTGCCACCGGCATTTACGCTGGAAGAACTCCCTCGTCCGGATGTTGTGCTTCTTTCGCACGCCCACATGGATCACATGGATATGTGGACGCTTGAACGGCTCACTGCGATGTGGCCCGATCAACTTCAGGTTCTAACAGCAACGAACACCGCAGACGTTATCGCTGATTTGCCATGGGGCTCCTGCAATGAGATCGACTGGGGTGAACAGTGCACGGTTGCCGGAGTGACTATTCGGGCCCTCCAGGTACAGCACAACGGATGGAGGTTCCCAGGCGAACGCTGCCGCAGCAACGGATACAAGAAGACGGGTCGCAGCTATAACGGGTACGAGATTATCTATGATGGGGCTCGCATTGTCTTTGGTGGTGACACAGCCTACACAACAGCCTTCCGAACAATTCAGCCCGATGTTGACCTGGCGATCATGCCCATTGGTTCGTATGAAGGATACTCTGCCCTGCACTGCAGTCCGGAAGAGGCGCTTGCCATGTCCGAGATGATGAGAGCCCGAGCCATCATGCCGATCCACCACCTAACCTTCAAGCAATCGCCCGAACCGATTCGCGAGCCCCTTATGAGGCTGCTTAGGGCGGCCGACACCAATAGGCTACACGTTGCGGCTCGACTTCCGGGCAACACCTATCGGTACACGACGTGAACAAGTAACCACATGCGTTGGTATCTTCCTCACCGATGGAATCACTGTTTGAAGATCTTTCGCCCAAAGCAACGAACGAATCACAGAAGAACCAGTATCGTCCGCTTGCTGAACGAGTGCGCCCTACATCGATTGATGATGTGGCTGGACAGGAGCACCTTCTTGGAGAAGGCGCTCCACTACGCACGTTTATCCAGCGCGGCGAACTTCCATCGATGATCTTGTGGGGTCCACCCGGCACAGGCAAGACCACCCTGGCGCACATCCTGACGTCGGCCGTCGGCGCCCATATCGAGCGCTTGAGTGCGGTTGATTCCGGCGTGAAAGAGCTGCGGGATGTGCTACGTAAGGCAGAGATTTTGCTTTCAAAGGGGTCTCGAACCGTGGTCTTCATCGATGAGATTCACCGGTTTACAACATCACAGCAGGATGCACTGCTGCATGCTGTCGAGCGTGGACATATCACACTCATCGGTGCAACAACAGAGAACCCCTCGTTCAAAGTCAACAACGCCCTACTCTCGCGGTGTCAGGTGTATCTGTTGAATCTGCTCAACGACATAGACTTGCGGCATGTGATCGAGCGAGCAATCAACACGATTTCCACAAGCCGTGGAGTTACGATCGTTGTTAACGACTGGACATCGCTTCTTCGTGTTGCTTCTGGTGATGCCCGAAAGGCACTCAATGTCTTGGAGACAATCACAATGTCGGCGGCGGCCGAACCCGACAACACACTCTCCATCACAACTGAGGCGATAGAGCGTGCGATTCAAAAGCCCCTTGCCAGATACGATCGTGCTGGAGATTACCATTACGACACCATATCGGCCTTGATAAAGTCTATGCGAGGGGGCGATGCAAATGCGGCTTTGCTGTATTGCGCTGTGATGCTTGATGCAGGTGAAGACCCACTCTTTATCGCGCGGCGTCTCGTGATCTTCGCAAGCGAAGATGTTGGTATCGCAGATGTACATGCTCTTCCACTTGCTGTTTCGGCGTTCGAGGCATTGGAGCGCATTGGGATGCCTGAAGGACGCATTGTGATAGGACACGTTGTTGTGTATCTCTCCAATGCACCAAAGTCACGTGCCGCCTACAACGCCATCAATGCCGCCTTGGCAACTGTCCGTGCTGAAGCAACGATCGTTGTTCCGATGCACCTGCGCAACTACCCACCTACGAAGGATGATTCTGGGTATTCAGGATTTCTTCCAGAGCGCCTGCAGGACATTGATTTCTTCGGCCAAACGTGATGTACACGCGCGTCAGTTGTTTGCGTTCTCAGCAGCCTTCTGATTTTCAAGAGCTCGCTTTTTTGCGGCCTCTTTCTTTGCCTTCAGCTTGTTGTAGTTGATCGACTCGCGCAACGTGACGCCGTCGCGTATGATGCCGAGCTCGCGCAGAACGCTATCAGCGGTGATGTAGCGCTTGATGTTTCTCAGTGACCCTCTACTGTCGTGTGGTACCTGTGAGATCGGGATAAGCGCTTCTTCAACCGACATAGGGTCGGGTGGTAACTCGATCGACACATCTTGACTAGACTCCAGCTCCAACCACGGTCCACCACGTCTACGTGAAAAATCGAAGACATCAAGAACGATGACCGGTGTACCGCTGAACGGGATTGAGCGCCTCTTGACGGTGTCGTACTTAGCTTGACGTACCCACTTGAACAGCCATTCGGCATCATGCATAAACTGTCGAAAGCACGAGTGGGAAACAGGTCTTCCGGGCATCTCGAATTGGTGAAATGCACTACCAGCATGTTGGTGAATGTTCACCGTGTAGGGAAGCTCCCACTCTTCATTCAACGACGAGATCCGCAGACGTTGTTTCCAATTGACGGCATAACGACCCGGGAAGGAAGGCTTTCGCTCTTCTCCAGAGTTCGTGGCTGCAAAGCGCACCAGAACGCCGTACTCGTAGCACGCATAGGACTGCCATTTCGGACTAACGACAACGATCTTCTTGATCGTATCTGCACCCGGCCAGTATTGCGGAAACAGAGAATATGCCAGGATGTCCTTGTAGTTCGAATCAGGCATCACCAACGTGTCACCAACGCGCATAAACTGCAGATCCTTTCGGTTCAACAGCGTGATAATGCGGTACATGGTAAATGTTGAATCCGTTTTCGCACACAATCTGCGTAGACTATCCAGGACATCCTGATCCGTGACGTGAACACGGTGGTAGCCAATCCGCGGAAAGCGCTTCATGATCGAGTCAATCCGGTGTTTCTTGCGTTGTGCTAACTCCTCTTGCCTTGCAATGCTGTCTTGTGACAAAGACCCATCGCCCCCTTCTGCATTGTTGCCGGAGCAGGCAACCAATGCCAAGCACACCCACACGAGTGTTGCAAGGACCAACCAATGATGAATAGATCGAAACGACATACCCTCACAACATGAAGTGGAATCTCGGTAGTTTCGTTCACACCTTACTACCGCTCGATTTATGGCCACGAACCTACATAGACTTGTTCTCATAAGCACTCTCTGTGCCATCCTTTTTGGTTGCACGGAGAAGCCGCCATCAAACGACACCCCCCCGCCGCCCGAGACCGAGGCGCGTCCGCCGGTTCAACAACTCACCTACTCGATCCTTCGACGTCTACCCCACGATAACGCAGCATTCACACAGGGCCTAGAGATGTATCAGGGGGCTTTTCTGGAAAGCACGGGTCAGTATGGCTCGTCAACCCTGCGACGTGTCGATGTCTCCACAGGTAAGGTGCTCCAGCGAACACCGATCGGTAGCAATTACTTCGGAGAGGGTATTACGCAATTGGGTGGAAAGGTCTACATGCTAACGTGGCTCAATCAGGAGGGGTTGATCTTTGACGCCAAAACGCTGCGTCAGCAAGGACGGTTTACGTATTCCGGAGAAGGTTGGGGGATCACCAACGATGGAACCAATCTTTACATGAGCAACGGCACGAGTGTCATCACGGTGCTTGATCCGCGGACGTGGACGGTGTTACGGACAATCCCTGTTACGCTTGATGGTATGGCTGTGTCTCAACTCAACGAACTTGAGTGGATCAATGGGGAGATATGGGCAAACGTGTGGCAGTCTGACAAAGTCGTCAAGATCTCGCCCCCTACAGGTTTTGTGACCGGCTTGCTTGACCTGACAGGAATTTTGCCCCCAAATGAACGAACACCCTCTACCGATGTGCTAAATGGCCTTGCGTTTGATTCAACAACGAAAACACTCTATGTAACAGGCAAGAATTGGCCGGCAATGTTTGCCCTTACCGTGCAATAGCGCGGCGATCATTGTCACGTTTTACCCCGCAGTCTACACAACAGCAACAGGGCGCTCCACCATGCGCCAGTTGGCTTCTCTTATCTATGGAGGTTGTGTATGCTACTGCGAATCATTTGTGCGCTGCTGCTCGCCAAGTCTATGGCGATCGGTCAGTCAGGATGGACGGTTCAGTTTCCGTCCAATGGGCAGATCGGAGTTTCCCCATCGGCCTCTGTTACCATCTACTCGTCGGTCCCCGTTGATACGGCTCAATGGAGCAAGTACGACGTACCGTTCTTCGTTGTACGCGACTCAATAGCGCAGGCTGTCGGAACCGAACGCAGAAAGCAACATCGTGTTGCGGGGCAATTCGCTCTCATTGACGAGTTCACCACGACCTGGACGCCCCGCAGACTTTTGCCAAACACGGCGTATCGCTGCATTCTGGGGAACCAAGAGTATGTCTTCACAACAGCTCCTGACGTTTCCTCTGTAGTTGGCTGCACGATGCCGGTTGGCGCGATGCGATGTGATCAACAGATCGAGATCGTCATGACAAGCCCCCTCCCCCCTGGTTGTGATCCAGATAGCGTTATCATCGTCGAGCAGTTGACACCTACCGGTTTTTGGAGTAACGTTCCGAGCGCCATCACGTTCGATGATCACACAGCGCGTATCGTACCGATCGATCGATGGCAGCCCAATGCCCAGTTGCGCGTACGTGTTCGATGCTCGTGGTATGCAGGTGATGTTGGACTGGATAGGACCTACGAAGGTATGGTTCGTGGCGCAACAACAGTTGTTTGCAACGGACGCCTTACCTCGGGAGAACCCATCACAGATGAGTACGGCGCAGACCTACACCGCAACAGCAGAGTCGGCACCTCCGGTGACACAATCTACCTGAGTGCTCCGCGCGTGGTTGGTCCCAACCTGTGCTTTTCACACTGGGAGTCGCGTGATGTGCCATCGATCAACGGCGATACGACGCCTGTAACACAGTTTCTGTTGTCGTGTGAGACAATGAATCGGTTCTGTGCCGTGACGGCGGTCTATCGCCGGCTCGATAGTGTACGAATTCGATGCACCGTTGAAGGGGGCGAAGGCCGCGTGAAGATCTATCGGATCTCAGGAGAGTTTGTTCACGAAACAACCGACAGCGCACACATCTCGGTTGCCCTGCATGATGGCCCCCTCCTCTGCGTTGCATCTTCGGCACAAACATCAACATTATTGGGTTGGATGTATCAGGGGCGCAAGCTGCAAACAGGCGCGATTGTGATACCAACAAAGCGCGCTGCACCGATGAGCAGTATATCAGTGAATCCCAAGTTTCACACGCTCCAACCCTCCATGCAGGATATCTACCGATTACGAGGGAGCATAACCGATGTCGATGCTGATCCTCTGTTCAATGTTGCCGACGCAGTACGCTTCACAACACCCTATGAATATGAGTCATCGACACCGGCAACCCGCACATTGTGTGTCACTGCTCAACGATGCTGGGAGATCATCGGATACCTTGACCAGTCTGTCGGAACACCGATATGGTTTGAGCAAGGACTTCAGGAGTACTGCATCACGTCGGAGCTCTTGAAGCCTGAAAACCACGTTGTGTTTTTCGCTCGACGTAAAATGATCGGCCTGCGCGTTGAGTCGGTCCTGCTAGGATCTGAAAACCCAAATGATATTCTTAAGAACCGATCGCCGCATCCCGAGACACGCATCGAGATCCAACGGGAACAAGATGTGGCCGGACAGCGAGAATGGGTGTCGTTGACATCAACGAACTGTGTCATCGACGGTGTTTCCACTGCTCGATTCCAGGTTGCCTGCGGCGACAACCTGCGAATCATCGTGCATCCAGCAACGCAGCGGGGCCAGCAATGGCGCTGGTGGAATGCTCTGCCGAAGTATGTGGTGCCCGCAGGTAACAGCGGTACCCAGCCCTCGCGTTTCACGTTGGTTGCAGATACCGACATTGCCGGTTTTGATGCTACTGATTGTGAGGAGGCGCAACTTGGCCACCGCGAGATACGAATCCAGGCGGCCTTCCGTCAGCAAATGGTGATTGAATCCATCGGACTGCGCGTTCGCGTGAATGCTCAAGGAGAACGCCAGCTTGCACGCTTCGAAGAACGCTGGTTCGATCCGCTGACGTACTATGATTGCGATGCCGACGAACCCTCGGACGGTAGGCAACTCGAATACATAGCGAGACGTGGAACACCTATCCGTGTGCGCTTCTCTTTGCCACTCGACCCACTGTCGGTCTACAACAATTCCGTCTCAGCTGAGAGCTTTGACAACATTCTGCTTACAGAGCCACATGCTGAAGACCTCGACTTTCATGTGTATGCAGATACGAGTGGGAACACCAACCTTCTTTCATCTACCGGACAGTTTCTGGACATTGTTGAATTCTTTGTCTGTGAGCCCCATTCTCGACCTCGCAAACAAGCCCTTCATACCGGTGCGATAGATCTCACCATCCGGACGTCGATACACTCTTACACAGGCGACCCCCTACGTGCTGCGCAGACCTTTGCACTGCGCCGAATGGAGATGCCGGGCTTTGGCATGAAGTTGAGAACCATGATGCTGCACGACGATGGTGATTGGGACCTTTGGCCGTTCGTAAACCGCGGCGAGATCTACCACGCGGTGTATGGCGGCGACCTTACACCAAGGCGCGCACTTCTGACAGACCAAGGATTCACGCGCATGCCCTCGTGCGACGAACAACAAGGTTCTGTTGGGGAGTGTACCACGTTGCATGGCGACACAGATGGACCGCTCTCGTTTGGCGATCATGCACTCTGGCTCCAAACATTGTGGATGGGGCAGGCAGATCTTGCCTGGGTGCGATTGACAACGTGGGATGAAGACTGCAAGGACGAGAACGACTGTCTCGTCAACCGTATGGGTGATGTGATCGACAGCCTTCGTGTGCGCGCAGCCAAGTACAATGTTCCAGTAGAAATGGCAGCACTCGACTGGAAAGCCCTGATTCCAGATCTCATCAAAACAGGTGTCGATATCATCGATGCTCTTGTTGTGCCGGATGAACAGGACGACTTCCTGGCAGAGTGTACAATACTCGAGGACAGCCAAACGCTCTGGGGTATGCGTAATGCACAGGCCCCCTTCATGAGCCGATACCACGAAAATGCAGACTACGAGTTCCGCGGTCAGTGGTACACCGCCCGTGCCGCCGTTCGATAGACAATAACAGCCGAACAACCTACACACCATATCAAAAGGAGCAGAACATGATGTATGTCTTGATACTCTTAACGGCGCTTTTCACACCTCTGAACGCCGGGGTGTGGCCCGGCGGAGGAACCCTGCAGCGTCCACTACGTCAGGGTAGCATTGTAGATGTTTCGTGGGACAATGCGATGCACGCAGAGCGTGTTGACATTGAACTCTGGGATGGCGAACGCCGACAATTCACGACCATCGCCTCTGGGTTGCCAACGAGCACGACACGCCTAGCATGGATGATACCTGCGACGGTGAATCCAGGAAGAATGTATCGCTTTGTTGTTCGTGATGCATCCCAACGATTGCGGGCAGAGTTTTCGACGGGATTTCATGAGATCTACAAAGCATCGGGGTTTGTGACAACGGTAGATGACCCAACAAGTATGACGGACACCCTGCTGGTGACCCCATTTCCGTCGCATGATCGCGCGCGCGTTGCATGGACAGGCGTTGATGCTATGTCGATTGACATCGTTGATCTGCAAGGTGTGACAGTCATGCACATCAAGCCCGAGTTGGCTACACGCGCATGTGTGGTTAGCACTGGTTCACTGCAGAGCGGACCCTACACGGTTGTCCTGACGCTTACTAACGGCAAGGCACACCGGAGCGCGCTTGTTGTTGCACACTAAGGGCATTTAACCCAGTGTATACACCGTTCCAATCCGCGGGATAATGATGCGCGCATGCGGTAGCTGTTCGTGAAGTTCGAGCGCGAGACGCTCACAGGCCTCAGTATCCCCATGGGTGATCACTACGGTGGATGGCGAAGTATCGACTGCTAACGCGACAAGATCTTCACGTAGCGCATGCCCACTGAAGCGAAACCGTTCGATCTGACACGTCCGAGAGACATTCTTGGCGCCGAAGACGAACGGTTTCCTCATTTCCGAGTGCATCAGCGCATATCCCGGGGTTGTAGGGTCTTGATACCCAACGAAGGCTATTCCGTAATTGGGCAACCCCATCCATTGCAAGGCAAGTTGGTGTGACATTGTGCCTGTATTCATCATTCCCGAGGGGGCTAGCACAATCGACGGCTGTTTGAAGTACCCACCCGTGTCGAGCTCGCTGCGGCGAAGGCGTTCTTGTGGGATATCTGAAACCTCGAATCCCGGACGCTTCATTGGGTCGCTGTAACAGTATTGGTCGTAGATCTTGTTGATCCGCACCCCGATGCCCCCTGTGTAGATCGGCATGTGGGGGATACTACCCCGTCTCATAAGCCCATAGAGCAGCGGGATCATCTCCTGCAGCTTGCCGAGTGCAAAACACGGAATCAACACCGAGCCGTTGTTTTGAGAAATCCCATTGATGTACTTGGCAAGGCGTTTTGCCTCGTCGGGGAATGTCGGCGTGGTCTCGACGGCTGCGTTGGTGCACTCGGTGATCAACACGTCCACATGAGATCGTGGCAGTCTTGCCTTGGGGAGCACTACTTGGTCGTCGAACTTCACATCTGCTGTGTGTAGAATGCGCAGGCCGTTACATTCG
>CANGZU010000012.1 GCA_947458785.1 Ignavibacteria bacterium
ACCTTCGAACCACCGCACTGGACGGCGTTGAGCATAGATGCCACTTCGCGTGTCTTAGGTGCCGATAGCGTGAAATCTTCAACGACAACAAGGTTGTTCTCGCGAGCACGCAGCGTTAACGCTGACTTACGTGCAAGACGCTTGACCTTGACAGGCAGCTCTAGTGTATACAAGTGCGGCTTTGGACCATGCACCGTACCACCACCAGGGTTCAGAGGAGAGCGGCTTGAACCACGACGGGCTCCGCCTGTACCCTTTTGCTTAAATGGCTTCTTACCACCACCAGACACCTCTGTACGTGTCTTTGTCTTGTGCGTTCCCTGACGACGATTCGCCAAGTACGCACGAACCGCGAGATACATCGCATGCTCGCTAGGCTCGATTCCGAAGACAGATGATGGAAGCTCAATCGAGCCTGCCTTTGATCCGTCTTTCGTAAGTACATCCACAGTCATGAGTGTGTTCTTCTTAGAGCTTGACAATTTCAACTACTGAATTCATTGCGCCTGGAATGCTTCCCTTCACCAAAATGAGGTTCTGCTCAGGCATTACGCGAAGGATCGTCAGATTGCGAATCGAGATCCGTGTTCCGCCCATTCGACCTGCCATTCGCATGCCCTTAAAGACACGTGAAGGGTACGACGATGAGCCAATGGAACCCGGGGCACGTGGGCGGTCAGACTGACCGTGCGTTGCCATACCTACACCGCCGAAGTGGTGACGGCGAACAACGCCCTGGAAGCCCTTACCCTTGCTCGTAGCAGAAACCTTGATCTTGTCGCCTTCTGTAAAAGACTCGACAGTAACAATGTCTCCACTCTTGACTTTGTCAACGAGCTGACGGAACTCCTTGAGGTGCCGAGTTGCCTCGACATCATGCTTTGCAAAGTGACCAGCACGAGGACGGTTAACCTTGCGTTCTGCGATAGACTCGTATCCAATTTGGACCGCTTCATATCCATCGCGTTCTTTTGTTTTGATTTGGACAACTGGGCAGGGACCCGCTTCGATAACTGTGCACGGTACAAATGTCCCGTCTTCAGTAAAGATGCTCGTCATACCCAATTTGCGTCCGAGGATTGCGCTCATTGCCCTCTGTTCTCCTAGACTTTCACTTCCACATCAACACCAGCCGGTAGCTCAAGGCGCATCAGCGCATCGATTGTCTTCTGCGTGCTGCTGAAGATGTCGATAACACGCTTGTGCACGCGAGCCTCGAATTGCTCACGGGACTTCTTGTCAACGTGCGGTGAACGAAGTACTGTGTATACAGATCGCTCAGTTGGCAATGGTATCGGACCCGATACCACTGCGCCCGTCTGCTTGACTGTTCGGACGATGCGCTCTGCTGAACGATCGATCAGATTGTGATCGTACGAGCGAAGCTTGATGCGAATGCGTTGCGTTGCCACTCGGTAATACTCCTGGAATGATCCAACGTGGAGGTTGGTTTAGAGACAAAAACGAGGGAGGACTCTTCATCCTCCCTCGAGGTTTGCCTTCAGATTTTCTTACTCAACAATCGATGTTACAACACCAGCGCCTACCGTACGGCCACCTTCGCGAATAGCGAAGCGGAGACCTTCTTCCATAGCGACTGGAGTAATGAGAACTACTTCAAGGTTGTCAACGTTGTCACCAGGCATGATCATCTCAACACCAGCTGGCAAGTTGAGGATGCCTGTAACATCTGTCGTGCGGAAGTAGAACTGCGGGCGGTAGTTCGTGAAGAATGGCGTGTGACGTCCGCCCTCTTCCTTTGTAAGAACATATGCCTGAGCCTTGAACTTGTGGTGCGGTGTGATTGAACCTGGCTTGGCGATAACCATGCCGCGCTCGATCTCTTCCTTGTCTACACCACGAAGGAGTAGACCAACGTTGTCGCCGGCTTGACCTTCGTCAAGAAGCTTGCGGAACATTTCAATACCTGTAACCGTCGTCTTCTTCTGAAGACCAAAGCCAACAAGTTCAACTTCTTCGTTAACCTTTACGATACCGCGCTCGATACGTCCCGTTGCAACTGTACCACGACCTGTGATCGAGAATACGTCTTCAACTGGCATCAAGAATGGCTTATCTACGTCACGAACAGGTGTTGGGATGTAGTTATCAACCGCATCCATGAGTTCGAAGATGCACTGCATGTCTGGCGAATCCGGACCCGAACCACTTGCTGCTGCGTCGAGTGCCTTGAGAGCTGAACCCTTGATGATCGGAATTTCGTCACCTGGGAACTCATACTTGCTCAGGAGTTCACGCAATTCCATCTCAACGAGTTCTACGAGATCTGGATCTGCAATGTCTACCTTGTTCATGAACACAACGATACGAGGTACACCAACCTGACGAGCAAGCAGAATGTGCTCACGTGTCTGTGGCATAGGACCGTCTGTTGCTGCGCAAACAAGGATGGCACCGTCCATCTGTGCGGCACCTGTGATCATGTTCTTCACATAGTCAGCGTGGCCTGGGCAGTCAACGTGCGCATAGTGACGATTTGCTGTCTCGTACTCAACGTGCGCCGTTGCAATCGTGATCCCACGTGCCTTTTCTTCAGGCGCGTTATCGATTGAATCGAATGAACGTTGTTGTGCAAGACCCTTCGATGCCAAGCACATCGTGATTGCTGCTGTAAGCGTTGTCTTACCGTGGTCAACGTGACCAATCGTTCCAACGTTTACGTGCGGTTTATTCCGCTCAAATTTCTCTTTGGCCATTGTGCCGACTCCTCAGAAAATCAGTGAGTGAGTGTGAAGAAAAAACATTTGTAATCTATGTTATCTGTGTCATACCGGTTGACCGGAACGGGACAGAAAACAAAGCTACGGAAAAAATCTGAATTAAATGCAATACGCAGCCCCTCCACACCAAATATATTTTTTGGCGGGCGCGCTGCGGCACTGACGCAAGCCGGGAACAGGGCGTAGAAATCCCCTGATCAATACCGGCGCTGGGCCTGGTCGTATCCATGAAACTGCATGGTATACGAGCCTCTGCCCTGCGTTAGCGATCGCAACTGTGTTACGTAGCCGAATAATTGAGACAGCGGCACCAATGCCGTCACAACTTGCAAGATATCGCGCTGGGCTATGCCCTGCACCATCCCGCTTCGCGAGCTAAGGTCTGCGATGACCTCGCCCACATACTCCTCGGGCGTAACAACCTCGACGAGGAAGATCGGTTCCATGATGACAGGGTCTGCCATCCTGCAAGCGTCCTTCGCTGCTATCGAGCTGGCTACGGCATATGCCGTCTCCGTTGCGTCTTCTTCGTTGTATGCCGAATCTACGAGGACGGCCATGATGTCAATCATGGGGTATCCCGAAATCGGACCGACCTTAAGGGCTTCTATTGCGCCCTTCTCTGCACTCTTGACGTATAACTCCGGAAGTGTCTCTGGTGCGAGTTCGTTTTTAAACTCGAGACCTTTTCCTGAGTCATTCGGTCGTAATTCTATTGTAACCTGACCAAACTGGTTCTTGCCAGCGTTACTGCGGATGAACTTGCCTTCCGCTCTTGCGCTGGTGGTAATCGTTTCACGATAGGCTACCTGCGGTTTCCCAACCTTTACAGGGACGTTAAACTCACGCTTAAGACGGTCTACAATGATCTCCAAATGGAGTTCACCAACACCGCTGATAATGAGTTGTCCTGATTCTGCATCCGTATGGAACCGAAACGTCGGATCTTCTTCAGAGAGCCGATGTAAGGATTCCGTCAGTTTATCCTGATCCGCCAGAGTCTTCGCCTCAACCGCTTGGTTGATAACGGGATCTGAGAAACGAATGCTTTCGAGGAGAATGGGTTGTTTGGGGTCACACAAGGTATCGCCAGTTCGTGTAAACCGCATTGATGGTATCGCCACGATATCCCCTGCGTACGCGGCTTCAAGCTCTTCACGCTTGTTGGCACTCATACGGAGGATCTTACCTGCACGTTCTTTCTTGTCGTTGGTCACATTGAACATTTGCTCACCAGCCTTGACAGAGCCGGAGTAGATGCGAATGAACGTGAGCCTGCCAACAAAAGGATCCGTGATGATCTTAAATGCAAGTGCCGCAAACGGCTCGCTGTCAAGGGGCTTGCGAATTAGTACTTCGTCTTCGCTGGCTACACTGTGCCCCTTTGTTTCTCCAACATCCGTTGGAGAAGGCAAAAACGAAACCACAGCATCGAGGAGCTGTTGAACACCTTTATTCTTGAACGAACTACCACAGAATACAGGCGTAACTCGCAAAGACAATGTTGCCGATCGCAATCCTGTGCGAAGCTCGTCCGCTGTTATCTCATCTCCAGAGAGGTATCTCTCAAGTAAGGCATCGTCTTGTTCAGCGATGACCTCGACGAGTTCTTGACGTGCCTGCTCAACTTGCTCTTTCATATTCTCAGGAACCGGCTGCTCTTCAAACTGCTCACCATGTTCATCGTCGAATACAATAGCCTTACGTTCCAGCAGATCAATAACACCGGCGAAGGTGTCCTCCGACCCCAGTGGCAGTTGAACTGCTACTGGACGGGCCCCAAGCCGTGTCTTCATCATCTCAAGAACGCGAAGGAAGTTAGCTCCAATGCGATCCATTTTGTTAACAAACGCTATACGCGGAACGCGGTATTGGTTTGCCTGATGCCATACAGTTTCTGACTGTGGTTCGACACCCGCAACCGCGCAGAATAGCGCTATCGATCCATCAAGTACACGCAATGAACGTTGTACTTCTGCCGTAAAATCAACGTGTCCGGGCGTATCGATGATGTTAATCGTATGCCCCTTCCACGCACAGGTAACGGCGGCGGAGGTGATGGTAATTCCCCGCTCTTTTTCTTGGTCCATGTAGTCGGTGAACGCTGTGCCTTCATGCACTTCGCCCATCCTATGGAGCACACCTGTGTAATACAGGATCCGTTCCGTAGTAGTGGTCTTACCAGCATCAATGTGAGCCATGATACCGATATTCCGCACAAGGCCTATGGGAACGGAACGCGTCATGTTTTCAGTGTGTCAAAGAACAATTGGCCGTCTTACCAACGGAAGTGAGCAAAGGCGCGGTTCGCGTCAGCCATACGGTGCATTTCGTCACGACGCTTAATCGCTCCACCTTCGCCGTTCGCTGCAGCGAGTAGCTCGCTAGCAAGCTTCTGCGCCATCGAACGATCACGACGCTCCGATGCATACTTCTTGATCCAACGGATCGCAAGTGCTGCACGACGCTCTTCACGAACTTCCATAGGAACCTGATACGTCGCACCACCAACGCGGCGCGGACGGATCTCGATTGCCGGCGCTGCATTCTGCATTGCCTTGCGGAAGATCTCAAGCGGATCCTGCTCTGTCTTCTTACCAACGATATCAAGAGCTTCGTACACCAGGCGACGCGCCGTGTTCTTCTTGCCCTGAATCATGATGTTGTTGACAAACTTTGCGACCAGCACGTCGTTAAAACGTGGGTCGGCCATGGTACGACGTTTTTCTGCACGCTTTTTACGCATGTTCTACTCCTTACTTCTTTCCTGCCGGTGCAGCACCAGCCTTTGGCTTCTTGGCGCCATACTTTGAACGAGCCTGCTTACGGTTAGCAACACCTTGCGTGTCGGCAGATCCACGGATGATGTGATAACGAACACCCGGTAGATCCTTCACACGACCACCTCGGATAAGCACGATTGAGTGCTCTTGGAGGTTGTGACCTTCACCCGGGATGTATGCCGTTACTTCAATTCCGTTCGAAAGACGAACACGAGCTACCTTGCGGAGAGCTGAGTTCGGCTTCTTTGGCGTTGTAGTGTATACACGCGTGCATACACCGCGCTTCTGCGGGCATGACTGAAGAGCAGGTGACTTGCTCTTCTCGGTGATTGCGAGACGTCCTTTGCGGACAAGCTGACTAATCGTAGGCATTGCGTTCTGCCGTTTCTAATGAAGTTGTTATTCTAGACGGGTGAAGGCGCCCAGGAAACCCAGACGCCAACAGAGCCTGCAAAAGTAGGGGGCAAATTGGTCTTAACCAAATTTCCCGTGAAGTTCGTGTGGATTACTTGCCTTCGGCGCGCTTCTTTTGGTATTCCTTGACCATTTCTTCCTGGATGTTGCGCGGAACCGGCTGGTACTTGGCAAACTCCATCGAGAACTCGCCTTTACCCTGTGTTACCGAGCGAAGGTCTGTTGAATACCCGAACATTTCTGAAAGCGGCACTTCAGAGACCACTGTTACGTAGCCTGCATCCGTTTCCGTTCCCATGATCACGCCACGACGCTGGTTGATCTGACCGATAACTGTTCCTTGGAACTCTTCCGGTGCAGATACTTCAAGCTTCATGATCGGCTCAAGGATCGTTGGCTTCGCACTCGAATATGCTTCACGGAAGGCCATGATCGCGGCCGTTTTGAAGGCCATTTCCGAAGAGTCAACTGGGTGCTGGGCACCGTCGTTCAGGATCACGCGAACACCAACAACTGGCTGGCCGATCAGAGAACCTTCAACAACGGCTTCCTTGAAGCCCTTATCGCAGGCAGGGATGTATTCACGCGGAATCACACCACCTACGATCTCGTCTACGAATTCGTATGTATTGACCGCATCTGCTGGAAGCGGCTCGATATAGCCCCCTACACGACCGAATTGACCCGAACCACCGGTCTGCTTCTTGTGCGTGTAGTTGTAGTCTGAACGCTGTGAAATCGTTTCACGGAAGGCAACCTTCGGACGTCCAACGATAATCTCAGTGTTGTACTCACGGCGGATACGCTCAATGTAAATCTCAAGGTGGAGCTCGCCCATACCCTTGATGATCGTCTCACCAGACTCTTCGTCGCGCATCACGCGGAACGTTGGGTCTTCCTTCGTAAAGCGGTTCAAGGCCTTCGAGAAGTTCACCTGGCCAGCCTTGTCCTTCGGAGAAACAGCCAATTCGATAACTGGGTCTGGAACAAACATCGACGTCATGGAATACCGCACGTTACCATCTGTGAACGTATCACCAGATGCACAGTCCACGCCGAACATCGCAATGATGTCTCCGCATACCGCTTCTTCGATATCGTGCATTTCGTTCGAGTGCATACGCGCCAAACGCGGAACCTTCAGCTTCTTACCGTTTGCGATGTTGATGATCGAGTCGCCCTTCTTGACAGTGCCTTGGTAGATACGCATGTACGTGAGCTGACCGTAGCGTCCGTCTTCAAGCTTGAAGGCGAGCATGACGAGTGGCTTCGATGGGTCGTTCGCAAGCGTCATCTTGGCTTCGTTGTTGTCCTGGTCCAGTGCTTCGTTCTTGACTTCCGCTGGCTCCGGCAGGAACGTGATAACGCCGTCAAGCATCGTCTGAACACCCTTGTTCTTGTAGGCAGAACCGCAGAATACAGGCGTCATCTGAAGAGACAATGTTCCCTTGCGGATGGCGCGATTGAGCATCCCTGCTTCGATCTGTTCATCCATCAAGAACTTCTCCATCAGCTCGTCATCAAAATCGGCAGCTACTTCCACAAGCCTGTGACGCAGCTCCTTGGCCTTGCCTTCGAGTTCTGCTGGGATGCCTTCCTTGCGGATATCTGAGCCCCCTTCACCTTCGAAGTACACGGCCTGCATGTTCACCAGGTCGATCACACCCTCGAGCTTGTCTTCCAATCCAATTGGATAGGTCACAAATGCTGGATTGTGCGAGAGCTTCTCACGCAGCTGGTCGGCAACGCGGTCTGGATTGGCACCCTGACGGTCACACTTATTGATGAAGGCCAAACGCGGCACGCTGTATCGGCGCATCTGACGGTCAACAGTGATCGACTGCGACTGAACTCCGGCCACAGAGCACAGAACAAGCACAGCGCCGTCGAGAACACGGAGAGCGCGCTCTACTTCCACTGTAAAGTCAACGTGCCCAGGAGTGTCGATGAGGTTGATGTTGTACTCGCCCCATGTGCAATACGTGGCCGCTGATTGGATCGTGATACCCTTTTCGCGCTCGAGATCCATCGAGTCCATCTTCGCACCCACGCCATCCTTACCACGGACTTCGTGAATAGCATGGATCTTGCCGGTATAGTACAAAATGCGCTCCGACAGGGTGGTTTTACCCGAGTCGATGTGCGCCGAGATCCCAATGTTGCGAACCTTTGACAGGTCAGACATGATACTTCACCAATGATGATGTTATTGAAATTCAACGGTAGTTCTCGTGCCGCGCCTTACACCGTGATTTTGATGCACTGCGGCAAAGACCTCAAATATAAGGGGGTCTAGTCCTTATCACCAAGACTCATTCTGCGCAGAGCAGGGTTCTTGACAGCCGTTATGACCACGACGGCGAGGGTTAACAAGCCGCCCAGATAGACCGAAGGGACGGTACCCAAGGCTCTTGCAGCCACTCCGCTCTCAACAGCCCCGAGTTCGTTGCTGCTCGAAATGAACATCGTATTGGCCGCGGCAACCCGGCCTTTCATGTCTTCTGGTGTCTCGAGCTGCAAAATGGTATGCCGCACGATCACACTCACAGCATCAAATGCTCCGGCAAGCAACAGGAGTGCGAACGACAGCCAAAACATGGTGCTACTTGCAAAGCCCAGTATGCAGAGACCGAATCCGGCCACGGCCCACAGAAGCTGACGTCCGGCATTCCTGCCCAAGGGCTTCCAGGATAGCAGTGCCATCATGATTATACTCCCAATGCTCATCGATGCACGCAACAATCCAAGCCCCTTCTGATCCACAAAGAGAATGTCCTTGGCAAACACAGGCAAGAGTGCCACCACCCCCCCGAACAGCACGGCCAGCAAATCCAGCGACAATGCCCCCAGAATCACAGGCTTTGAAAAGATGAAACGTACCCCCAGCGTAAGGTCTTCGATCATGGTAGCCGACTTCTCCTGCTTTACAGGGGGCTTTGCAGTAATCCAGAGTAGGCCACCGGACCCCAAGAGCATCAACGTCAAGACAGCGTATGCTGCTGCCTCTACATCGTAGAGGCCGTAGAGCAAACCGCCAAAGAGTGGACCACTAAGCATGGCAGATTGCCACATGGTGCTGCTAAGGGCAGAGGCCCTGGCAATGTTCTCTCGTGGCACGATGCGACCAAGGGTGCTGAACATCGCTGGGCTATAAACTGCCCTAGCCGTTCCGTTAAGCATGATCATCACGAGAAGACTCCACAAAACGCCACTCATGCCCCAAAGCTGCAGCGCTGAGTCGTGGACCAAGTAGCCTGTTCCTGCCGCAGAAACTATGATGAGCGCAACGGCCGCCTGCATTGCTTTCCGTTTATCCCATTTATCCACCCAATATCCCGTGGGAAGGGCCAGACCTATTGCTGGTATTGCTTCTGCCAACCCGATGAGTGCCAAGGTTAAGGGGTCGTGCGTGAGCGAATAGGCATACCACCCAACGATAAGGCCCTGCATGTGCCAGCCAGTTGCGATAAAAAAACGCAGATGGAGGAACGCTAAAAACTCCCCAGCGTTGGGAGTAAGAACGGTAGCTTTGCGATGGAAGTACGTTAACACGGTTGGGCCTTTGCGCTCGGCAAAACTCGCGATTTTCTGTTGAATCGATTTATGAAGTTCTCACGCTGTTCTGCGCCAGCGGTAGTCGCCGTTGTTGTGGCCTTACTCATGTTCGGATCGAGCACTCTGTTGCCCGCTCAGGGAATGCTGCACGAGGGCCAACATTTTCTTGCCGGCTTCATCCATCCAGAGCGAGCGCCGGGAGAGCCCCTTACCAAGGATGCCTACCGGATCATCGTTGCATCACGCTTTGCCACACGTGCACTCGTGGCTGGGAAAGAGGTGTCGATACAACCGAACACGTCAGTAGAGGTTGTCATCGATAGTTGCGATGTAGCTATCGTCACCAGTGACAAGCCCATCACGGTTGCAACGCGCATCCTGATGCAAGGCAACGGCGAACAGGCTATGCAGATTCCAACGTATGCTTGGGGGCTGCGATACTTCTCGTTCACATGGTGGACAGATCGATATGGTCTTGACACAAAACACTATGCGTTTGCCAAACGGCTTGTAATCGCACGTGAAGACAATACACTCGTCAGTATCTCCGGCAAATCAGGACCATTACAGATAATGCTCAACGCCGGCGAGTGGAGCTATGTGCCGGGTTATCTCGATACAACTTCATTTCGCAATTCTGCATCCGACATGACGGGTGAAAGTTTCAACGCCACAAAGCCCATCATGGTAATCTCTGGCCATGGTAAAACTGCTGTACTGGAGCATCCCGATGCATTGCCAGCCAGTGGGCCCTACGCGCGAGCAGCTAATCGTAGCCGTGGGACATTGATGGAGTCGATGATTCCCGTGGAACATGCAGGCACTTCCTTCATTACGGTCCCATTTCAGTATTCACCAACGCGCAAACGCGGGCAGGACAATTCAAGTGTAGGAATAGGGGATGATCGTGGGGATGTGATTCGGTTCATTGCTACAACCACTCAGGCTGTGCTGTCATACAAGACAGATACAGGAGATCTGGTGGTAGATACGCTCAGTGTCGGTGAGGTCTACACAGCTCGCACAGTTGAAACTGTACGCCAGTGGAATGCGACGAGTCCTGTCCTATGCGCTCAATACGGCAAGTCGTATGGTCACATCACATCGCAGGCAACGCAACCGGAAGACGACCCATCAACAGATGCAGGGTTACCGATGCTCGTGAGTATACCAAGCACAAACCAGTGGACGTCGCATGCCATGTTTACATGCCCACAGGATCTGATAAACTATGTCCAAGTTGTCTGTCGCACTGAGCACACCTACTCGATGTTCTTCGATGGCAAACAGATAGCAGCGTTAACTGCTCCAATCAAAACAGTCGATGGCAAGTTCACATGCATGCGCCTGTTGGTGAGTCCTGGTAGCCACCAAATCACCACAACATCGAAGGATGCCACATTCATGACAGTGACCTATGGGAATCTCGACGGCCTTCAACTTTGTAATGCATATGCCAGCACCACAGGGGTCGCACTTCGAAGTGCTTGTGCAGACAGCATTC
Source organism: Ignavibacteria bacterium (assembly GCA_947458785.1). GTDB lineage: Bacteria > Bacteroidota > Ignavibacteria > Kapaibacteriales > Kapaibacteriaceae > UBA10438. Next base: position 10,998 of record CANGZU010000012.1, read on the forward strand.
AGGTGTCGATAGATCGAAACATCGACTCTGCTGATGTAACGTTCAATGTTGTTGCGCTCACCTCCTGCGACGACGTGGGTATTGCGATGCTGTATGCAAGTGATATCATGAATTGCGACATAAGCATTGTAGGTAATATGGCCCATATCGTACGCAAAGGATCCACAGACTCCGCGTATGCAGTCTTCACATGTATCAGCCGTCTTGGCACAACGTTATCCCGACGCATCTCATTTGACGCAGCAACAAGTGTTGCACCTGCAGACAGACGACCCGATCGTCTTGCCGCGCACCCTATCCCAGCAACAGAGTTGCTGCACGTTACATGGCAGGCAACATCAACAGCATCACGGTACATGAAGCTCACCGACATCTTTGGATACAGTTACCAGCTGAACGTGGAAGGTGAACATGCCTCAGTTGATGTTAGAGGATTAGCTCCCGGCCTGTATCTCTTGTCCACATCATCAACATCAATTCCAGTTCTGATTGCCCGATAACCCTACTACGATATTCCTACTTTCAGGTATTGATTGAGTCGTTGGAATGCCCTACCATTGTATGGTCAATGCATGTCTGTGTTAATGTCTCTGGTATATCGTACTTACTAAACTCGTATACGACAAACTACCTCCCTGCATTATGCGAGAAGAACATTCTCGTATGTTGGATTCATACGCTCCGTGTGGCGGGAAAGGTCTTTCGTTATGACATCTACAACCCCTGAATGTATGAGCTGCGGATCGCGGCTACGGAATGGTATGATTGAGATTGGCGTCGATGGTGCACTGGAAGTGACGCAAACCAAACACACCTCTTTTTATAGACGAGGGACTGCGGTGTTTGAGAATGGGCAGTATCCACATGGTGTCTACTGCATTCATCATGGCCACGTAAAGATTGTTCGACAAGGTGCTGACGGTCGCGATCACATCGTCCGATTTGCAAAGCCAGGAGATATCGTTGGCTACAGCTCACTTCTGACGAACGAAAAGTATGCTTCAAGCTGCGTTGCACTGGATGATTCTGTCATTTGCTCGATACCTTCCTCAGTTCTGTTCCATCAGATTCGCGAGAACTCTAGACTTGCATTACATGTCCTGCAGCAACTCTCTTCAGAAGTGCAGACTGCGCAACGTCAAGTCGTAGAGCTGGCTCACAAGTCCATACGGGAGCGCCTGGCTGAGGCCCTATTAATTCTGCGGGAAACATTCGGTACGATTGACGATGGCATGACTCTTGCGAGCCCCCTCACGAGAGAAGAGATTGCATCAGTAGTTGGGACCGCACCAGAAAGTGTCATCCGTACGCTTTCTGAATTCAAAGCCGACAAACTGATTGCTATCAATGGTCGATCGATACAGCTGACCAACCCTAAGGGGCTTGCACGCATTGCAAACATCCAAGATTAATTAACGTAACCTGACTAATGTCATAGTCTGCTTGTACGTACGATGCGAGATTGTATGCAAAGGGATTTCTTCATCAACAGTTTTAACGGGTGTTACTATGCGTACAATTCCAACACAACCAAGCGCTGGGCTCATTGCTCCAATGATCGACCAGCATGAGGCACAGGCTTCCCGGGCGTATTTGCTCCGCGAGATGCGTTATACGGGCGTTCTCAAGCATGTGGCAGAAGATCTTGCCAAGCTTGAATCGGCTTTACCACATGAACATCGACTCACAGCAAAGCGTTTGCAGCGCGAAGTAGGAGAAGTTCTCGAGACAGACACCATGGCCCATGTAGAACAGATCATGGAGTCAATGCACGATGGCTATCTACGCAGACTTGCACAAGACTTCCCTACTCTAACTCCTACAGAACTCCGCATGGCAGCATTCCTGCGACTGCCAATGCCGTCAAAGGAAATCGCATCCATGTTCTCATGCAGCGTGCGAAGCGTCGAAAAACATCGTGAGCGCATGCGCAAAAAGTTCCATCTCGCACCGCACGAAAGCTTGACGATGTTCCTTGCCTCACGCGTATAAAGGCGCATCAAGTCTGTCGGAGTTCGTAGTTTTGCCTTGCTCGAGGAACACGTCAATCGTACCTCTGGCAAGGCAATCTTACTTTGGAGTCTGTCATGGCCAAAACGAAATCACGACTATTACAATCCCGCAATACCGTTTCCTGGAAAAGTCCGTGGGGTAAACAGCAGTACACATACCTTGGTGGTGCCGTCGTTGTGATCATCGTTGGCTTCTTGCTTCTGGCAAAAGGTATGTATTCATCGTGGGACGACCCACTGTCTGTAGATGTTGCCCCTGTGGTTCTTGTGGTTGGATACTGCATCCTGGTACCCCTTGCCATTATGCGCAAGAACTCACGCAACAGTTCTTCGGATCAAGCATGAATACCACACCGCCAACCATAGGCGGTGTTACAATCGACGAGATCTGCAATCTTAGTGGTACACCTGTATATGTGTATGACGCAGATGTCATTGCGCGCAATGTGCGTCGATTGCATGCCGCGTTTGCCAGCATACCAGCACGCTTTATGTATGCCGTAAAGGCACTGTCGAATACAGCGATTCTTCAGCTGATGAAGCAGTTAGGAACTGGGCTCGATACCGTATCAATCCAAGAAGTACACCGCGGACTTCGCGCCGGCTTTGAGCCCCGCGAGATTCTTTTTACGCCGAACATGATTGCTTTCGACGAGATTCGTGAAGCAGTTCAGCTTGGGATACACATTAACATTGATACGATCTCCGTCCTGGAGCGCTTTGGACACGAGTTCGGCAACACCGTCCCTGTGTGCATTCGCATCAATCCGCACATTATGGCCGGTGGCAACGAGCGTATCAGCACTGGACATATTGATTCGAAGTTTGGCATCTCGATTCATCAGATGCGCCATGTGCTGCGCGTTGTAGCATCACAGGGTATGCACATCAACGGCTTGCACATGCACACAGGCAGCGACATCCTTGATGCTGACGTGTTTCTGCAAGGGGCTGAGATGCTCTTTGAGATCGCAGAGAATTTCCCTGACCTTGAGTTTGTTGATTTTGGATCGGGATTTAAGGTCGCCTATAAGCCAGATGACATTGCAACTGATATCGAAGATCTTGCAGCCAAGTTGTCCGAACGCGTTATCATGTTCAACAGTGGTCGCGAACGCCCTGTCGAGGTCTGGTTCGAACCGGGCAAGTTTCTCGTTAGCGAGTCTGGTACGCTACTGGCCAGAGTGAACGTGCTCAAGCAGACAACCGCCACAGTGTTCGCTGGAGTTGATACAGGTTTGAACCACCTGATCCGCCCTATGCTCTACAACGCATATCACCACATCAGCAACGTTTCCAATCCAACCGGAACGCCCCGGGTGTACACCGTCGTTGGGTACATATGCGAGACGGATACATTCGGATGGGACCGAAAGATCGCGGAGATTCGTGAGGGAGACATCTTAGCATTTGCAAATGCTGGGGCCTACGGGATGACAATGGCCAGCAATTACAACAGCCGATTACGTCCTGCAGAAGTGTTAGTCTATAACGGAAAAGCGTCTCTCATCCGTAGACGAGAGACGCTTGATGATGTGCTATCCACTGAGATTGAGATCGATCTCGCTCCCTAGAAGTTTAGGCTCACGCCAACATTCCATCCTGTGATGTTCATTGGCGCAGCTGTCTCGAATGGCCAGTTCATTTGGTTCTTGCGCAGCGTCTTGAAACCGTATGCTATGGCATTGCGCAGCACGAAATTCATGATTGGAAGCGATGTTGGTGAGGCCTTACCAAACGCCTTAACGGATGCCATGACAATTCCGTCGGCAATGCCTTCGATGAGCTCGCTACCGGCCCAATACCAGAACATGTGACGAGGATAAATCTGCGTCCATGTGTAACTGGCACGTAGACTGATAGGCTTAATGATCTGCAGCTCAACCGTAGGATTCATTGTTGCGCCATAGCGGATCGAGCCTGTAAAGTCACGCACAGTCTGGCGTGCATCACCATTGATAGAAGCATCAAACGAGAGCGGATCTACACTCGACCAAATCGAATTCTTTCCGACAAGAAACTTCAAGGCAGAGCCTTCGCCGAGCTTGTACCCGTATCCGGATTCATCAATGAAACCGAACGAATAGACATTCATCGACGTGCTGGCAGCATCTAGAATTGAATCATCAATGGCTGTGAATCCTTCAATAGGCTTTGCAATCCCATAATTGAAAAACACTCCATTGTTCTGATACCGAATGATACCTGCACTTGATTTGATCGTGCGGGCATCTTCCATGCCAACAGATGCTCCATAGTTTGTGATCTGCGTTAGGCTCCCTTGCAGCCCCTTACGCTGAACATCGAGCGTTCCATAGGTAAACTGCAGACGCGGACTACGTGAGCGCGAACCCTTGTCGGGATCATCATCAAAAAAGATACTCATCAGAGAGTCGACGTTGTCCGTTGAATCCTGTATCGCAGCATGTGCCGTCGGCACGGCCATACAAACCAGAGTAATGATCGCTAGAAACTGCTTCATGTATAGTTGACCTTCGTTATGGTTACACTGTTCAGACAAACGAGCTATTCTGAGGTTTCGCCATCAGACGAAGACTTATTGCGACGGCTCCTCATCTTCCGCTCTTTAGGCTTGTTTTCGTCGAGATTCTCTTTGAACACGAACATGTCGGACGCATAAGCCTTGGTGCGACCCTCGTCTTCTCTCTTACGCACCGGTCCGGATGTTGACGAAAATCCGTCTCTTCGTCCCCTACCGCCAGCCATTCCCCGGCCGCCTGCGCCACCAGGACCGCTTCTGCGACCACCAGGGCCAGAGCTACCCCCGCCTCGGCGTGCTGGCGGCTTGCCGCCACGCCCACGCAAGCCAGGTGATTCATTGCTAAGGGGCTGACGCTCGTCCCCATCACGATAGCGCTCGCGAGGCGATTTATCATCACGGCGTGGTCTGGAATCGCCGCCGTAGCGTCTATCTCCTCCTCCGCCACCGCTGCCGCTACGTGGACCTCTGTCGTCACGCCTGTCGCCGCCGTAGCGCCTATCGCCGCCGCCACCGCTGCGTGGTCCTCTGTCATCGCGTCTGTCAGTGCGTGGTCCTCTGTCATCGCGTCTGTTATCAGGGCGTGGGCCTCTGTCATCGCGTCTGTTATCAGTGCGTGGGCCTCTGTCATCGCGTCTGTCAGGGCGTGGTCCTCTGTCATCGCGTCTGTTATCAGGGCGTGGGCCTCTGTCATCGCGTCTGTCAGGGCGTGGGCCTCTGTCATCACGTCTGTCAGGGCGTGGGCCTCTGTCATCGCGTCTGTCAGGGCGTGGGCCCCTGTCATCACGTCTGTTATCAGGGCGTGGGCCTCTGTCATCGCGTCTGTCAGTGCGTGGGCCTCTGTCATCGCGTCGGTCAGTGCGTGGGCCTCTGTCATCGCGTCTGTCAGTGCGTGGGCCTCTATCGTCGCCTCGGTCAGTGCGTGGGCCTCTATCGTCGCGTCGGTCAGTGCGTGGGCCTCTATCGTCGCGCTTTGGACGTCCGGCCGGACCACCGCTACTGCGTTTGCCTCCGCCTGTTCGCGGCGCATACGCCGGATTTTCGCTGGTCAATGGTTGACGTTCGTCATCGAACTGCGGACGCCTAGATTTACCGAATCCTCGGTTTCTGTCATTCATGTATTATTCTTTCCACTTGATCGTGCAGCCAATAGCCTTGGTCTGCGTTACTGCCGGCGCTGCACCTGATGCAAGTGACTTCACTGCATCCAAAACAAACCGTGATTCAACCTTATCTGCATCATTTGCATTATCGTCGATGGCCCCAATGTAGGCCACCTTCCACGAGCCGCTGCTGTTTGTAACAACGAATACGTGTGGGGTGCGTTTTGCACCGTACTGCTTGGCTACCTCTTGAGTTTCATCAACTATGTACGGGAAGGTAAAGCCCTTTTCCTTTGCACGAACTTTCATGTTGTCGTAAGAATCCTCAGGAACCTTAACTGGGTCGTTCGGATTGATCGCGACCAACGGAAAACCTAGCTTAGCGGTTTCGTTGGCAAGAGCAATGATGCGGTCTTCATACTTCACCGAATACGGACAGTGGTTGCACGTGAAGACAAGCACAAGCCCCTTGCTTGATCTATAGTCATCAAATGAGACGTACTTTCCATCGATGTTTTTGAGACGAAAACTAGGTGCCGGATCTCCAACCGCAACACCTGAGGACGGGGCGCCTTGTTGAGCAACAAGTGACACAACGGCAAACATCATCATCAGCAGGTATTTCATGTCATTTACCTTCAGCTTGAAAGGTTGAGAAAATCGACTCTAACAACTCGGGTGAGAACTGAAACTCTCCAAACAATCTGCGCTCACCACGAATGAACAATGTCGCAGGTATCGAACCGCTCCACGACTGATCAACGCGATCGATCCATAGATGCGGCTTTGGTTCGTTGAGTACGACCGCATCGCAGAGCTCATAGCCCCGACGTTTGAGAAACGGTTCAACCTTTGTTTGACGTTCCGCAGGGTTGTCAAGACTTACAAGAATCACCTTCACCGGTTCATCCTTGTATCGACGTGAAAGCTTGTCGAATGCGGGCAATTCCTCTACGCAGGGCTTGCACCACGTTGCCCAGAAATTGACAACAAAGGTTGTGTCTTTACCTGTGGCCAGTCGTTGTTGAAGCTGGTCTAGACGAACCTCCTCAACACCGCTCCACAGCAACAGAATCAGCGAAAGACTTCCGATAACACTCATGTAAGAATGGGGCCAACCGGCTCCAGCAATTGTTCCTCTGTTGTGTTCACCTTAATACTCGACACCTCTCGTGTTATCGGGAAGGCCTCAAGGACACCCTCCTCCAACGGACGCATGCATGGTTCGATTTCTTCTCGATCATCTGCGTGCAGCCAAGGCAACCGATCACTCGCAGCTATAACCACTGGCATACGCTGCTTGACATTGTGCACCTGCGACATCAGCAGATTAGCATCCGTCGTGACAATCGAGAATGTCCTGTGCGCTTCGCCACTTGCTGGGTCCGTCCAATCTTCCCAGATGCATCCGAGCGTAATAATCGACCGATCGATCGGCCGCACTAAATGCGGCTGTTTGACCGTTCCCTCGTGTCGCCACTCGACAAACCCGTTGACCGGCAACAATGCACGACGCTTTCTGATGGCGTCACGAAATGATGGCTTCTCGTAAATGGTCTCTCGTCGAGCGTTCAACGTCATCTTCCGAATATCACGCGCGGCTTCAAACGACTTTGTCCACCTTGGAATCAGGCCCCATTCGCAGAGCTGAATCTGCTCTGGTTCGGCGTTCGTAACAAGGGGCAAGTGCGGATGCACAAAGCCTGAGACGTGAAAGTACGGACGATAGTCTTCCGCGCTGTCAAAAGATGCTCCTAGGTCGGTTTCTATGCTGTGAGTAGAGGCATAGATTGAGACCGTGAAGCACACAAGATCACCACATTGGCATAAGAACCATGGCAAGCATGATGACAATGCCAATCATCATCACAAGTGCATAGTTCTGAGCTACACCGGACTGCATGCGGCGAAGAATTCCAGCTGCTGCACCCATTGACTTGGCCGAACCATTGACCACTCCATCAATAACGATGACGTCGACGATCTTCCAGAGGAAGTCGCGTGATGCAGCAAGGATTGGTCCAGCAACAAGCATGTGATATACTTCGTCAACGTAGTACTTGTTCAGCAGAAGCTTGTACAGTCCCGACATCTTCTCGGCCATCGCTGTTGCCTTTGTAAGACCCTGACTGTAGATACTACGAGCAAACATGATACCAATCACTGCCAGCACAGACGAACCAACCATGAGTCCGATTTCAAGCGATGTGTGATCGCCCGTGTGAGCAGGAAGCATCGCTGTGCCGGTAGCAAAGATTGGGCGCAGCCAATCTTCAAGGAGGTTCGGGATATGCAATGCGTGGCCGATGACGTGAGGAACGCCAAGAAGACCGCCCAGTGCGGAAAGGACTGCCAGCACGATAAGCGGAATCGTCATCGTTGCTGGAGATTCGTGTGGGTGTACATGATGATGGTCAAAGCGCTCTTCCCCGAGGAAGGTGAGCGATGTAAGACGCCACATGTAGAATGCTGTCGTAAATGCTGCAAGGGCTCCAACCATCCACAAGATTGGACTGCCGTTGAGCCAGGCAAACCAAAGGATTTCGTCCTTTGAGAAGAAGCCAGAGAAGAATGGAATACCGGCAATCGCAAGTGTGCCGATAAGGAACGTGCGATAGGTGATCGGCATATACTTCTTGAGTCCACCCATCTTGCGGATGTCCTGCTCTTCATGCATACCGTGAATAACGCTTCCAGAGCCCAAGAACAGAAGCGCCTTGAAAAACGCGTGCGTCATCACGTGGAACACACCGGCTGTAAACGCACCTACGCCAAGGGCAACGAACATGAATCCGAGCTGTGAAACTGTGGAGTAGGCCAAAACCTTCTTGATGTCGTTCTGCACGATACCGATCGTTCCGGCAATCAGCGCTGTTGTGATACCAATGCCTGTTATGACTGCCATGGTTGTCGGCGACATTGCAAAGAGTACGTTCGTACGAGCAATCAGGAAGATACCGGAAGTAACCATTGTTGCGGCGTGGATGAGAGCCGAGACCGGAGTTGGACCCGCCATGGCGTCTGGGAGCCACACACCAAGTGGAATCTGAGCGCTCTTACCTGTACAACCAAGGAACATGAGCAGCGTGATCGTTGTGACCAGTGTGCCCCCTGCGACGAGCTTCTCTGGAGCTGCAGCATTGATTGCATTGTAGTCCAGAGTTCCAAATTGTTGGAACAGAAGAAACATTGCCAAAAGCACGCCGAAATCGCCAATGCGGTTTACAACAAAGGCCTTCATTGCTGCATCACCCGTCCACTTGATGTTTGTGCCCTCAAACTTGCGATCGTACCAGAATCCGATGAGCAGGTACGATGCAAGACCCACGCCTTCCCAACCAAGGAAGGTCAGAAGCATGTTGTTGGCAAGCACCAGATTCAACATCATGAAGACAAAGAGGTTCAGATAGGCAAAGAAGCGCGGGAAGCTCTTGTCGCCATGCATGTACCCTATCGAGTACAGGTGGATCAAGAACCCGATACCGGTAATGATCAGCGTGAATAAGATCGACAACTGGTCGAACTGGTAGGCAACGTCAACAGAAAAACTGCCGGTTGCGATCCAGGTAAACACCTTGTGAACATGTAGTCGCTCTTCAGGGGGCATTCCCTGCAGCCCCATGAAGGTATTGACCGCAGTCAGAAAGCTTAGCAAGATGGCAGAGCTAGCGATCGCACCAACGATCTTTTCGTTCTTGATCTTCTTGCCAAACAAGGCTACGATGACGAATCCCACCAAGGGGAAGAGTGGAATGAGAGCGGCGTAGTTCATCCTATTTCCGGTGCTATTGTCTCAAAATCGAGTTTTTCGACATCCATTTCAATGTTGTGGAAGTTGATGCGCATTGTCTCATCAACAACCATCATAGAGTTACGTTCAACCTTCATCCAGTCTGAGCGTCGAGCCGTGAATGGCTCCGAGGCCACAACAATGGCACTCGGCTTACCATATGAAGGCTCCATGCCACATTGGTCTTCGAGGCACTTGTACTCTCGACCGAACATGTAATAGAGTGATGCAGGCTGAACATTGGGATTGGTCGTATATCTGACCGCAATCAAACACGTGCCATTTGTTACGGCAAGATTCAGGTATGAATGCTGTCGTACGGCCGACTCCATCAAAAGATCATCGAGATCGGCAAACATCCCCTTCATGGCCTGAACCATTTGCTCACATGTAACATTGCCGTACGGATCTGCAATGTGATTCAGAAAGAGTCCGAACATATGTTCAGAGTCCGTACTTCCCTGAATCGCATCATAAGCCACGTCGTTCAGACTGCGCAACAGCTTACGACGAATCTGCTTGTAACCGCCCAACACGCCATTGTGCATGAACATCAACTTTCCGCACGAAAATGGGTGCGAGTTCAGTTCTTCTACTGGAATGCCTGGCGAAGCAGCCCGCACATGCGCGAACATGCACGGTGAGTGGATCTTCTTGGCAAGGTTCTTCAAGTTACCATCGCTCCAGGCCGGACGAATACTGCGAAACACGCAGGGTTCGTTATCGAGCTCCGGAGCATAGAATCCAATGCCGAACCCATCGCCATTGACGGATACAGACATCTCTCCCGCATTCATGGTCTGAGCGGTAACAAGCGAGAATTTCGGCTTGTACAACAGATCATCTGCGAGAATAGACGGACCTATGTAGGCAACAAATCGGCACATACCTTGATGCTAATGGGCTTAGTTCAGCGATGCCTTTTCAACACACCACGTGTTGTAGACACCGTCGAGCAGGAGATTGAATGCATCTGCTGCTTCGCGCGCTGCATCGAGCGCTGCCTGCTTTTGTTCGCCTGTCTCACACATGCGAACCAGTGCTTCGCGCGTTACCGTGCGATGGATTTCATCTGCATGCTCGTGCACTGCAAAGAACACCAACGCATCTTCTGTGTCGAGGTTGTAGAACTTCTTGAGGCCTTCGATCTTGGTCGTTGAGATCTCTGGGATCTGCGACTCATAAGCATACAGGGCAGCAAGGCCTTCGTAACCATTCTTACGAGCTGCAAGCTCACGCAGAATACGCACAGACTCGCGTGTGTGCGGCAAGTAACGGCGTTCCTTCATTTCTTCGCGGCTTACACCGAGTGCACCGCCGAAACGCAACCACAATTCTGGGTGATTATCTGGGCCGTGTTCTTCTTCGATGAGGTTTTCCAGTAGCATCTGACGCACATCCATGTCTTCGCAGTTCGAATGTGTTGCGCTAACATATGTTGGGAACAAGTGCACCTGGTGATAGTACTCCTTCGCATACTCGCGGAGCATGTCGATTGTTAGCGCTCCTTCATTCCACATCTGATAGAACGGGTGCTGAAGCATGTGACGTTCGGAGACGATTTCGTCGAGCTTGGTGAGAAACTCTTCTGTTGTCATGACGCTACCTCAAAATGAAAGTTTGTATGCAGTCTTATGAACGGCAAAGATAGGTCTTTTCGTAGTTTTGCCCTGCACGCATGAACACGTTAGAACTGCAAAATCTTGAGAGTCCAACTGAGCTGATTGAGCTTGAGGACGAGGTAACCTACAGGGAAACACTTGCAGCACGTGTCATCCTCTATAACGATGAGGAGCATACGTTTGACGAAGTCATTCGACAAATCATCAAAGCAACGCAGTGCATGCGCTCCCAAGCAGAAGCTCTGACCCTTGAGGTGCACTTTCGGGGCAAAGCCATGGTGTTCGAGGGCTCGATGAACGACTGTCTGCGTGTTTCGGCCATCCTGGAAGAGATAGCACTCCACACACAGGTTGAATTCTAAGAAGCCTAGGGCTTGGGAAGGGGCGGAGGTACCGGCACCTTTGTCGAGTCCGAACCCATCACCTTGCCTGTCGCATCCCGAATCTGCCCCTGCAAGAGATCGTTAACAGAACCTCCGTTGGGAGTTATGCCAGGTATTGAAGGCAGGTTCATGTTTGGGCCGGAGACCTGAAGCGCATCGCGGTTGCGATCCATGAGTTGCTGCAGTACGTCCTGCTCACCCTGCTTGGCTCGCTTGAGCAGATCATCATCAAGGTTCTTGAGGAGCGTCGAGTCATTCACCTCTACTCCGTTGATCTTAGCGAGTGCATACTCAACACTCGGCCGTATCTCCTTGGCATACGTCGAACGGGGATACTTCTCTAGAAGCTGACCGTAGTAATGCAGGGCGCTGTCGTTCATTTGCCGATCACGCTCAAACATCCATCCCATTGCATAGAGTGCTTTGGGTGCATAGTCGCTGCTCGGAAACTTCTGCACGATGGCCATGTACTGCTGCGAAGCATAGGAATAGTCTCTGATCTGACGGAAGCTTGTTCCGGATTTATAGAGCTCTGATGCGTCGTCGATCGTGGCATCAGTGGTATAGCCCAGATTTACCGATGCCTCCTTGGCATATTCGCTCCGCGGCCATGTATCAGCGATATATTCGAAGAGCGAGTCAGCCACTTCAGGATCGCGCTCGCGGAGCATCCGGGCACGTGAATAGAGATACCGTCCGGCAAGCTCAGACTCCGTCGGTGTTATCTCGTAAGCCCCCTGATAATATGTCAGCGCCGAATCCGGTGCATCCAACTGCTCATGAATACGGCCAATGGCGTACATCGAAGATGCTCGCATCCGCAGGATGGAGTCCTTCCTGGTCGTATCAATGCGCAAGAAGAGATCTGCCTGCAAAACCTTGCGCTGCTCTTCGTCCCATTGCTTAAGAAGCGTGAAGTACTTGTTGGCAACATCATAGACGGGCGTACGAACCAATTTTGCTTTGGCGAAGTATTTCATCGCCTCTTGATAATCACCACGCTTGTAAAGCGACATTCCCTTTTGGAAGCTCTGCGCCATCAATTCTGGACGTCCGACAAACGAGGTGTCGGCGAACTTCTCACGAGCCAGAAGGGTCTTATCGTTTGGATTGTCGGTGCGCAGCCTGTCTAGGGCTATGCGCTCTGCCTGAATGAACGAGGCCCACTCTGTGAAGATCTTGTTGTCTTCGAGTTCAGCGAACATCGCACTGGCTTCGTCAACGCGATCCTGACGCGCAACGGAGGCGGCCATATAGAGCTTCGACTCAAACTCGGCAAGTGCATCAGGCGCTTCATCGAGCGCTTCAGCGAAGTTCTTTTCCGCAAGCTTATAGTTGCCGATACGGTAGTAGATCGATCCAATGTCAACAAGCCAGCGCGACCGTTGCTCAGAATCGTCCGTCATCACAAGCGCTTGCTTGTAGGGATTGACGGCCTTATCGATCTCTCCATCTTCGATAGAGATTTCAGCTTGGATACGATACGCCTCACTCAAGATGTCATATCGGTCCTTGTACCAAGCAACGTCAACAGCCTTGGACAATGCCTGTTTGCCCTGACTGATCTTTCGCTGCATCAGGTACACTTTGGCCAGGAGTAGATGAGCATCAGGGGAATAGTCCCCGTCCTGATATCGCTCGATAAGTTCAAGGCACTTCTGCTGCGACGGGACCCACTCACTGCGGAAGAAGTATGCTTCTGCCATCAGATAGAGGGAAGGTTGGACGTACTCCGACTTTGGATGCAGTCCAACAACTTTCGACCCCTTGATTAAAATTGAATCAACCTTCTGTGACATCGGTGCCAGCTTCGATCGGTCGATGGCAAGTGCTTTCAAGAACTGGTATGTGGTGTTCTTTGGCGCTTCCGACTTCAGTCCTAGACTGTCGATAGCCGGAACGAGCACGCGAGGCCGTTTACGGTTATTCTCATCCTGGTACTCGAAGTCGTTCAGGACCTCTCGACGGATGCGATTCATGTTGTAGTAGGTGTTGAAGAACGTGGTCTGATTGTCGTACCACGTACATCCAACCGTCCCCATAAACAGGAACAGGTACCAATAATGCCGTATGGTCGTGGACGTTCTCAAAGGTTTCTACGAAGCCAGCGGTCGCGCATCTGTTGTTGACGTGCCGATGGATTCTCTATTTCAACAAGCTTCGGTATCGTGCGCAGTATCGGACGCACCGTCGTGGTAAAAATTCGACCATCGCAATGTGCGGTAACACGAGCCCCCTGCTGTCTGCGTGCAGCAAGATAGTGATCGAGTTGGGCAAGAGATGCAACCCGGCGATCATCTACAGCAACGATCTCATCATCGATCCCAAAGCCTGCCTCTGCTGCTGGAGAGCCATCATCGACACCCTTGATCATGAGCTTGCCGCTTACGTCAGCTACTTGCCACCCTACATAAGGGGCTTGTGGAACTGACGCGAATGGACGCTTATCACCAAATGTGACCGGCTCGGACGGCTTGTCGGCATACTCGAGCTTTAACCCGACACCAGCTAGAATCTCATCGTACGGTAGCTCTGTTGTGCCATCGAGCCACGAGATCAAGCGCTCGCGGATCTGAACGCTTGTGGCCTGCTCAACGATCGCATAGCATTCTTCTTCCGACATCCCTCTCGACGGATCCGATAGGTAGCGCTTCCACATTTCACGCATTGCGTCGTCCATGGAGTACTTTCCATCGGAGTGGTCAATGATGTAGGCATCGAGCAAGAGGAATATCACGCCGCCTTTGAGGTAATACGATGGGAATCGGTTGTTGCCGTCCGGACTTTGCATGTATAGTTTGAGCCAGGCAAGGAATGAACTGTCGCGAGTCGACATTGCCTCGCGTCCAGGCACCATGAACAGCCGCCCTACGTGATCTTTTGAGAGTGCCTCAAGATATTCCTTCGTGGTCGTGAACCCGCAGCGGTACGTTAGAAGGTCGTCGTAATACGACGTCAACCCTTCAGCAAGCCACAACATCGATGTGTAGTTTTCTTTCGTGTAGTCAAACGGGCCCAGCTCCTTCGGACGAATTCGTTTTACGTTCCAGAGGTGGAAGTACTCGTGACACAGCAACGAGAGCAGTCCAACGGCCTTGGTCTTGTCTGTCAAAGCGCTTGGATCAACAGCATTCACGCTTGACCGAGCATGCTCCAAACCCCCTCCAGCACCTGGATAGGCCTGAATGATAAAGACGTAACGATCGTAAGGGGCTCCACCGAACATGGTGGTTTCAACCTTGACGATCTGTTGTACTTGCTTCGTCAGCCAATCAGTGTCGACGTTGTAATTCGTCGCAATTGCAACTTCGTGCTGCGCGCCGGCTTCTGTGAATGTCGTTACCGCATGATCACCGATCTCAATTGGCGAGTCGGCCAGGATGTCGTAGTTAAGAGCCCCGAGTAGAACGCCGGTTGCACCACCTGATTGCACAGGTGAGAGCGCAGTCGACACAGACGGCCACAATGAACGGTCGTGCTTCAGCAGAACGTGATGGATCTCCTGCGTGCGTCCCTCTACGTACATACAGATCGACGTAAGCATCAGGAAGGCATGAAATCGATTGACGTGACTCGTGCGAACTGTGCGTTCATGAGCATAGATCACATACTCCACCTCAATGGTCGAAGCCCCTTCGGATGAGACGACCAGAGCAGCCTTATCTCGCCACTGCGAGGTTGTTGCAACTCGCGATGCGCCCGACCCCTTGTATGCACGTACATTACCTTGCCAGCCTGCATAGTCACGGATCTTATAGCTTCCGGGAGACCACGATGGCATCACAACGACAACTTCTGGACTCGTAACTCCTTCGATCCGCATCACGACCTTAACGAGGTGCTGCGGAGCTCTGTCAAACGAGAGTTCATATGTGATCGCGGCTGTTGTTCCTAGGAGTTGATCATCGCGCTGTTCGATCGAGTACATCATCGCTGTCCAAAGTATGTGTTCTTGAGAAAGTCCTCTTCAAACGTCTGTTCGTCTTTCGTCTTCAAGAGCTCAGTGCCAGGCGGAATCATGCCTCCGGTGAGCTCAGCATACCGACTAGTATTCTCGTCAATCTCATGCCGCTTGGCTGCAATGGCCTTCTCCAGCTCCCACTTGTGTCGTTCACGCCACTGTTCGTCGTCGATCACATGCTCGAGTGTGAATGGCTCTTCAGAACGAAGTTTACGAAGTTTTCGGTGTTCCACACGTAGGCGTGTCTCGAGACGCATAACCTCCTGCTGCCAGCGTTCCAGGTCCCAATCGCTGGCTTCGCCACGCAGCATGTCGCTCGCTCCCATCATCGAGAGCAAGGACTTCATCTGACTTACATTCTTAGCCCCGTAAGCCTGTTGCACCCGATGCCAAATTGCCACAGCGTCAGCAGAATCATTGCCCGTAGAGTCAGGGTGAAGCTGCTTTGCAAGCGTTCGATACATATTGACAAGTTCGCCGTCGGTGTGCTGTTCATCTCCCAATCGTGATGCTCGTTCACGCTGTTCAGTGTCGAGATCAAACGCCTCTCGAATGCGCATTGCAAAGCGAGCATACTCGGAGTCGACCACTTGATTGATAAGATCGATGATGTGCTGTGTAAGCACTTCGCCCCGTGACACCTTGATCGACAACAGCTCTACGCGACGGAACAACTCAGCGCTACGAAGAGCCACAACCTGCAACTCGCGTTCCTGCTCTCCAAAGTGCACATGGTATTGTGCATGCAGTCTCGGACGGACCTCTGTTGAGAGCCGATGCCAGTCGTCCATTGATTCGCGTAGTTCCGCTCGGAGTTCAAGCATTCGACTCCGCAGCTCTTGAATCTCTGGATGAACCGTAATGGACATACAACTACGAGATTGTCTCGACCACTGCGGCGTCTCGCGCCATGAATGTTGCAACCGCCATCTCAATGACTGCCATGAGCAATGCGAGCACGGTGAACAGGGCCCACAATTCTGAACCTGTTCTGGCCTCCTGAATCGCCTTCGTCACCGACGCGCCGGGCTTGAGCTCCACAACGTGATCGCCATTCGCGACGAGCGTCTGCGTTGACGTTTTCCAATCGCCCGTTTCAAAGAACGAGAGCATTGATTCTGCCGTCTTACCATTGACTGTTACGGTGGTAACAGGTGTTGAATCTGCACTGAAGATCTTGACTACCCCAGGCTGGTATTGGGCAGGAACACTGAGCATGGTCGACGATGAAAGGCGCGCCGGCTGCACGGTCATTGAAACCTGTGCGGCATCCTGAACGATGAATCGATCTTGGCCAGCAAGCCTCGATGTGATCGGCACGGTGATCGACTCTCCCAGCTGGGCCTGAACACCTTGATCGCGAGATGAGACCACATAGATCGTACTGCGAAGCGTTGTTGCAGCAAAGAGCCCCGTTAATGGATAGCTGCCCCATTCGAGCGTTGGTGAAACCGCAACGTAGAGAAGTTTCCCCTGACCCACCGAAAACTCCGAAACCAGGGCACCGGCAGATGTCTGTACAATGTCGAGTCCGCCCGATGCAGGCTGAATACGCATAATCTTCGATGTTTCTCTGGCTGCCTGCTGGTCTTCTGTTGAGACGAAGACGCCGCTGTAGAGTGGATGTGCCTTGTCGATTGTTGTTACCGCAAACGCCTGGTCTGCAGGTGCAACGCGCTCGCTTTGTAGCTGCAGTCCTGCCTGTGCGAGCAGGGTTTGCATGCCTTGTCCTGCGAAGACCATCACACCGCCGCCGTTGTCAAGGAACTGACGCAGCAGTGACGCATCAGCCGAGGTGTGCTGTCCTTGCGTAATGATCAAGACATCCAACTGCGCAAAAGCGCCAGAGGCTTGCGCAACAGTCGTATACGTAACGACCGCCGGGGCAAATCGCTCCATGCCGGGCAATGTGAGCACCGTCTGCACAAGAGCAATCTCAGAGGGGGCTCCAACAATACCAACCCGCGATGGACGCGGGATGAGCAGACCGGCATAACGGACGTTGTCGTTGTCGATGGCATCAGACTCAAGTTCGATAGATGCGGCGATCATTCCATACCGCTGCGGCGATGCCGCAAGAAGGATGCGCTTTGTTGTCTTGGCTGGAATGTCGACAGAGATCTGCGTAATACGACGTCCGTCGAATGCGAGTGAAACAAGTGCCCCCTGTATATCCCGCTCACTGCCATTGCGAACAAATGCTTCGATCTCGACAGGTTTGTCTGGCTGAAGCAGCTTTGTGCGCACGTTCAAAGAATCAACACTCAGATTCTGCTCAATACCCTTTTGGCCTTCACCGATGCGCACAAGGAAGACCGATGCGTCCGACTGTTGAGCCTTTACTGTATCGGCAGGATCGCGCCATGTGAGTGAAGTTTGGGCATCGCTGATAACATAGATTTCTTTGTGAGGATGCAGTGCGCGTTCGAAAACGCCGCGCAGCATCGAAAGCGACACAGGAATGTTGGCTGTCCCGTTGCTGCGCTGGATTGCATCGATCTGCTGCAGGGCATTGGCAAACGTCCGTGTAAAATCGACTCGCTGTTCGGGATCGAACCCTGTCATCGGAAGAACCATCACTTCGTCGCCGTCGCGAAGTCCGGACACTATATCTCGTGCCACCTTCTTCGCCTGCATCAATCGAGGCCCAAGACCATCAGCAGCCTCCATACTTCCTGAGTTGTCGACAAGGATCACCACACTCGAGCGTGATGTGGCGCCCAGCAGCGGCAGTGTGCTCTTGATCGCAGGACGCGCTAAGGCAAGCACAGCGAAGATCACAAGTAGTGTTCGAATGATGAGCAACAGCATCTGCTGCAGGCGCAGCTTGCGCACCTGCTTCTGCTGCAACTCATGAAGGAAACGCAGAGTCCCAAAGTCAACCGTCTTAAGCTTACGCAAATTCAGCAGGTGCAGCACAAGTGGAATACTTGCTGCGGCTAGGCCAAACAATGCCAGTGGATTCAGGAAGTTCATTCGGCCGACGACACCAATCGTTGTAGTTCTGCTACTTCTTCGCGCGTAAGGTGACGATACTCACCACGCTTGAGTCCACGAGTTGAGATGTTGGCATACTCTTTTCGATCGAGCCGTTTCACTTCGTACTCAAAGAGCTCGAAAATGCGTCGCACTTCTCTATTGCGACCTTCGCGAATTGCCAGAAGCACCGACGTTTTATCTGATGGATCCACAGCGATCTCGACAGGCTGTGTTGGTCCGTCTTCGAGCTCGACACCCTTGGCAATCGCTCGCATGTGATCCTGGCGTAACGGCTTGTCGAGTGTGGCTTTATACACGCGCGTAATGCCATAGCGTGGATGCATGAGCTTGTTGGCCAGGTCGCCGTCATTTGTGATGAGCAGCACGCCTGTCGTGTTACGGTCAAGACGGCCAATTGTAAACAGACGCGACTTGATCTTCACGATGTCGAATACTGTTGCCCGCCCCTTCTCATCACTTGATGTTGTGATGTGATCTTTGGGCTTGTTCAAGACAACGTAGGTAAGGTGCTTGTAGCGCGTGATTGGCTCGCCGTTCACCGTCACCATATCGTCGATCTCAACCTTTGTACCCAGTTCCGTAACAACCATACCGTTGATGCGAACGCAGCCCGAGCGAATCAGCTCGTCGGCACGCCGGCGCGAGGCAACGCCCGCATCGGCAATGGCCTTGTTAAGACGGGTTATCTGCGGAGCCTCTTCGACGTTGCGGGTACGTGCACCCTGATCGCCCTTTGGCCGAAGAGCCTTACCACGAGTGCGCGTTTCTTCCTGTTGCTGACTGCTACGTCTGCCTACTGGCCTAGAAGAGCTCGACTCGCTGCGAGAGCTATCTCGTGAATCGCTGCGGCCGTCGCGGCGGGTGTCGGAACGTGAACTGCCCCTGGCGTCCCAGCCTGATTCGCTGCGGGAGCCACTACGTGTATCGCTGCGGGAGCCACTACGTGTATCACTGCGGGAGCCACTACGTGTATCACTGCGGGAGCCGCTACGTGCATCACTGCGTGAGTCTTTACGCGGCCCAGCGCGTTTGGAAGAAGAGGATGTGGATGGTCGTTGTTGTCGCATGGCGATTCTCATCGTGAGCGTTAAAGAAGGCGTTGAATATGATCGTAGACCGATTCAACTGTTATTGATGTCATGCATTCGTGTGTTCCGAG
>CANGZU010000013.1 GCA_947458785.1 Ignavibacteria bacterium
CTTCGAGAAGCTCAGAGGCATTGAGTCCAAACTTTGATTGATCACCACCCGACTCTTCCCACTTACCGCTACCGCTGGAAGCTAGCTTGATACGAATGCCAATGTTGGGACGAACCTTGACGCGCGATGCCACCTCCTTGATGAGCCGCAGCTCATTGAGCTTCTCAACAACGAGAAAGATGCGTTTACCCATTTTCTGGGCAAGAAGACCAAGCTCGATAAACTCTTCGTCCTTGTACCCATTGCAGACAATCATGGCCTCTTCGTTGTCCATGATGGCTAAGACTGCGTGCAACTCAGGCTTGGATCCTGCTTCAAGACCAATGTTAAACTTCTTGCCGTGGCGAACCAGCTCTTCAACAACAGGACGCTGCTGGTTGACCTTGATCGGATAGACGGAGAAATATGTGCCTGTATATCCATATTCCGTTGCGGCCTTTGCGAAACAGCCCGATATCTTCTCGATACGATCATCAAGAATATCTGGGAAACGCAACAGCACGGGAACGCTCACGTCGCGAAGCTGCAGCTCGTCGATCAGTTCCTTGAGATCAACATGAGATGCCTTGCCCTTTCGAGGGTGGGCGGTCATGTGACCCTTGCTATTGATTCCGAAGTATCCAATCCCCCATCCGGGAACATTGTAGAGTTCGGAACTGTCATCAACTCGCCACTTGCGCATAATGTCCTGTGATTTGGCAATGAGAAATCGGATGGCAAAACTACGCACATATATATTTGCGTAGATGTCTACTGAACTCAATATCGAAAAGCTCAAGCTTCAGTTTGCAGAATACCTGAAGCGTAAGAAGTACCGGAACACGCAAGAGCGCTATAACGTTCTTGATCGTATCGGTGAATTAGACCGTCATTTCAATGCGGACGAGCTGTACTTGTACATGAATGGAAGGGGCGACCGGATCTCCCGCGCCACGATCTATTCGACACTCGACTTGCTGACGCAATGCGGCATTTTGATGAAGCATCGCTTTCAGGGCGACAGTGCGCACTTCGAACTTTCGAGTCGAATGCCAGATCATGATCACCTTATTTGCATGGAATGTGGCCGCATAGTTGAATACCGTGAAGAAGGAATCGACGAGATTCGAGACCGTGTTTGTGACAGACTCGGATTCCGCCCCGTGACACATTCTCTTCAAATTTTCGCAGTTTGTCACGATCCTGTGACTTGCGAGCACAATAAACAAGACTAAAACCCTTAGGTACGCATGAAGAATCTTGTCATCGTTGAATCACCTTCAAAAGCGAAGACCATCCAGAAGTATCTCGGTGGCGACTTCGAGGTGACCTCATGTATGGGCCACATACGCGACTTGGCCGGAAATGACAAAGCGATCGACATCGCCAATAATTTCCAGCCGAATTACGAGGTTAGCGAGGACAAGCGCAAGCTTGTTGGAGAGCTCAAGAAGCGCGCAAAACAGGCCGAGGTTGTCTGGCTAGCATCTGACGAAGACCGCGAAGGCGAAGCTATCGCATGGCACCTTGTTGAGGCGCTCGAACTCCCTGAATCGAAGACGAAACGTATTGTGTTTCATGAGATCACAAAGCCGGCAATCGTCAAAGCCGTGCAGAATCCACGAGGTATCGACAAGAATCTTGTGGATGCACAGCAGGCACGTCGCGTACTTGACCGCCTTGTTGGATACGGCTTGTCGCCGGTGCTTTGGAAAAAGATTCAACGCAATCTTTCAGCCGGACGTGTGCAGTCGGTAGCTGTTCGGCTTGTCGTCGAACGCGAACGTGACATCCAAGCATTTCACGCCAGCAGCCAGTTCAGGATCGTTGCAACGTTTACCGTGAATGGACGATCCGTTTCAGCTGAGCATCCAAAGAAGTTCAAGACCGAAGAAGAAGCCAATGCATTTCTAAACTCGTGTATCGGCGCTACCTATTCGATCTCGAACCTCGAGACCAAGCCAGGCACAAAGCGCGCTTCCCCGCCGTTTACTACATCAACGTTACAACAGGAAGCTAGCCGCAAGCTAGGCTACACGCTGGTTCGTACCATGCGGCTTGCGCAAGATCTCTACGAGCAGGGCTTGATTACATACATGCGTACTGACTCGCAGAACCTCTCCGAGCTTGCCATCGAGGCGGCCAAAGAGGAGATCGTGGGCTCATTTGGAGCCGAGTACAGCAGTCCCCGCAACTACACAACAAAGGTGGCCTCGGCCCAAGAGGCACACGAGGCAATTCGTCCGACCGACTTTTCACGTCGTAAGGCTGGTGAATCGGATGCACATGCCAAGCTCTATGACCTGATCTACAAGCGCACAATGGCATCGCAGATGTCAGATGCGAAGCTGGAAAAGACGATCGCAACAATCTCGATTTCGACGATTCCCGATACACTGACTGCCACGGGCGAAGTAATTCTGTTCGACGGTTTCCTCAAGGTCTACAGTGAGTCGCGTGGAGATGATGAGCAAGAGGATGAAGAATCAGCAAAGATGCTCCCACCGTTGCATGTAGGGCAGCCCCTTGACCTCGAGATGATCTCGGCCAAGGAGCGCTTCGAACGTCCACCTGCACGGTTTACCGAAGCATCACTTGTTAAGTCACTCGAAGAACTTGGTATTGGACGTCCTTCCACTTATGCGCCTACGATTCAGAATATCCAAGCTCGTGGCTACGTGGATAAACCGGAGCGGGAAGGCCGCAAACGCGACATCCGCGAGCTTGTCCTTCAGCATGATGTCATTTCTCGAACAGTGCATCAGGAGACAACGGGAGCTGAGAAGAACAAGCTTGCCCCAACCGATATCGGTATGATCGTTACCGATTTCCTGGTCAAGCACTTTGATGAGATCATGGATTACAATTTCACGGCGAGCGTGGAAAAGCAATTCGATGAGATCGCTCAGGGAATGGTACGATGGACTGACATGATCCGCGGGTTTTATGGTCCGTTCGAGGCGGAATTGCGCAAGACAAGCGAAACAGCTGAGCGTCAGAGCGGCGAGCGCCTTATCGGTGTAGATCCAGTTTCGGGCAAGAACGTGTACGTGCGTCTTGCGCGCTACGGACCGATTGCACAGATCGGCGAAGCAGACGACGAGAATAAGCGTCAGAAGGGGCTCTCAGGAACCCTCAAGATTGAGACCATTACACTCGAGGAAGCTCTCGAACTCTTCAAATTCCCTCGCACAATCGGACTGTTTGAGGAACATCCGATGGATGTGAAGCTCGGTCGGTTTGGTCCGTATATCGAGCATAACAAGGCGTTCTATTCTCTGCCTAAGGAAGACGATCCCTACACGATCGATGGTCCGCGTGGCGTAGAAGTGATCCTGGCACGTAGGCAGAAGATCGAAGACAATACGATCAAGACGTTCCCCGAAGACGACAACGTGAAGATCCTCAAGGGGAGATGGGGTCCGTTTATCAAGGTCGGCAAGCAGAACGTTCGTATCCCCAAGGACACGGATGCAGCCTCGCTGACGCTTGAAGAGTGCTTACAGCTAGCTCTGCAGCAGGCACCGCAAAAGCCTGCCAAGAAGACTGCAAGCAAGACTGCAAGCTCCGCGACAGCTGCCAAGAAGGTTGCAAAGACAGCTTCAAAGAAGCCTGCCGCAAAAAAAACGGCCGTCAAGAAGACGGCCGCAAAAAAGACAACGAAAAAGTAAGCCTGCGCTTACTTCACAAAGAGCAACTCACGGTATGATGGCAACGGCCAATGGTCGTGCGCTGTTATACGCTCGAGCGTGTCAGCAGCTACGCGTACCTTGTTCATTGCAGGGACAACGTTGTTGAGCATGTGATGCGACTTCTCATGCACCGTTTCTCCTCCAAGTTCTGCGTTTTGCTGACGCAGCTGTTTTAGTGCAGCAATTAGCTCGTCGGTTGCCTGCACAAGCTCCTGTGAGGTTTCTTGGATTGCCGAACTCACGGATGCCATGGAAGACACCTCTCGCAGATGGCGCAGCACCGCCGGCAGGATCTGCGTCTGTGCAATCCACTCCGTCGTCTCGCCCTCGATGTTGACGGTTTTGAAGTACTGATCGAACATCACCTCTTGCCGTGCCTCAAGCTCGCGCGCAGACAAGACGCCGTGCGACGCAAACAACTCTGTGTTCTTCTTGCTAACGAGTGATTCGATCGCGCTGACTGACGTGGCCAAATTCAACAAGCCACGCTTCGTGGCCTCGCTATGCCAATCATCGCTGTAGCCATCTCCATTGAAAATGATCCTAGAGTGCTTTTTGTACACCTCCTTGATCACATCGGTTAGAGCAGATTCGAATGACTGCTTCTTCTTCATTCGAGCGGCAATCATCGCCGACATTGCATCGATCGACTCGGCTGCGATAAGATTCAAGACAGTAATGGCAAACGACACGGATTGCGAGGAACCAACTGCTCGGAATTCAAACTTATTGCCCGTGAACGCAAACGGAGAGGTACGATTACGATCTCCAGCATGCTGTGGAAGTTTCGGCAGCACCTCTGTGCCAAGCCCGAGGAGTCCTGCTTTCTTCGATGATCCTCCCTTACCACTTACGATACGCTCAAAGATCTCGGTGAGCTGATCTCCAAGGAACATCGACATGATGGCAGGGGGCGCTTCATTTGCTCCAAGGCGATGATCATTGGATGCCGAGGCAACTGTTGTGCGGACAAGATCCTGATGCAGGTCTAATGCACGAATGATGGCGGCGCAGAAGAAAAGGAACTGCATGTTGTCTTGCGGCGTGTCACCTGGCTCCAGAAGATTGTTGCCAGTATCGGTGGACATCGACCAGTTTACATGCTTTCCGGATCCGTTTACACCGGCGAAGGGCTTCTCATGCATTAGGCAAACAAGTCCGTACTTGCGTGCTGTGTTGCGTAGCACCTGCATAACGAGCTGCTGGTGATCAGCTGCGATGTTTGATTGTTCGAAGATTGGCGCAACCTCAAACTGACCCGGCGCAACCTCATTGTGACGTGTCTTGATGGGAATGCCAAGCGCATACAGTTGATGTTCAGCATCCGTCATATAAGTGAGGATGCGGTCTGGGATTGATCCGAAATAGTGGTCTTCGAGTTCTTGGCCTTTGGGAGGCTGCGCTCCAAACAAGGTGCGTCCACACATCACGAGATCTGGCCGGCGATAATGGAACTCCTCGTCTATCAGGAAGTACTCTTGTTCTGCACCTACAGTTGAGATCACGCGCTGTGATTCTGTTTCACCGAACAGTTGTAGTGCATTCTTCGCTGCTGCATTCAGGCCTTCCATACTTCTCAGCAACGGAGTCTTGTTATCAAGTGCCTCCCCTGTCCACGAAGCAAAGGCCGTTGGTATGCAAAGCGTTGCGCCATTGGAATGACGCATGATAAAGGCCGGTGACGTAGGGTCCCATGCCGTATAGCCCCTTGCCTCGAAGGTAGCGCGCAGTCCACCGCTTGGGAACGACGATGCATCCGGCTCGCCCTGGATGAGCTCCTTGCCCGAGAACTGCGAGATAGCTGATCCGTCACTTGTTGGTGTAACAAACGACTCGTGCTTTTCAGCCGTAAGCCCTGTCAAAGGCTGGAACCAGTGCGTGTAATGCGTTGCACCACGCTCCATGGCCCATGTCTTCATGGCCATTGCAACCGTATCGGCTATCGCCGCATCGAGTGTTGCTCCTCTGTCGATGGTTGCCACTAATGACTTCCAGACGGGTTTACTAAGTCGCTGGCGCAACTCTTCCATGGTCAGCACATCGCTTGCGAACACTTCGTTCACAACATCCGAAGGTGATGGATACTGAAGACCGTCGAGCCTCCAGTTCTTCGCTACTGATGAGATATCCACGTTTGATGACATGACCATTCCTGCGTGTGTTAAAAGATTGGGATGTGCGTTTGTTCTTTGTGTGTACTCAAGACCACATTGGTAAGGGTCTTCGAGACGCCTTTCCATTGCTGGATCGCTGAGAGTAACTGTTCAAGTGCCGACGTGTTCACACATCTCACCTTCAGGACGTGAGATGCCGTTCCGGTGATCGCATGACATTCGAGAATGTCCTTGCGTGCACGACACTGCCTGCGGAATCCATCATAGGCCGAGCTCGAGTCAAGGTCCACATAGATAAACGCAGTTACATCAAAACCGAATTCAGCGGGATCGAGAAGTGTCGTATACTCGCGGATAATGCCGTCAGCCTCTAACTTCTTGATATGCTCGCTCACCGTCGGTACGGATGCACCGACCGCCTCGGCGATCTCGTTCATGCTCATCCGGGCATTGTCCTGCAGCAGTGAGCATATCTGCTTATCGAGTTCTTTGACGAGCATTTCTTACAATTGTAAAGTTTTGACTGGGCAAACTTAATGATTGTTAGGCAATATCCATCTATTCTACGCATTCACGAAAGCCTATGCTGAAGCTCGTATTACTATGGTTGTTGCGTACACTACTGGCATTCATCGTTTTCACGGTCACGGTTGTCGCCATCTTTCGCATTGTTCCTCCAGCCGTAACGCCGCTCATGGTGTTACGCCTACTGCAGGCCCCCTTTACAGGTAAGAGTCTGTTCGTGAAGCATCACTGGATATCCTGGACAGAGATCACCCCGTCTATGCCACGGGCTGTAGTTGCTGGGGAGGATGCTGGATTTATGCGGCATGCTGGCATTGACTGGAAGGCCGTCAATAACGCTAAACGCGCCAACATTGCACGAGTACGTAGAGGGAAGCCGCCGCTTGGTGCCAGCACGATCACGATGCAGACAAGCAAGAATGTGTTTCTTGGGCCATGGCGGTCAATGATTCGCAAGGGCGCTGAGGTGTACTTTGTCTATCTGACAGAAGCGCTTTGGGGCAAGCGCCGAATTCTTGAGATCTACCTTAATATGATCGAATGGGGCGACGGCGTGTACGGAATACATCAAGGCTCGAAGACCTGGTTTGGTGTAAGCCCGACAACGATAACGGCAGATCAGGCCTCCTATATGGCAGCAATTGTGCCGAATCCGCGGCGATTTAGCGCAAGCAATCCTAGCCCGTATGTACGACGCAAAGCATCATGGATCCGTGGTCGCATGCGGGGTGTATCCGTCCCGAAGTAGATCCAGGCATGCCTGCATGTCGGCAGGCAAGGGGCTTTCGAACACCATGCGCTCTTTGGTGACGGGATGCGTAAACTCTAGGCTACGGGCATGAAGTGCTTGACGATGAATATTGCGCAGCACATCGGTCCCCTTCTGACGGTATGCGTGATGTAGTGCATTGATGGCGGAATCACGACCGCCGTAGTCAGGATCTCCTATCAGGGGATGTTTTCGGGAGCTCAGGTGTACGCGAATCTGGTGCGTTCTTCCAGTGCGAAGTTTACATGTGATCAGTGTGGCGCACAAAAACCGCTCATGTACCGTGACCTCTGTGGCAGCATACTTACCGCCCGTTCGGACGATGGCGCGCAACGTGCGATCACGCGGTGAGCGACCAATATCCCCCTCAATGAGAAGGTGATCCTCGCCCACAATGCCCCAACAGAGTGCTACATACTGACGCGACACTGTGCGGTCTGCAAACTGCTTGGCAAGCTGCATCGTCGTCAGATATTTCTTTCCTATGACCATGACACCAGATGTGTCTCGGTCGAGTCTATGTACGATACCTGGACGAATAGCTGCTGATTCTTGCTCGAGACCTCGTTCTGGGTCCCAGAAGGCTGCTTCAGACGTGTCGAGCGTCTCATCGACTCCTTCGTCGAGTGATTCTTCTACAGCATCCTCATCGTCACCCCAGTCCTCTCGCCCCTTGAGAACATCTATTGGTTCTCGCTGACCTAGGTGCCAAAGGACCGCATTGACAAGTGTCCCGTCTCGATTGCCAAGCCCCGGGTGAACAAGGATACCAGGCGCTTTGTTGATAACCAGCAAATGCTCGTCTTCGTAAAGGATCTCCAGGGGAATGTCTTGCGGAACTAGCTGCAGTGGCGGGGGGCGCATCACCGTAACAGTGATGACGTCGCTTGGCTTGACCTTGTAATTCGCATTCTTGTGCACGCCGTTGACATGCACAGAACCAGCATCAATGGCCTTTTGCACTCGCGTGCGGGTAGCCATGGCGATGCTGCGCGTGATATAGGCATCAAGACGCTCTGGCTTTTTGCCTGGTGTAACAATGATCTCGTATGTGTGTTCGGTGCGTTCAAGAGCACTCATAGATAACTCACGTCTGCTTGGCTTGTGGGGAAATGAATGCAGCGATCAGCATCATCACCACGCCGATAGATACACATGAGTCAGCAACATTGAACACAGGGAAATGGGTGTATTCAACACCGAACCATATCACATCGGGAATATTGACCTGAATAAAATCGACGACCTTGCCTTCGAATAACGGTGACTCTCCATACCACACGCCGTAGAACATACGATCAATGAGGTTGCCTGTAGCACCTGAAAAGATGAGCATGTATGATAGCCGCTCCAGTTTAGGCGAATCCTTCTTCGAGTGCACAATGTAGGCCAGTGCAGAAGCAATCACAATCGTGATTGATGTTAGTATTACCTTTGCGCTGCCCCAGCTGATGCCAAAGGCCATGCCTGGATTCTCAACGAACGTCACACGTATGAGTTCTCCGATGAGCTGATACGACTCGCCGAGGTACATACCTTCATGGTGGTATCCGAACAGTGTTCCGCCTTTGATCAGAAACTTCAAGAGCTGGTCGAGAACGACCAGCCCAGTTGCAATGGCAAAGTACCATCGAGAACGTCGCATTAACTTCTAGCCCCTTCCATGAAGCATACTACTTGAGTGCATCTGGACTCTTGGCAACAATTCGATCGATACCATCCTCTGGGCAACGCTGTCTGATCTTGTATGAAGCTGATAGCGTTGTGATTGGAACAGCAATAAGGCGCTCCTTGGCGATCAAGATTCCGCACATACGGCAGATTCCGTAGGTCTTGTCGTCGATTCGAGCAATAGCCTCTTCCAGCTTACGGATATAATCCTGAATGCGTTGAATCTGTGCGTAGGTCTTTTCCTTCTCTACGGCTTCAGACCCCTGTTCGGCCATGTGCATGGAATAGATCGAGCTATCCTCATTGTTCTCGCTGTTTGTCAGATCCTCGAGTCTCTCGCGCAGCATGCGCAGTTCTTCGAGGGCTTCTTCACGAGCGCGCTCTATGTTAGAGCGGAAGAACTTCAAGTCGGCTTCTGGATACTTGAGCCCCTTCTTCGGAGGTACTGGCAGCATGGGCTTGTTGGAGCGGGCTGCTGCGTTGGTGTCCTTTACAAAAACAGCAGCACCGACGGGCTTGAGGACCGTCGGTGCTGACATGGTCGTCCCTGTTACATCGTTTGACGCTTGCTTCGTAGTCGTCGCCTTCCCACTTGCTGCTGCTTTAATCTGAGCGTTCTTGGCGTTTGCCGAACTCTTTCCTGACGCTGTACCGGTCGTTGTCGTACCGGATTTTGACGAAGCTTTTACTGTCGTTGATGTACGAGGGCTCTTAGCCGAGTTAGGATCAACCCTTACTTGGCTTTTTTTTTTGCCACAGCCTTCTTAGCAGGCTTAGCTGCTGGCTTTGCTGCCTTCTTGGCTGCTGGCTTCGCTGCCTTCTTGGCTGCTGGCTTCGCTGCCTTCTTGGCTGCTGGCTTCGCTGCCTTCTTAGCTGCTGGCTTCGCTGCCTTCTTGGCTGCTGGCTTCGCTGCCTTCTTGGCTGCTGGCTTAGCTACCTTCTTAGCTGCTGGCTTAGCTGCCTTCTTGGCTGCTGGCTTTGCAGCCTTCTTGGCTGCTGGCTTCTTGGCTGCTTTCTTTGCTGCTGCCATGAGAGTACCTCAAAAAAAGTGAAACATGAAAACGCGTGCGCCACCTTGACGCACCACCATCAAACACGCTGAACGCGTACGTTGACGTGACGCCCGTTTATCTCGAGATCAACCCCTGAAGGCTGTTCCCCCCGCTCGAGCGACTCCGCCAGCGTTTCCATTCCTATGTACGACCGCATTGCGTCGAGCGCTGCGCTGGTCTCATCATCCGTATGATAAACAACGGTAATGCGATCAGTCACTTCGTATCCCGACTCTTTGCGGATTTTCTGAAGACGACTCACAAACTCCCGAGCAAGACCCTCGCGAACGAGGTGCTCATCTAGCTCGGTATCGAGAGCGACCGTCAATCCACCATCACTTGCAACCAACCAACCTTCGATATCCTCACTGATGATTTCGACATCTTCGAAATCAATCTGAACAGTTTTCTCATCGATTGTGAGCGCCAACACCGAAGACTGTTCTAGCTTGCGAACCATTTCGTGTGTAAGCGTCTTGATTGCCTGTGCTACCAACTGCGTATCGCCGCCATACTTCTTGCCAATGACCTTGAAGTTGGGACGGGCGCTGCGACGAACGATGTTTGTATCGTCCGATACATACTCAATTTCTTTAACATTGATTTCTTCTTTGATGATGTCTTCCACCGTCTGCAATTGCCGACGCATTGAAGGGCTATCAACAGGAAGAAGAATACGCCGCAGTGGCTGACGTGTTTTGATCTTCGCCTTCTCTCTCAAAGAACGTGCAAGTGAAACTATTTGTTGCGCTTGCATCATGCGATTCTCAAGATCGTTATCGATCACTGTATCATCGCACGTGCGCAATATAATACAATGAACACTCAATTGGTCAAGCGATGACTGCAGCCGTTGGAAAATTGCTTCTGAGAGAAAAGGAGCAACAGGTGCCATCATCTCTGCAACGCGAGCGAGAACTTCATGCAACGTCTGATATGCGGCGCGCTTGTCTGCATCGTACTCGCCCTTCCAGAACCGGCGGCGATTCCTTCGAACGTACCAATTCGAAACATCTTCAATTACAAACTCTTGTAGTATTCGGCATCCCTTTGTGAGATCATAACCATCCATAGCTTCCATGTATTGCTTGATGGTTGTGTGTAGGCGCGACACAATCCACCGATCAATCTCCGGACGCTCGGACACTGCTACCAGATCATCAGACGGCGAATACCCATCGACGTTGGCATACAGTACAAAGAATTCAAAGGTGTTCGTAAACGATCGGAAGAAGTCTGCAATAACAGTCTTAGCAATATCATCCTCGTTCCAAAGCTTTGGCTTGTGGACTGGTGAAGACGACATCAAGAACCAGCGAACAGCATCACTGCCGAATCGGTCCATCACTTCAAAGGGATCAACAGTGTTGCCCTTTGACTTCGACATTTTCTGCCCTCGTTTGTCGAGCACAAGGTCATTGACAACAACATTGCGATAGGCCGGACGGCCGAACAATGCAGTAGAAATATTGTGCAGCGTATAGAACCATCCTCGTGTTTGATCTATACCTTCTGCGATAAAGTCTGCCGGGAATGCCCCTTCAAACAATTCCTTGTTTTCAAAAGGATAGTGGAACTGCGCAAACGGCATACTGCCAGAGTCAAACCATACGTCAACAACTTCGCGCGTGCGCCGATATGTCTTCCCGTTTCTGACAAAGACAACTTTATCGACGAATGGACGATGCAGGTCGATGTCTTTGCCGCACACGCTAACAGCGACAAGCTCTCCCGTCTCGGTCTCGTACATACCCTCTGCCAACTCGGCGATCGATCCTACAGCGAACATATCTGTGCCATCTTCACTAATCCATATTGGAAGTGGCGAGCCCCAATAGCGGTCTCGTGAAATAGACCATTCTTTTACTTCTTCCAGCCAGTTCCCAAAGCGCCCCTCACCGATTTCTGGCGGATGCCAGTTTATCTGCTTGTTCAGTTCGACAAGTTGTTCCCGATACTGCGGAGACCGGATAAACCATGAGTCGCGTGCGTAGTAGATCACAGGGTTGTCGGTACGCCAGCAATGAGGATAGCTGTGGAGATAGTCGAATGATGCCTTGTAGATCTTGTTCGCAATCTTCAATGCCTTCACGATGTCTCGATCTGCACCATCTTCCTTGTGATCGGCGTAGGTAAAGGTCTTTACTGCTCTGCCGGCAAAATCTCGAATGTCTTGCGTGAAATGACCATCTGCGGTAACCGGCTGCGGCACCGGAAGCCCGTGCACCTTCGACAGCTCAAAGTCGTCTTGACCAAACGCTGGTGCGATATGTACCACACCAGAGCCATCACCGGTGGTCACAAAATCGCCCGGAAGCACATGCAGTATGTTTGGATGTTGCACGCTATCGAGCGCGATGTCGGTAAAGATCTGCTCATAAGCAGAGCCAACGATCTCTGAGCCCTTGTAGAGCCCAAGCACCTCATACTCACCATCGAGAACGGACAACCTACTCTCTGCAAGGACGAGAGTTTCTGTTAATGTGCTATCGCCGCTTACGCGCGTTGCACGCACCAGAGCATAAGTGATCTCCGGTCCAACAGCAAGGGCAACATTCGCAAACAACGTCCACGGCGTCGTGGTCCAGACAACGATGTATGCCCCCTCAAGCGCACGAACTGGCGATGAAGTCAGACGGAGTTTGAGGTAGACATTGGCATCCTTGACTTCTTTATAATTCTGCGACAGCTCATGCGAGGAAAGGGGCGTGCCAAGCGTCGGCGACTGCGGAACAACCTTGTATCCCTTGTATATCAGTCCCTTGTCGAAGTACTGCTTCAATGCCCACCAGACCGATTCGATGTACTCGTTGGTGCAGGTGATGTATGCATTGTCAAGGTCCAACCAATGGCCCATCCGACGTGTAAGCGTACGCCATCCATTATCCATGGAGATGTTACGATAGACGATATCCTTGCACGCTGCATTGAACTTCTCCACCCCAAGGACTTCGATCTGTGCCTTGTCGGTGATACCTAGCTCCTTCTCAGCGCTCAACTCAACAGGCAGACCGTGCGTATCCCATCCTGCTTGCCGGCGCACGTAGTATCCACGTAGATGCTTGTAGCGACATATCGAGTCTTTGATGGTGCGGGCGAGAACATGGTGAATACCTGGCTTTCCGTTGACCGTTGGTGGCCCTTCAAAAAAGGAAAACGCTTCTGCACCTTCTCGGGATTGTTGCGAGCGCTCAAAGACATTGTTGCGCTCCCAATAGTCTAAAATGGATTCCTCGAGCTTCGGGTAGGAAAGAACGTCCGGCAATGGTTCAAACATGTAGTGCAATTCTGGTATGAAACGTTGTGCAAAGTTACGGAGCAGAGGGCAATGTGATTTGCATAGTCGTGCCTGCCCCTTCTGTCGAGACAACCTTTATCGTGCCCTGATGTACATCCACAATCCACTTAACGATGGCCAATCCAAGACCGGTTCCATGAATGTTCTTTGATCGTGCCTTGTCAACACGATAGAATCGATCGAAGAGAAATGGGATGTGTTCTTGTGCAATCCCAATCCCTGTGTCGCTCACGAACAGCCGAACCTCGTCTTCAACCCTACGCAGCTCAACACGCACCGAACCGCCGCTTGGAGTATACTTGACAGCGTTCTCAACAACATTCAAGATGGCCTGATGCAGGCGAACCTTATCACCGACAACCTGAAGGTCGGAATTGATATCCGTTGTAAGCTGCACGTGCTTGGTCTCCGCTATCAACAGCACATCATCGCACACATCTGCCACGAGTGTACTTATCCGCACGGGTTTGCGTTCAATGATCGACTGCCCTGTTTCTGCCCTGCTCAGCTCGAGCAGTCCTTGGACCACATGGGTAAGACGTTCTACCTCTTCAAGACAACTTGCAACCGTAGCCTTATACTCTTCGATGGTCATGGGGCGACGCAGAGCAACCTCGAGCTCACCCATGAGGATTGCCAGAGGCGTCTTCAACTCATGGGATGCATCGGCCGTAAACTGCTTTACCTGTGAGAACGACGACTCCAGTCGGGCAATCATTTCATTGAGGGTGTCGATCAACCTGCCGATCTCGTCATTGTTCGATGAACGTGTGAGGCGCTGTCCGAGATTGCTTGCCGTGATCTGCCGAGCAAGTGTTGCGATGTCATCAACCGGACGCAAAGATCTGCCGGCGATAAACCAACCTGTCCAGACTGAGATCATGAGCACAAGCGGCAATGCGTAGAGCATCATTGAAAACAGCCGACGCAACGTTGCATCGATTTCTGATAATGGATAGGCGGCCGTCACGCTTGCAATACCGCTTCGCATCATCACAATACGGTGGCGCTCGCCACGAAGCCAGTAGTGCGAAAGCAGACGGTTCTCATCGATCCGAGCACCCTCTGCTTCGTAGGATGAAATCGTTGGTAAACTGTCGGCTGTAAGATTTTCCGATCTCCAGATAACCGCCCCACTGTTGTCAGCCACCTGCAGGATGTAGTTCGAGGAGTTCAGCAACATGTGCTCATAGACGGCCGACCAGACCGGATCTTCAATCAGTGCAGAATCAACGGGCTGCACCGGTCCTACAAACTCGCGTGTTGTTGATTGATCGAGCAGGGGCAGCTTAAGACGGTCTCGAAGCGAAACAGTAGCCTGTGAAGAGCGCAACCGCCGCGCGGTGATAGGTTTCTTGACCTGTGACTGCTCCTTCTTCAGCACAGCTAACAGTGAACTACTTGCTCGAGAAAGCGAAGCATCAAGGTTTGCCATGAGTTCGTTGCTGACCGTGATGTAGGCTATAACAGCAAAAGCCATCATCGTCAGGGCGATGAGGGCTCCATACATCAGTGCCAGTTTGGCTCGCAGGGTGAACTTCACGAGTTCGAACATACATAGACTGCACCTACCATGAAATGAGATTCTATCTTTGCCGAGGATGAATCACGACAATCGACCAATTGGCGTCTTTGACTCAGGCATCGGCGGACTAACGGTGCTTAAGCATCTCGTGCGGATTATGCCGCATGAGCGCTTTGTCTATCTCGGCGATACCGCACGGGTGCCCTATGGCAACAAGTCAGCCGAAACTGTGCAGCTCTATGCTCGCCAGTGTGCCGCGTTTCTGCGTCAGCATGATGTCAAGCTCATCGTTGTTGCTTGTAATACAGCATCTGCTCTCGCACTTTCCCAACTGCAGCAGGAGCAGCCGATTCCTGTCATTGGAGTTATTGAACCTGCAGCCCGGCGTGCAGTAGCAACGACACAGAATGGGCATATCGGCGTGATCGGCACCCGTGCTACGATTGCCTCGCATGCTTACGAGGAAGCGATTGCTCGCAACTGCACAGAATCCCAACCGCATATTCACAGCATGGCATGCCCCCTATTTGTGCCGCTTGTCGAAGAGGGATGGCTGAGCTCGCCAGCTACCAAGCTCATTGCCGAACACTACCTCGTTGGGTTGCGACAGAATGGGGTCGACACGCTCGTTCTTGGCTGCACACATTATCCCATGCTCTCGGGTGTGCTTTCTGAACTCATGCCTGATGCCGCGCTTATCGATTGCGGTGCGTGTGCGGCAGATGATGCCAAAGCACTGATTCAGCCCAGTGAGGTGCAATCGGCACGTACCTCCATCGCGCTTTTTGTAACAGACCAGACACCAGCATTCGCTGATCTCGCAGCACGTTTTCTCGGTTTCTCTGTTGAACAGCCTCAGCGCGTATCAATTGACCATGTACTCGACAGCGAGGGTATGTCATGATCACCTACATCCTGCGCAAGGCCGTGTACACAATTCTGGTGCTTGCTGGTGTTGTCCTTGTGACCTTCTTCATCAGACCACCGGGCGATCCGGCACGAGTTCTGCTTGGACAACGTGCAGACTCGGCATCGGTTGCTGTATTGCGGGAACAGCTCGGGTTAGACAAGCCCCTTTACCACCAGGTTGGTGTCTACATGGTGAACCTCACGCATGGAGACCTTGGACGATCAATCGCTTCGCAGCGTCCAGTTAGCGAGACGATCATGGAGCGTCTGCCGGCAACTGCTGTGCTCGCGGTGACATCAATTGTCATTGCAACGATCTTGGGCATCATGTTTGGTGTTATCGCTGCTTGGAAACCAAATACATGGGTCGACAGTGTAACCATGTCTGTGTCGTTGCTTGGCATTTCCATGCCTGCGTTCGTCGTTGGACTGCTGCTTGTCTTGCTCTTCGGAGTTGTGCTTGAATGGTTCCCAATCAGCGGCTACATCGATCGTGGAGCAGAGCACATCGTACTTCCCATGATAACACTGGCTATACGTCCACTTGCCATTATTGCCCGGATTACGCGATCAAGCATGCTTGAAGTACTTGGGCAAGATTACATACGAACCGCACGCGCCAAGGGGCTTTCCACGTCGTCCGTCTTCATTAAGCATGCCTTGCGCAACGCGCTCAATCCGGTTGTGACAACCGTGAGCGCTTGGTTCGCTGGACTCTTGGCTGGAACGTACTTCATCGAGTTCATCTTTAACTGGCCCGGCATCGGACTTGCAGCATTTAATGCCATCGAAAAACTGGATTACCCGATGATACAGGGCACTGTGCTGTTTACGGCTGTGATCTTTGTTGTCGTTAATACCATTGCCGATATCCTGTATGGATACATCGATCCAAAGGTGCGAATCTCATGAGCAAGCACATCGCCGAAAGCCCTATGCAAGTAGCATGGAAAAGGCTGCGTAAAAACAAGGGTTCTGTGGTTGCCATGGTTGTACTTGCGGTGATGATTATGGCAGCCCTGTGTGCACCGCTGATCACACCGTTTGATCCAACCACACAAGTTCTTGAGTACAGCGTTAAGCCAGCTGGTTTTACCGGGTTGATCCTCTACAAGACGAACCCTTCCGACCCAGAGATACCTTCAATCATCGCCGTGCGCGATTATCTAGTGATTGGCGATAGCGTGCGGTATCACGATCCTGCTGGTGAGCTCTATGTGATAGCGCGATCTGCGCTGGCTGGCAGCAGCATCGAAGAGTGTATCGCACGACCAACATTTTGGCTCGGAACTGATAGATTCGGCCGTGACATCTTCACACGCCTCATCTATGGAATGCGGGTTTCGCTGAGCGTTGGCCTGATCTCCGAGTCTATCGCACTGCTTATCGGCGTGCTACTGGGAGCTATCGCAGGGTATTATCGAGGCTGGGTAGACGACGGCATCATGTGGCTTGTCAACGTAGTCTGGTCGTTTCCAACGATCCTACTAGTTGTCGCATTTAGCGTTTTACTAGGCAAAGGCTATTGGCAGACGTTTGTTGCCATTGGGATCTCATCGTGGGTAGACATTGCCCGTATTGTGCGTGGGCAGTTCTTCTCAATTCGTGAACAGGAGTATATCGAGGCAACGCGCGCACTCGGCTTCGGGACCTTCCGCACGATGTTTCGACACATGCTCCTGAATGCGATTGGTCCAATCATCGTTCTGACTTCCGCCGGCTTTGCTACGGCAATCATAGCCGAAGCATCGCTGAGCTTTATTGGGCTGGGCGTGCAGCCCCCTACTCCCTCCTGGGGACAGATGATCAAGGACGGCTATGGATACATTGCACTCGGCACCAATTGGGGTATGACCCTATTCCCGAGCTTAGCCATGGCAATTGGCGTACTCGTCCTGAACGTCTTCGGCGATGGCCTCAGGGATGCATTTGATCCAAAGACGAGCCAGAGATGATCAACGACATTATCAAATCAGGGAAGTTCCCTCCTGTGCTCCTGCTCTTTGGAGCTGAAGACTACTTGGTTGAGCTTGATGCACGCAAACTCTACGATGCTGCATGTGCACGTGATACAACTGGTATGAATTGCGATGTTCTTGATGGCGAGCAGACAAGCCTTGATGCAGCGCTATCTATCGCGCGGTCGTATCCGATGATGTCTGACCAACGTGTGATTTGGGTTCGTCGTGCTGAGAAAATGACGGCAGCAAAGGGAAAGAAATCATCAGACAATCTGGCCCAGTATCTAGCAGCACCCAACCCGTCAACATTTCTGCTTCTTACGGCCTCGTTGCCAGCCGCAGACGGATTAGGTGCCCGGATTACGCGCAACGCAGCGGCAGCGAACAAGAAAATTAGCGCGCTCAAGTACCCGTTTCCCCTGCTTCTACAGAAAGCATCGTGGTCAGAATATGCCCAACTCAAGGAACAACAAGCACTGCAGTGGATTCAACGCCGCGCTAGCGACGACGGAATAGACCTTCCAACGACAGCCCCAGAATTTTTCGTTGCCCGATGCGGAACGTCCCTGCGTGATTTGGCGATGGAGCTAGAGAAACTCAAGCTGTACCTGGGTGACAGAAAACAGGCAACCGACGAAGACGTTCATGCTGTCGTGGGTAGCTCCCGTGAGTTTAATGTGTTCGAGCTGCAACGCGCAATCGGCAGAGCAGACGTAATCTCTGCAACGAAGATTGCCACCTCGATGATGTCGGCCAACAGCCAAGAACTTCCGATCATAGCCATGCTTTCGCGGTACTTCCTGCAGCTGTATCGTCTTCTCGATGCGCGAGCCATGTCAGATCCTGCGGCAATCTCCCAGCAGACCGGTATCCCGTCATGGACCATCAATGAGTATCTCGACACCATAAACAAGCTAGGGCCTGGCCGTATAGAGCGGGCTCTGCACCTTCTCCGCGAGAGTGAACGCACTATAAAATCGACGTCAACACCTGCACTGTTGGTTGTTCAAACGCTGATTAGCCGCATTCTCGATAGCAAATAGCGTTCGCTGTGGGCTATCTTTGCACGTGCCCGTTCACGTAACCAATAGAACCCCAGAGCAGTGTGCCCAAGCTCAGCTCGATGCATACAACGCCCGCGACATCGACGCCTTCGCAGCGGTGTACGCTCAGACGATTGAACTCATTGCCCTGCCCTCGGGTGAAGTCTTCTGCAATGGCATTGAAGACCTTCGTGTTCGCTATGGCAAACAGTTCCTTGACCATCCACATCTTCATTGTCGGCTGGTCTCTCGTATTGTCTGCCCGCCATTTGTCATCGACGAGGAAGACGTCAGCGGACTCCGCAGTAGTGGCCCCGTTCACGCGGTTGCTACCTATGAATGCCGTGACGGCATGATCCAACGCGCTTGGTTTTTGCGCGAGGAGGATGCACAGTGACACCCCCCGAGACAGGCAATACCACGAATCTCGTTGCTGACCTTCACACGCATACATCATGCTCCGATGGCAACTTGTCGCCGATAGAGCTTGTAGAGAAAGCAACTGCAAGGGGCTTTTCAACGCTTGCCATAACAGACCACGACAACATGAATGCCTACCGCGCACTTGCTGAAGGGGGCTATAATGGACCGCTCAACGTGATCCCAGGTGTTGAGATCTCCTGTTATGATTTCGGACGCGAAGTGCACATCCTGGCCTACTATCTCGATCACACGAGTGAAGAGATCATGGCCTACGAGAGTTTTTATCGCGAAGACAGAATCCGGCGCGCACAAGAAATGGTCGACAATCTGCGGGCCTGTCGCGTGAACATCTCACTACAAGAAGTTCTTGATGAGGCCAATGGCGCCACTGTTGGGCGTCCGCACGTTGCCACAATCCTTGTTCGCAAGAATATTGTCAGCACGATCCAACAGGCCTTCGATGTCTATCTCGAC
Source organism: Ignavibacteria bacterium (assembly GCA_947458785.1). GTDB lineage: Bacteria > Bacteroidota > Ignavibacteria > Kapaibacteriales > Kapaibacteriaceae > UBA10438. Next base: position 19,436 of record CANGZU010000013.1, read on the forward strand.
ATCGGCAAACCGGGATATGCCGCCAAGACTCCCTTCCCCATCGCAAAGGCAGTCGAAATGGTCCACCGGGCTGGCGGCATTCTGTCAGTGGCACATCCAGGTCGGTACTTCACAAACCCAACATCGTGCCTGCAACTGATCGAGACGGGTGTTGATGCCATCGAGGTCTATCATCCATCCCATTGGTATGTTACCCGCGAGTTTTATCGAGTACTCTGCGCGCAGCATCATCTCCTCTCTACTGGTGGTTCGGATTTCCACGGCACGCGGGACTACGACGAACAAAATTTTGGAGTGTTCGGAGTAACAGAATCTGCACTTAGGCTCTTGGAAGAACGTCGAGACGCAATACGTAACACCCAGCTTGCATGAACTCAACCGAAATTCAGTTTGCAGACCTAAGCGGATTTTCCAGCAAGGGGCTACGCATTGGTATCGTTGCGGCCGCATGGCACGACGATATCGTGTCGGAGCTCATTTCCGGAACCCTTGACACACTGCGATTGCATGGCGTAGAAGACCAGCATGTTCTCCTTCACCGCTGTCCTGGTAGCTACGAGATTCCTGTCATCGCTTCTGCACTTATTCAGCAGCAGGCTGTCGATGCCGTGATAGCACTGGGCGTGATCATCCGCGGCGAGACAGCGCATTTTGAATATGTTGCCTCACCCGTAATGCACAGCCTTCAGGAGCTTGCCACGCGAACAGGCGTACCCTGCATCGCCGGTGTGCTCACCACGGAGAACATACAGCAAGCCTGGGATAGGGCCGGTGGATCAGCAGGACACAAGGGTCGTGAATCGGCACATGCCGCGCTCTATACTGCAGATCTGCTTCGCAGGATTCGCACTCGGTGATCAACTAGGATTTACGCAATGAGACTACTCCTCGGATTCTTCGCACTTGTTACGCTTGTGAAGCAGGTCAGTGCGCAACAGGTCTACCTCAGTGATTGGCGCACGATCTCGTCGACAAGAGAGATACGCGATGTCGACGCCGATGGCGAGGGGTCTGTTTGGGCCGCAACATCTGGCGGCGTGCTGCGTGTGTGGCTTCAATCGAATGCGCTCGCTACGTACGACAACGTCAGTGGTCTACGAACACTTGAATGCACTGCAATCTATTGTGATAAGCAAGCCGGAGCAACCTTCGTTGGGCAGCGTGATGGATCTCTCGATGTCTATTCTTCCCAGCAACAGCGATGGGTAAATGTTAGCGACATAGAGCGTGCAACACAGTATCCAAAGCGTGCCATTCGCGATTTTGCGCAGCGTGGAGATACCATTGCGATCGCCACGGACTTTGGGGTTGTGTTGATGAATGCCCGCACTCGGCTCTTCATCGAGACCATCGACAGAATCGGCACGTTCCCCGAAAAGGCCCCAGTTCGTGCTGCGGAGTTTATCGGCAATGAGCTATGGATCCTCCTGAACGGATCAATACTGTCCGCCCCGTTATCGGTGCCCACACTGCGCCTACCAACGGTCTGGAACATGCGTGGCGCTCAGCAAGGGCTGCCTGATTCGACCGAGCCTGTGTTGTTCCTTGCTTCAAATTCTCGTGCGGTCGTCGTGGCAACTGCACGCAATGTGTTTCGTTGGAACGGGACGCGATTTGAACGCACACAAGTCACTGAGCGCGACATCAATGGGCTTTCTGTCGAGGACGACGGTTCGATCGTTGTAAGCACAGCGTCCGATATCACGACAAACGGAACTCCGATCACGTTGAATAACGCCCTACCGAAGGGGCTGCTTGGCCACAAAGTTGTTAGCTCAGCCACGCTCGGTTCGACCATCGTTACATTCAGTCAGGATCTTGGAATAGGATGGATCCGCAACGGACAATGGTCGACAAACGCCGGCATCAACTCGCCGAATTCAAATCAGTTCACCGACATCAGTATCGACACAAAGGGGTGGATCTGGGCAGCAACACACACGGATGGTGGCTATGGCGGACAAGGTGTAAGCTACTTCGACGGCATAACGTGGAGGTCTCTCAACACGGGCACAGAACCATTGCTGCAAACCAATGGTTGCTACCGTGTGAGCTCTCTGGCGGACGGATCTACATGGATCGGCACGTGGGGCCGGGGCGCCCTCAAGGCCGTGCATTCCGATACTGGGCTTACCATTCGATCCCTTAATGCTGGTAACTCAACGCTGCGGGGCATCCCAGCAGATTCGAACTATATACTTGTTTCCGAAGTTGCTTTGGACCGATATGGCCGTACGATTGTCCTCAATGAACAGAGCACCGACAGGCTCTTTTCGGTCAATGATGCGCAAGGTGAATGGGTGTTCAGGCGCAATTGCTCGAACACGCGAGAGAACCTGTTTCGCTCACTCGCAGTGGACGCCAATGGCACGGTTTGGTGCGGAAGCCCCGACAGCCGGGGCCTAATCGGCTACAACGACAAGAATACAGCGTCCACGGACGATGACGTTTGCAACAAGATCATGAGTAGTAACTCGCAACTGCAAGACAACGTTGTTACGTCGCTCGCTGTAGATCAGAATGGCGCTCTATGGATTGGAACTGCTAAGGGGCTGTCCGTGATATCAAGTCCGTGGAACCTTTCAAACACGGCGATTCCATTCGTTCGGCGTGTCTCGGCTATGTCCACCACGTACATTAACGACGTCTTCGTCGATGCTCTCAACTACAAGTGGATCGCCACGAACAATGGCGTCTTCGTCCTTGATGAGAGCGGCATCGATGTACTGGCTACGATCACGACGGCCACCAGCCCCCTGCTTGACAACAATGTACGCTCCATAGCCGTTGACCCTGCAACCGGCTTGGCCTATTTCGGTACCCTCAAGGGCTGTAGCGTTGCGCGGACATCTTCTATGCGTCCATTGGCAGGGTTTGATGTACGTTGCTTCCCGCAGCCATTTAGATCAGGCTCGGATGCACAACTTGTTATCGATGGTCTTGCTCCCGACACAGAGGTACGTATCATGTCGTCGAATGGCATCATGGTATCAGCTATCATCGCTCGTGGACGTCAGGCGCTGTGGGATGGACGCGACGTGGGCGGGAACCACGTGCCACCAGGTATCTACGTGGCAAGTGTTTCGAGCGCAAGCACAGGAACAAGTGCTGTGATCAAGATCGCCGTTACGCGCTAACAAAAAAAGGGTCTAACATTTCTGTTAGACCCTTTTCCTATTCAACGTGCGGAAGACGGGACTTGAACCCGTACGCCCTTGCGAGCGCCACCCCCTCAAGATGGTGCGTCTGCCAATTTCGCCACTTCCGCTAAGGGATTGCGAAGATAGTGAACCATCGAGAGATGACAAAATCTCTGTGCAATTATCGCACGACAGTGAGCGGAACAACAGTCCGCGCACCGTTCACAACTACTGCACACAAGTACGAACCTGTTGGAACATTTGCAACCGGCACGCGCACTGTTCCCGGGAGTACCCTATCAGTAAACACAGTCTGCACAAAGCGTCCTTCTGTGCCGTAGAGCTCAACGTTCACAATAGCTGGCACAGACTGTTGCCATTCCAATGTGGCATGCGTTGATGATGGGTTTGGAGCTACGCGCACCTGCACAGGCGTGCGTCCCTCGTAGAAATCGTCAACACTTGTTGGACGCTGCAGGATGCCAAGTGGAAGGACCCGATCTTCGAGCACACTTTCCGTATCCTTCGGCGTACCACCAAACCAGTTCTCAAGTACGTCAGCATAGACGCGACGGAAGTCCCATTGATATCGCACATCACCGTTGCTGTCAAAGTTCTGTAGATCGGGAGACTGTCCGTAGACACCTGCACGAACACCGTTTCCAAAGACAAACTGCACTGATGATGCACCGTGGTCCGTACCGCGGCTACCGTTTTCATACGGACGACGGCCAAACTCAGACACTGTCATACCAACGACACGATCAGCGAAGCCCTGCGCAAGTGCGTCCTGCATAAAGGCGCCAACACCTGTTGCCAGCTGCTCGAGCAAGTACGGATGCAGACCAGCCAAGTTGTCGTCCTGCTGCTGCACGTGCGTATCAAATCCACCCATGGCAACCATGTAGACCTTCGAGCGAAGTCCACCACTGATAAGGCGGGCAACAAGTTTCATCTGCTGCACAAAACCCGTATCGGTGTACGAGGCTACGTTTTTGCCCTTATCGAATGAGCTCTTGACCACGGTTGAGTACTTGTCGCATTGTTCAGCGACAGTTCGAACGAAGTTGAACTCTCTGCCATAGCGCGTGTCCTCAGGCATGACGGCCATGTCTGGCGAAAGGCCCTGACCGAGTTCAAAGAACTTCTGCGGATCTGTTAATGCTATACCAATATCACCCTTCGGGCTTTGCAGCAACATCGAGAGCGTACCGCCGATCTGAACAGCTATTGGATCATCTGGGAGTACCTCAGGGAAGCCATTCAGCTTGTTCGACCAATATCGTCCGAGCCAACCGTCGAGCAGACGCTTTTCTGGATCTGAGGAGTTGAAACCACTCAACCAGATGTCTGTGGAGCGGAAGTGCGACAGATTCGGATTTTCATAGCCTGCACCTTGAACAATGGCAAGGCGTCCGTCTTCGAACATCTGCGGAAAACCATAGCGGTCTTTCGGCGCAAGCGACGGGTGCATGTACACCCGTGAGAGCACATTGATGGCCTTCTCTTTCGGAACAGCGATCGTTGGCCTGATCTTGTAGTATTCCGGATCATCAACAGGTAGGATGGTGTTAAGTCCGTCGTTACCACCAAACAACTGAATCACGATCAGAATGCGATCATCATCGGCTTGAAGTTGTTGTTGAAGTTGAAACGGAGAGAATGCGCGAAGTGGCACACCCCCGAGCACTTGGGTTCCTACAGCTGCAGCAGCGGTAGTAGCGAGAAAGGAGCGACGTTTCATCGGGTAACCTTTACAATCAAGTTCAGTGATAGGGGGCTTAACACAGCTGGAAGTCCGGCGCAACGGCCATGGCCTTCAGCAAAAGTTTGAACGAGCGCGAAGCACTAGCTGCCTGCTGAAGCTTTTCAGCCCAGGTATAGTCTGGCTGACCTTCCAGAAGGGTTGACTTGTAATACGCAAGACGTTCGTCGCTCACGGCCACAGGAAGCATGTACTTGGCCACGTGTGCAACAAACTTGGCAGGTTCGTCATAGTCCGGAAACTCCTTGATAAACTCAAGGGCCTTCGCGTCAGTTATACTGTCGATTGCGCGCTTTGCGAAGTCTCGACGACGTGGATACGTGTTGGTGGAGATCCAGGAGCGATAGCCTGGCCAGCCAGCAACATTCGGTGGATCGAACATTGTCTGATCCATCGTGCGGACCCATCCTTGCGGATCGAGCGCCACGATCTGTCCATCGTCCAGGCGAAGCTGTTTCATCAACGACGTTACATACTCAACAGGAGTCTTGATCTGAGCACCACGAAGGGCCGGATCAAAGAAGTGCGCGCTGGTAAGCAGCTTGCGGAAGAGCGGACGGAGCTTAAAATCACTTGCGCGGAATTCCGCTGCCAGATCGTTGACGATCTGCGGGTCTGCATCGCCCCCTGAGCTGTAGACGAAGAACAAGTATACTTTTCTCGCCATAAAACGTGAGATGGCCTCTGGACGCACGCGGAAAAGAATGTTGATGAGCTCTCGCACTTCTTCGTTCTTAACCTGGAATGCCGTGTTGTTATCGGCCGTTCGTGCAGGGATCGTAACGCCCATGAACTCTTTCGCTCCGGTATCGTGCTTGTTCGCATCGAACCAGGAAACATACATGCCGTTCGGAGCTGGTTGGTCATTGTAGCGCGAGGCCTTCCAGCCTGTGAGCACTCTTGCCGCCTGCTGAACATCGCCCTCGGTGTACCAACCTATCCCCGTGGTGTAGAGCTCCATGAGCTCGCGAGCGTAATTTTCGTTTGGCCGACCTACTTCATTGTATGTTCCACCCAGATAATGCAGCATGGCATTGTCGAGCGTCATATCCAGGGCCATCTGCCTGAATTCACCCATGCCGTCGTTTCGGAGCAGATTGTACTGATTGTGTATCGTCTGTGGCACCAGGTACTGTTCGTCGAAGCTGAACTCAGACGTCCAGTGGCTCATCCAAAAGAGGGTAACCTTTTCGATTGAAGATGCATCTCGAACCATCGTTTGCAACCACCAGTTCGAGAGTTTCGAATGATTGCCACGCCACCATGCCTCAATGGCAAACCGTGTTTGGAGGTCTGCACCTTGCGGGTTTTCTGTGTACTCAACCATCTGACCAGAAACTGGGTCGCGCCACTTGTTGAATTGCATCGGTTTAGGATGCTCTGGCGGGGTATCGGGTCCGAGTAGTGCATCGACAACTTCCCCGGCTGTCTTGCCGACAAGTGCTTGGGCTTCTGGCACGGTGATACCAAAGCTTAGCCGACGATACAGGTGGTAGATGTCATCCAGCGTAAGAGGAGTTATATGCTCCTCAAGTCCACCTTGAATATTGAGCGGCGCCCCGTCAAAGGGCCCTGGTCCGCGCACAGCAGTGCGTGCAAGGTTGGTAAAGAGTTCTCGTCTATTCATCGTACCCTCAGTGGAGTAGTGATTTGCAACGAAACAGTTCGGCAGTAGAACCTGCCCTCTGGAAGTGAATTGTCGTACGGAATCTGGTCTGGCCCAACACCTCTAACCTCTTGAATTTCAAGCGAAGGGGCTATCGAACGTACGAAACTTTCTACAGATTTCGCACGGTCAAGTGAGAGTTCCATGTTGTGGTCTCGTTCTCCGAGTTTATCGGTTGTACCAACGATGCGAGCAGTGCTTCCCTGCCCGGTGGCCGCCTTGACAACGCGCTGCATCATTTCGCGATTCTGCTCAGAGATATCGGATTTGTCGAAATCGAATACGATCAAGCTCAGGCGACTTACCTCGTAGTTGCTCACGGTCTTGCGCAGCGGGAACTGTGCCGTCGCCAGTGCGGGCTCACGGTCGATTTGCTCAACAGACAGCGTAGCAACTAGCGTGTCAATGCTCCCCGTTACAGGTCCAAGCTTATTGGTCATCTCCTGAGAGAGATCAAAGGAAAGCACCTCAGGCGGCAAAAGCTTACCACTCTTTGTTCCAACGACGGCTTCATCATGCACTACCGAAAGATTCCATCGCTCAGCACGCTCTGGGTTACGAATCGACGTGCTAAAGTCGTGACGTGCCTGCACAGGCACGTATTCATTGAAGCGAGTGTGAACTACTGGTCCCAGAAGTGCTTCCTCATTCGACGTAAGCTCAACGCGACGATTCTCCGCAGCACCCTCTATGTACGTCTGGCGCGATGGATTGGTTGGCTTGGCTGCCGCACGCACAATGAGCCTGTCTGCCGGGACGCCCCATCGGGAACGCAGATAGGCCGCGGTATTCTGGGCGCGAGATGTTGCAATTGCTGCGCGTTCATCCGGCGTAGCACCCTCGCCTGCATCTGTTGTACCAGTAACAATCAGCTTTGCTCCAGCCATAGATCGCATACGAGCACCAACAATGTCAAGCATGCGGTAGTAAATCGGTAGCGTCTCTTTTTGGAGCCCCTTTTCATCAAACGAGGCTGTTGCGTCGGTAAATGTGTACTTATCTGCCAATTCAACAGCTGCTGAATCAAAGAAGATGTATGGCAAAAGCGGGAAGGTCTGGGTAACGACTGTCTCGCGAATCTCGAGCGGTGCTGTAGACAGCGATGCAATCACTGCCGGAGCGGGCTCTGGTTCAGGGATGCGCTCAACAATAGGCTCTGGTTCTGGCGCTGGAGGAGGTGGCGGTGGTGGCGGCGTTTCATCCTCGCGCATGCGGTATCGCAGTCCAATACCGATGCCAATCCACGACTGATTCCAGGTTGTTGCACTCGTGACCGAGTTGATACCGTACCGGTATGAAACCTCGGGCGCTATCTCAACCGACTTCGTTAGGTCGTAGACGAACCCGATGCCGCCCCCTACTCCTAGTGATGTCCCAAGACCGGGGAAGTCGCCTTGTCCAGTGGTGCGAATCTTGCGTCCATCGGGAAAGAGCACTGCATCGGGACTCACGATCTCTTCTGTCTGGTCGTAGGTACTATTAACGAGAGGATTGCCCGCATCGAAGGTTGCACGAATGAAGATTGGCAGATCAGCAAGCGGACGGGACCTGATGTTGAACTCAAAGGCCACGTAACCAAGGGTGCTCTCAAAGACATTTTCCCGCACCATGGGCACGTACTTCTGCGAGATTGGGTCGAGCACCTCAAAGCCGGCTTGTGTAGAAACGGTGAGACGCGCCGGACGCTGCTGAAACGTAAGGCCAGCGCCGATCTCTAGGACATCGCCAAGGACGGCATAATCTCCCGTAAGACCAGCAAAGATGCCCGGAGATACGCCGTTGGAAAACGCACCACAGTCGGGATCGGTAGTGCTGAAGATGACCGGAATGGTCGAGGAATTTTCAACACGAAGGTATCCCCCGCGCATCCCGATTGATGTGGTCTGGGAGTGCAGAAACAAGCTAGCGACACAGAATACCACAATAACAGTGGCCGTAACTCTCATGTTGATCCCTCGTGCAGTTTACGCATGCGATGTTTGCCGTAGAGCATCGACTGCATGTTGTGTGCGTGAAACTACTGGAAATGCCAACGTGAATCAACTAGCAAATCGATCTGTCGCAGGAAAGATTTACAATGCAACTAGGCGGATCATGGACAGTACCCCAAAGCCCACGACTGTGGCCGCCATAAGCCGTTGAACAAGCGTAAACGTGTTCTGCGGAAGACGCGCCCGATAGCGCAGAATGATACTAACAAGTGTTACGAGCCAAAGGAAGTTGCCAACCCCAAATCCAAGAGAGAACAGCAACCTGTCCGCTAATGAGGAGCCCACGAGCCCCATACCCAGAATGTAGGCGGTCATCACGAGGAGAGACGGGATGAACGTGGGGTTGGCAAGGTTTGCCAGTGCATAAGCAACACCCGTCATGAATGGACGTGCCCCGTTGGAGCGATCCTGGCGATCATCGTCACCCAGAGAAAGCTCGACCGGATTACGGAACTGATAGACTCCTACAGCGGCAATCACCAGAGCTACAATGACTCCAACAACAAGTGCTGCCGGGCTCTGCGAAGCATCAACATGGAGCAGCGAGGCAACCCCCGCCGAGGCAAACATTGCAGCAAGACAGTAGAGCATGTCAAAGAGTCCTGCGCCGAGGGCAAGCATTCGTGAAGAGCTGCTCCCATGTCGAAGTCCCGTTCGCGCGGCCGCAATACCGATTGGTCCGGGCGGAATGGCCAGCAGGTATCCAACAATGAGTCCTACGATGAGCGCTATCATGATTCAAGAATACAGCTAAATTCCCAGTTCAACATGTAACGGCATCTATGAACTCTGCGCAACAACCGCCCACTACGGCATTACTTCCCAAGCTTGGCATTTTCGCTACGACATCCCTTGTTGTCGGCGGTATGATAGGATCCGGAATTTTCCGCAATCCATCGGCGATGGCCGAGTTCCTTCATTCACCGCATCTACTCATACTCGTTTGGATCGTTGCGGGCGTCGTAACTCTCTTTGGGGCCCTCACGAACGCAGAGGTTGCCGGTCTGATACCAATCACGGGTGGGCAATACCAGTACTTCCGCGCGATGTATGGCGAGTTTGTTGCCTTTCTGTATGGCTGGGCGCTCTTCGTTGTGATTCAGTGTGGCTCGATTGCATCCATCACCTTCGTGTTTGCCGAGTATGTTGACACGCTGATACCACTCTGGAATCTGCCGGAGGATGTATGGACGTCTTGGGCAATTCACCTGCCCTTTGCAACGATCTTTCCGCTTAAGAGCATCGGCATCAAGCTGTTAACGATTTCAGCGATTGGTGTGCTTACAATCGTCAACATCCGCGGTGTTCGTGAAGGGGGCTTTGTGCAGTCCCTGCTCACGTCGGCAAAGATCGCCGCCATGCTCTTTCTGGTGGCATTCGCCTTTCTTAGTCCGGCAGGGTCTGTGGCAAATATCACAGCGCCATCATCAACAGCTGTACCGGTTGGTTCGGCATTGATGCTGGCTCTCGTGATGGCCATGAACAAAGCGCTTTGGTCGTATGATGGCTGGAATAACCTCACATACGTCAGCGGCGAAGTCATCGACCCGCAGCGAACCGTTCCACGCTCGCTCATCCTTGGCAC
>CANGZU010000014.1 GCA_947458785.1 Ignavibacteria bacterium
CCGGTATTCGGCAACGAAACACCTGTGCTTCAGTCGCGCGAGCTCACATCATGGGCATTTGAGAACGAGATAGGTGCTGTGATTCGTCGCGATATCAAGTATTACGGCACAGTGATCGCACAGGTGTCAGATGCTCGCGAAGCCGGCGTAAAGCCCCTAGCAGACATGAAGGACAGGATCAAGCGAACTCTTACAGAACGTGCTAAGCTTGCTAAGCTTGAATCACAAGCAAAGCAGATGGCATCAGTCGCAGCTTCACAAGGTCTTGCTGCTGCTCGCGGTGGTGACTCCACAATTACATTCGCTACACAAACCGGTGTCAAGGATAACGGAATGATCACAGGCTTTGGTGGTGAATATGCCGTTACTTCGGCCGCCTTCTCGCAGCCAATTGGTTCGGTCGGCAAAGCCATCAAGGGAGAAAACGCTTGGTTTATCGTTCGCGTGATCAACCGGGCAGATGCCAATGTTGCCGATTACGCAAAGAATCCAATGAGCATCCTCCAGGCGATGTCACAGCGTGTTCGCAACAGTGCTTTCGGCACCTGGTTCCAAAAGGTTCGCGAAAAGGCAGAAATCAAGGATAAGCGTTTCAGCACCGAAGGCTAACGCATAAGAACAAAGCTCCAAACGTCCTCATGTTCACTTGAGCATGAGGACGTTCCATTTTTGGTCGAATCATCATGACGCATAACGAAGCCTACGCATACTGTAGACAAATCGCTACAACGCACTACGAGAACTTCCCTGTTGCCTCGATTCTCGTTCCTTCTCGCATGCGTGAGCATCTCTATGCGATGTATGCGTTTTCACGGAAGGCAGATGATATTGCTGATGAGGGTGATGCCTCGGCCGAACAGCGCTTGAAGCAGCTGCGAGAGCTTCGATTAGAGCTGCGCAAGGAATCGTCGAATGACCCGGTCATTTTCGCACTGCTGATAACCATTAAGGAATGTCAGTTGCCCCTTACGCTTTTCGACCGACTACTGGATGCATTCGAAAGCGATGTGAGCTATACATCCCCTTCCTCCTGGCATGAAGTTCTTACCTATTGCCATAACTCAGCCGATCCCGTTGGTGAGCTCTTTCTGCGTCTTGATTATGGCACGGATGATCCCCCAGCTGTAGCAGTCATTGCATCCGATCGCATCTGCTCGGCACTGCAGATCACGAATTTTCTGCAAGACCTATCAATCGACATCGCACGGGGTCGGAACTACTTGCCAGTAACAGATGCCGAGGTGATAGAACGGACTAGGCAGTTGTATGATGACGGTGCGCAAGTCGTGCGCTATCTACGATCATGGCGCCTTCGTTTGGAGTTACGGGCTATAATATATGGCGGACGCACGATGCTTGAACTTTGTGCACGTCGTTCAGACCGTTTTGTGCGGCCTCGACTTACTATCTGGACATTGCTGCTTCATCTGTTTCGAACTCGGTAGTAACTTGCGGCATGCCGAATCACGTCTTTGCCGAGACTGAAGACGAGCTTACGTTTTCTACTCAAGGCAGCACATCGTTTCACTATTCGTTCGGGTTTCTTCCACGTGAAGAACGCGAAGCGATTAGGACGGTTTATGCCTTTGCCAGAAGGATCGATGACATCGTTGACGACGATCCATCACTTGATCCGGAAGTCATTACTCGCAAACGTCAGCGTTTGCAGTGGTGGCGCACTCAGATCGAGGCCATGTACGACCCCAATGCAGATGCCTCATCTGCGGTCTCCGCCCTTGGAGCCGTTATTCGACGGTTTACGATCCCCAAGCAGTATTTCCTGACCATTATCGATGGATGTGAGCGCGACCTTGTGCAACATCGGTACGCAACGTTTGCTGAGCTCAAAGAGTATTGCTACTCCGTGGCCTCTGCCGTTGGTTTGATAAGTATCGAGATCTTCGGCTATAAGCAGGAACAGACCAGGCAGTATGCCATTCATCTCGGTTATGCGCTACAGCTGACGAATATCCTTCGTGACGTTAAGGCTGACAAGGACCGTGGGTATATCTACATTCCACTGGAAGACCTCGAGCGCTTCAAGCTTACCGAGGCCGATATCTATAACGAAGTCTACGACGAGCGCTTTGTATCGATGATGGAGTACCAAGCTAAGCGTGCGCGCGAGTATTATCACCACGCTAGGGCACTGCTGCGGCCAGACGAGCGTCTGACAATGGTAGCTGCAGAGATCATGGACGCCATATACTACCGGCTGCTCGACAAGATCGAGCTCAACGACTTCAACGTGTATGAAAAGAAGATCCGCGTCAATACGTTGCACAAGGTCATTACGGCCCTACGTATCTGGCTCGGATCAAAACTGTTTGTCAAGCGCCTGAGATAATCTGTATTTTTGCCACATGAGTACTACATTCACCTCCGACGAGCTGGCCTCGATCAGCGCTCTTAAAGCCAAGTATCCAGATCCAAAAGCTGCCATCATGCCTGTGCTGTGGATGGCACAAAAGAAATGGGGCTGGCTATCTGAGGATGTCATGAAGGAAGTTGCCAACGTTATGGAGCTTCCCTATGCTCACGTACTCGGTGTAGCATCGTTCTACACGATGTACTTCAAGAAACCGATGGGCCGCCATCATGTGCAAGTGTGTACCAATGTTAGCTGTATGCTTCGCGGCGGTGAAGGCCTCTACAAACATGCCCAGCAACGTCTTGGTATTGGACACAATCAAGCCACATCAGATGGTAAGTTCTCACTCGAAGAAGTTGAGTGCATGGGCGCTTGCGGCGGTGCCCCAATGATCGCCGTTAATGAGACCTTTTACGAGAACTGCAGTCAGCAGCAGTTGGATGCAGTGCTTGATGCTTGTCATTAATACTCAGAGTTACTTGACGTAGTCTGCAGTGTTCTGATGAATCAATCGAAACGTAAGATTTATGCGCGGGCCGTGTGCCCGCGTTTTTTTTTCTATCCCATGTAGCCAGCACCGTTGAGTAGTCCCCTGCATCACGAGCACACTTCCTGAGCTTAGCGGTATGCGAACCGGCGAAACATCTGGCCGTGTTTTGTGTTTGAGCACAAAGGTTCTTGTTTCGCCAAAGCTCATAGAGACTATTGTAGGATTCGGTCCAAGCTCTGGTTCGTCGTCTGCATGTAGCCCCATGCTATCACGCTCGTCACGATAGAGATTTGCCAACACAGAGTTAAATCTCGCATTCGATATCTTCTCAGCTATCGCTTGAAGCCTAGTCAATGTTGTAGTCCAAGGTTTTGCACGGTAGAGCCTTTTGGAGTAGACGTATTCAACACCATCATCACCAAAAAACTCCAGCAGTCGTGGCTGGTAAATGGTCTTGCCAAACATAGTAATCGTATCCTGTCTCCATGGGATTTCTGTATACAGCGTGTCGAAGTAGTTCGTATCGATCAAAGGCGACGCAGCCCCCTCAAGGAGAAATATTTCAGCGTCGGGTATTGTCAATTGTATCGACATAATGTAAATTGTCCACATCTATTCACAGGAGTATCCATGCCTACCCGCGTTCAACTTGGTGTTCGCCATCGTCAGATTCGAGAATCTATGCTCAAACTGAGCGTTCAAGAATATGCAAAAATGATGGATGTAAAGATACCTACTGTGTATTCATGGGAATCGGGCCGTACATCTGTACCACAGAACGTTCTAGCAACGCTTGAAAAGCGCTACGGTATATCGTCCGGTTGGTTGTTGACCGGGTATGGAACACCACTGCTGCCGACACATGTCAACGCAGACCCAGCTACGGAGACTAAGAAGTCCGTAATGGAGCGTCTTGAGGAGCATGTCATGACGATCAAGCAGCTAGTAGAGGAGTTGAAACATCACTCTCCCGAGGTCATTGCACCTGCTCGGCGCGAAAAGGGGGCTAGCAAGCACCGAATACCGATGTTAGCACTCGGTGTTAGCGCGGGTCTACCAACGGCGTCAGATGACACGATTGAGCGTGAGATCGATCTGGCGGATATGTTGCTCGAGCACCCAGAGAGCACATACTTTATTCGAGTAGTAGGAGACTCAATGACAGATGCCGGCATCAGCGATGGTGATACGTTGATCGTAGACTGCGCCGTGCAGCCTCGGGCTGGTCAAATCGTAATTGCCAAAGTCTATGGTGAGCTTACTGTGAAGCGCTATCTCCAGGTCGATGGCCGTCCGGTGCTGCGCGCAGAAAACCGCCGCTATAAGGACATTGCGATCACAGCCGACATGGACTTTACAATTGTAGGTGTTGTTCGCAATTGCATTAAGAAGCTATAGAAATTATACATTTTGTATAATTGCATCATGATATTAGCGATGCAATTATACGGCACGTATACAGACGCATATTGGGATGCACTGGTAGATCGTCTACATACCTGCACACCTTTAATCAGTCTGCCATACAGAGGCAGGGTCTTCTGCGGACTTGATGACATACATGTTCTGCGCGAACTTGTTCTCTCATACAATATACAGGCAGCTGTAGCCAATACACGTCATGATGCTCTGTTGCAATCATGCAGAGCGACACACGGTCGAATTGATGCATATGATGGCTCGGATGATGTGCCTTCTTCTGTCCTAACAAGAATTATTGAGCTTGAGATTCAAGATCATGATATCGAACGTCTCACCTTGTTTGGGCTCGACACCATAGGCAACCTCAGAGGGCTTACAGAGCGTCACCTCTCGGCACAGTTTGGTCATCGCGGAACGAAGCTTTACCATTTCCTGCACGAACACGATGATTCTCCACTGCCCTTCTATGTACCGGCACCATCGATCATTGTAGCTGAACGCTATGATGATGTACAACAGGAACCAGGTCCAATATTTGAGTCATTAGATCGCTCTGCACGTCGTGCATACAGATTGCTGGGTACACGATCTACATGGCGTGTAGAAGTTGCATGCCTTGATAAGGCAGATCAACCTGTCGCTGTCCGCGAACGTATTCTTCGATCAGGCTGTCAGCAGCTCCAGCAACTACTTACACACCTGCATGCGCTAATACGCGACCTGCTTACACAGTGCAGGCATTGGTGGGGATTACGTGTACGATTGGCTTCGTTGGCGTTACCTGTTGCAGAGCAGACAGCGCTGTTTTCACCACCGAAATGTGCTCATGATGTTGCTCGAGAGATGCTTCCACGTTACGGTCATGTTATGAGAAAGATCGTAATTCACAACCCATGGTCAATCATTCCAGAGGAGTATGCAAGCTGCACACCGATGATGCAGAGGATCGTTGAGGTATCCCCTATTTCCAGTGAGAAGCAGCAATGAAAAGCATACATGAACCCATAGACGTTGCTCAACGTCAACTAACGCCATATATGATTTGCTGGCGTGGGGGTACCTACGCCGTAGAGCGTATCATTGATTCATGGACAAGCCGTGGACCTTGGTGGGGCAACGATGAGACCCGCGGCTACATACTATTGATCACCAGCTCCGGTGTGATGGAGATCTATCACAGCAACATTCGCGGATGGATGCTCTCCCGAATGTATGACTAAGTGTAACATCAAATCACGATGAGTGTTTCATACTTAGCATGTTAGCCATAAGCTTCATCGCACCCACCACACCAGCCGGAAGCTGACGAAACAGAGACAATGATGTGTATACAAAGTTGCCTTTCCCAAATCGAGCATGCAACAATGTTCCTCGTTGTGGCATCTCACCTGTATCATGCATTTCGAGCAACTCAATGTACTTGGCATCATATGGACCAGGGTTGTATACAGAACGCTCCTGCACCCATCCACCAAAGTCTGCTGTCGTAATACGATTCGGATACTGTAAGAGCCGATGCCTAGGAACCAATATGGAAACCTCGGCATCTTCTTCGGTAACTCGATTGCGAGATATGGTAAGTGGGAAAGGGGCTATATCGGTTGTACTGAGATCCTGTAGTGTATTGTACTGCATCACCAGCGTGCCCCCCTGCTCTACGTACCGAAGCAGAGAAGGCATCAGATACTTCATACTCTTGCGAGTATTTATAACCCGAATACCAAGCACAAGAGCATCATACGAGAGTAGCTCAGCTGTACGAAGAAGTTGATCTTCCGTGATCTCATCAACAACAACACCAAGGCCGCGCATGAACTCTGGCGTTGTTTCACCAGCACCAGATAGATAAGCAACCTTCTTTGCCGCAACTTTGATTGGTTCACTGATCACACGAACAGTAGCAGGCTGCAGATACTGCAGCGTTGGAATGTGATCGTAATTGATGATGACAACAGTTTTGTTGTAGACAACTGATCCTATCTGAAGGCCTACACGGACATCTGTTGTGGTTGACGCTGATACATCGATTGAGACGAGCGTATCGGTTTGTGCACGCAGGCGTATTCCATCGCGTCGAGCAAGAGTGCGCTCTCCATCCTGAACAAGTAGTGAAGCCGATTCAACATTCCCATAAGCACGAATGCGAAAAGAAATCGTAGCCTTCCCTGATATCTGGTGAACAACCGTTCGCGTAGGCTCGAGACTCACCACAGGAACAGTCCGAAGTTCTTCAATGACATCACCTTTCAATGGGTCGAGCTTCTTGAAACTCACTGGCAACGACAACACAAAAGTTTCGTAACCAATGCTCATGATCACAGGTACATCCAGCACCGGAGCACTAACTGGAGATCCAAGCAACAGCTCTGATGAAAGACGAAACAAACCACTTGTAGGATCCTGTTCAAGCCAGTACGGCTGGCTAACGGCTGTGCCGTCAGGGACAGTAAAGCGAGCATCTGCAACGTGGGTGGAATCATCTACAGTTGTGAAACCGTCGATGATCGCACCTCCCGGTAAAGATATCGGCAGAACATTCACAGGCCTTCCGGCACGCGTCGTAAAACGCATGGTAGCTCGGGCAGTATCACCATTTGTCATGATAGGCATGGGTACTGAGAGATCTGCAGTAAGACCAATACATGACGTAATGATCTTGTCTATCTCTTTGATCTTAAGTTGGTTCCAAAATGGATCCCTGACTTCATTGATCTTTGCCCGGATGTCAAGTAGTTTGTTAAGTGACCGATTCGGCGAAAGCATATCAAATTTTGTGATCACAGAATCGATTGATGCCCCAATTGACGCGGCGCTAATTCGACTCCATGTAGTGTCGATACCATCAAACAGACTTCGTTGCGGTGCATCACCAACAAGGGTCTCAAAATACTCTGGCTGAACACCCGGTGTGCTTGGCGTACCTGCCCCCTGACTTCGATGAATACTGCGGCTGATACCTGCGAGCTCTCCATACCCCATGCCAAGCAGAGGGTCGTACTGTCCAACATCGATTTTGAACATTCCTGGCTTTATCGTGCTGCGATTGCCAAACCGGAACGCGTTGAAGAGCATTCTCTTTGGCTTCCATAGTTCCTCACCTGTGACGTTGGGATTGGAACGCAGAATAGAATCGACACGCTCCTTGCTTTCCTTCGAGAGAGTTGATACTCCATAACAATAGCGCACGGCCTCTTCGGTGATGATTGCCGAAGCGCTGTGCTGACCATGCCCAGCCATGCTATCCTTGGGGAAACGGCATATGACAACATCGGGACGAAACTCTCGAATCACGCGCACAACATCTGCAATCAGGATCACACTATCCCAGTGCTGAAAGGTCTCCTTGGGATTCTTCGAAAAACCAAAATCGAGTGCACGTGAGAAGAACTGCTCTGCACCGTCAAGCCTGCGGGCTGCAAGCAGCTCTTGCGTGCGAATCAGTCCAAGCGCAGCCCCCTGCTCTGATCCGATGATGTTTTGTCCACCATCTCCACGTGTGAGCGACAGATATCCCGTCCTGATGTTTCGTCCATTTGCCAGCCACGATAGAAGTCGAGTATTCTCATCATCGGGATGAGCTGCAACGTAGAGCACCGACGTCATTGATCGAAGCTGTTGCAGCTTACCATAAATTCTGGATGAAGGTAAGGGGCGAATCTGCTGAGCAGATACCGCTACGACGCAGCAAACGCCTATCAGCGCAGTGAGCAGTGTGTGCATAGGTAGTGTTTTCGGTGACTTACTTCAGTGTCTTGAGCAGATCGTTGGCATTCTTTGTGTACTCTGCTTCCGCTGAGGTACCCTTTGCCAATTCGATAGTCTTCTGTGCCGCCTCGCGTGCAACATCGACGTTGCTGAGCTTTGCTGCGATGCGCGCACGAAGCAACTGGATCCAATAAGCCTTCGGGTTCTTTTCTGCGGCCTTAGTGGCGTATTCTAGAGCTTTATCAAGTTGCTGATTCGTTTCATAGAGATACATGGCGGCAGGTTGATACGGGATTGTTGGATTGTTGATTGCCTTATCAATTGAGGTAAGCAATCGCTCCTGATTGTTCAAGGAGACAGGAATAGAAACATGCGTCCGTTCCCATGAAAGATCAATGGTGCATGATGAGAATGTGATCGAACCGATTGAGATTGTGAAGGTCTCAACGGCTGACTCTAGAGCAACAGGTCGAACCTTTAGGCGGACAACATCATCATTTGTGTCATATCCATTGGCTCCCCAATTGCCGGTGTTCTTGTTGATGATCACTTCCCATTCCGTCTTATCAGGTATTGTGTAGAGCGAATACGATCCGGCCTTGATGTTTACATCCCCGATACGAACATCTTCACCAAATGTGACTTTCGTAGCAGAGTTAGCGCCCGTGCGCCAAACAGAGCCGAATGGCACAACATCTCCAAAGACTGTTCGACCTCGCAATGATGGTCTGCTATAGGTGATCTCAATCTTCGAGGTTGAGATGTCTTGAGTAATCGTAGAATTAGGGCTGAGCGCAGGAAGTTTAAGTTCTTGTGCTGCAGCAACCTGCACAGCAATAACGATGGTAAGTAGAAGATATGCGTACTTCATGGGGCTTGCTCTGTGAATGATGAATAGAGGGGCGATAACGACGCGAAACTACGAGAAGTTTCGCGCACGGGGTTCTACGTTTTGTATATTGCTTCTACATGCAGTTTGGATCCCTTCATACTCGATCTCACTTTTCATTTTTAGATGGTGCATCCTCTCCAGAATGTCTGGCGATAACAGCTGCACGACTAGGACATTCTGCAATCGTACTAACTGATGTCTTGGGTGTGTATGGCGCTGTACGATTGCAAAGAGCATGTAAGACTGTCGGAATACGTGCCCTTATGGGAGCTGACATCAACATCAATGAGGTTGTCATAAGCGTAGTAGCTCGAAATGCTGAGGGTTATCGTCAGATATGCAACCTGATAACAACACTGCGCGATGGTGGCGTCATCGAAGAGTATGTTGTAGGTAGCCCCCTTTCTGAATGCGTAATCATCATTCATGGATGCAATGCAGATCCGGATTCGCTCGGTGTGATCTGCTCGATGCTACAGAAACACGAGTGTTATCTCGGCATTGAGCACGACGGCAGACCGTGGGCCCTTCGAAGGGCACGCCGCGTTGTAGACCTGGCAGAATCTCTGAATATCCCATGCGTGATAGCACAGGATGTTCGTTACGCCACACGCGATGAATACGCCGCACATGATCTGATGGTATGCATTCGTGAAGGTGTCACCATTCACGATCCTCATCCACTGCGACCTGTCAACGATCGACAATGCCTACGCTCGGAGCAGGAAGTCCGAGAACTGCTACCCTTTCCTGAAGCATTTAAAAACCTAGACCTGATTCTATCCTCATGCTCTTTTGATATCCTGCCAGATAGAGTTACTCCCCCATCAGCCAGCATCCCTGAGCATACTAGTGCCAGAGAAGTGCTACGTGAGCTTGCGATAACTGGGCTTGAGCGGCGATATCACAGTTGTGACGCATCCACACAAGAGCGTGCATGGACGCAGCTGGAACATGAACTTCGCGTATTAGATGAACTGGAGCTTTCGGACTTCTTTCTTGTAGTGCATGAGGTTGTCAGCGAAGCACGACGCCGCGGCATACGCTGCAGCGGACGTGGTTCTGCGGCGAACTCGATCGTAGCATATGTGCTTAACATCACAGGTGTATGCCCAATTCGACATCATCTATTGTTTGAGCGTTTCTTACACAGGGGGCGCAAGGGAACGCCTGATATTGACGTTGATTTCGACAGCGATCGGCGCGGTGAGATCATTGCATGGATGGAGGAACGCTTTGGTCTGGCTCAGACAGCAATGACAGCCACCATGATCATGTACCGAATCCGCATGGCAATCCGTGATGTGGCCAAAGCGCTGGGCTTTCCAACCGAGACAGTTCGCAGTCTCTGCAAGAGTGTACCCTCATGGACCAATCAGCCAGTGGAATCATACCGTGAGGCATTAGCATCTGTCATTGGTCATATCCCGATGCTCGACATACTGCTTTGTGGGATAGAACTTCTTATCGATCACCCACGTCATCTTGGACAACACTCAGGAGGAATGGTCTTATCCAGTAAGCCATTAGAGATGCTTACACCCATTCAGCGATCAGCAAATGGTGTTGCTGTTGTTCAGTTCGACAAAGACGACATCGAAGCTATGGGGCTTGTCAAGTTTGATGTACTTGGACTTCGCATGCTCGCCTGCGTAAGTGAGGCTGTTGAACTGCTTGATGTTCATCAGGGTATTGTTGTTGACATCGATGATCTACCACTAGACGACTCCGATACATTTCAGCTCATTCGCAGTGGCAAGACACTTGGGATCTTTCAAATTGAATCGCAGGGACAAATGCACCTGCTTGCTAAACATCAACCAGAGTGTTTTGATGATCTCGTTACGGAAGTAGCCCTGTTCAGACCTGGTCCACTCCAAGGCGGAATGGTACATCCGTACATCTCAAGACGAACAGGTAAGGCACCTGTCGAATATGTTCATCCTGATCTCGAGCCCCTACTATCAGATACGTTGGGCATTGTCCTATTTCAAGAGCAGGTTCTTGAGATTGCTCACAGATTTGCCGGCATGCCACTCGATGAGGCTGATGATTTTCGGTCACTTGTCTCAAAGAACAGAGATCAAGCGCTGATGGCGGCAATGAAGGATACGTTCATTAACGGGGCTGTGTCAAGGGGCGTAGATCATGCATCAGCCGAGCGTGTGTATGATATTGTATCGCACTTTGTAGGCTATGGCTTCTGCAGATCCCATGCAGCTGCATTTGCAAAGATCGTCTATCAAAGTGCATGGCTTAAGACCCATCATCCTGCAGCATACATGGCGGCATTTATGCAGCACAGGCCAGGGATGTATAATCTCATGACATTGGAAGAAGAATCACGTCGATTTGGCGTTGATGTTCTTCTTCCAGATGTACGGCATTCACACATTCGGTATACATTGGAGAAAGATCAACATCAGCGATGGTGCATACGCAAGCCCCTTACCTCGATTCGTGATGTTAGCGATGATGCTGCTCGTGAGATCATCATGGAACGAGCCAGATCAGCTTTCGCAAGTATAGAGGATTTCGTTCTGCGATTGCCGAGCATTCCTCGCAACGTACTTGAATCGATAGCTCTTGCAGGGGCTCTGTCACATCTTGAACAAGATGTCCGACGAACAATATGGATCATTGGAGTTGTACGCCAGCGGCAACAGGTATCTACCACCGGAAGTCTCTTTGCCACAGATCACATTCATGAAACAGAGATACCGACGCTTCCAGAGCTCAGAGCACAGGAGCGTCTGGCCTATGACTACATAACGCATGGTGCTGCTCGTGTGCATCCGAT
The DNA here is from genome assembly GCA_947458785.1 of Ignavibacteria bacterium. Taxonomy (GTDB): domain Bacteria; phylum Bacteroidota; class Ignavibacteria; order Kapaibacteriales; family Kapaibacteriaceae; genus UBA10438. The sequence continues at coordinate 11,681 of CANGZU010000014.1, forward strand.
GACGCTCTTTCGACGCATGATGACGACGATGGAGATACGTTCAATAGAGACAGTTCACAGATTACCAATCGATAAACCTATTATCATTGCTACTGCCGGTATTGTGATGCTACGCCAAGCGCCACCTACTGCGCGCGGAATGCTCTTTATCACGATCGAAGATGAGACAGGTTTTCTACAGTGCGTTGTCCCCCCGAACGTTCGTCAGGCGTACGCAGCAGAGCTACGATCGGCAGCACTTATGCTCAAAGGAACGGTTACAGGTATCAGCTCATGGAGAAGCATCATGGTGCGGGAGGTTGTTGTACTGAATAACATCATTGGTGGATACCACGGACACCTTTCCTATGCTGGTGGACGTGATACGTTGGAAGTTGGCAGCGTGGTTAGTTTTGCATGATGCAACGTATAGCACTGCTCATAGAATACGATGGAGCACGTTACGCCGGTTGGCAACGTCAACACAACGGTGTAACGGTACAACAGCGCGTTGAGGAGGCGTTGACGAAAACCTATGGTCACACCTGCGTTATTCATGGGGCTGGCAGGACCGATGCGGGTGTGCACGCTTCAGGACAGGTTGCCCATGTCCAGCTTCAAGAACAGGCTCACAACATTCCTCTTGAGAAGCTTCCACTTGCACTGAATACTCGACTGCCCTTTGATATCCGTATACGTGAAGCACAACATGTGCATGATGAGTTTCACGCACGATTTAGCGCTATCTGGCGCGAATACATCTACACCATCACCACGTCCGACAGCGTGTTTCATCGACATTACGCATGGGATCCAGAACTACCATTCTCTGTCGATAGACTTCGTGAGGCAATGGATGTCATGGTCGGCGAACATGATTTCACGGCGATCTCAAAACATAATCCTAGCACAAAATCGTACCTCTGTAAGGTTGACACCTGCAGCGTGTCAAGCCACGGTTCTTTGCTACATATTCGCATACGCGCTAACCGATTTGTATACGGAATGTGCCGCGCCATTGTTGGCGTTGCGATGTCGGCAGCACGTGGCCGCCTAGGACCAGATGACCTGCGAGAACTTCTTGCAACGAAACAACGCCAAAAAGCTCCTATCATTGTTCCAGCTCATGGACTCAATCTTCAGGCAATTGGATATGAATCAGAAATCTTTACTCAATAGGCTCAACCCACTAACGCAATTAGGCGGTATGATGCGGACAATGCTGTACTGGTGCATTCTTGTGCCATCGATGCTGATCTCATCCTGCGGCGAGCTCAACCTCTACCCCATCGATGAAGACAAGAAGCTTGGCGCTCAGTTCCACAACGAGATCCTGCGCGACCCCGTCAACTACAAGCCCTTGAAGAACAAGGCTGCCACCGACTATGTACAGAACATCGTCAATCGCATCATTGGCGTCCCAGGAATTGAATACAAAGGGATCTTTGCATACAATGTAATGCTCATCGATGACGATGAAACAATCAATGCATTCTGCACCCCAGGTGGCTACATCTACGTGTACACCGCTCTTTTGAAAGCTGTTCCCAACGAAGCTGCATTAGCATCAGTTTTGGCCCATGAGATCGCGCATGCCGAACGACGCCATGCAACAAAGCGCATGACCACCCATCTTGGAGTGCAGACGGTGCTCTCGATTGCGTTGTATGACAACAGGGGCGGCCTTACAGAACTCGCAGCAAATGCCTTCACAGGCGCTGGCTTACTCATGAACAGCCGTTCTGATGAAAATGAGGCCGATGAATATTCATTCAAGTACCTGCGTGAGACCTCTTGGTACCCTGGCGGTTTGCTCTACTTCTTTGATGTAGTTAAGGGGCGTAAAGGTACCGCAGTCGATCGATTCCTTTCGACCCACCCATTGCCAGAAGACCGAATCCAGAACACGCACAAGCGACTCTCGGATGCCAAGATTCCAGAGCCTACAGACGCCCAACTTCGCACACGGGAGTACGAGACGTTTAAGCGCACGCTTGATGGAGCGAAGAGCGGGGGCTAACTAAGTGTATCAGCGCAGCCAGAACGGCAAATCACCCAGAGCTGTCAAACATACACTCCACAATTGGCGAAAGGCATCCGCAGCATTATCAGCTTCAACCGCGAACGTTGATGAAGAAACAGCAATGACCTGAGGGTGCGAACATGCTCGCTCGCATTGCTCGGGCTGTTTTGTATCAACCTCAAATCTCGTTGACCCAATATCATGGAGATACCACGTTTCTCTCGATATCATTGCCTTCGAAGCAGCTTCACGCAGTTCACGAGCAGTGCGCTCCGGCGTCTTACATATAGCTGCTGTGGGGCCAAGTGTTCGTTTGGTTGCGACAAATGCTGTGCTCGACGTCCACGCGCGCACTTCGCTCTCGAGATCACTGTTACCTGAAACGAGCACGAGTGGAACGTTCAATGATGATAGCACTGCAGCATTGGTTTGAACTTCTCCTACGGCCTGACCGTTCATTCGCAGCTCTGCGATCAACGACCCAATGTACGTGTGAGCCAGCAGACCGCCCTGCGTTCCAGCCTTGGTATGGTATCCAATGCACATCGCCGCATCCGCACCAAATTGAACTCCTTCAAGCTGACAAAGCGGTTTGTTGCTTAGCGTTGCAGCACCGATGACGAGCTGTGCTGCAGGATGAAGTTCTTCTAGCAGAACATTCCGCATCGTTGCGTGTCCATCACCAACGGTAATCTCAGCTTCAGGATACACATCGAGTATGCCATTGATCACTGCATTGACGTCGGCTACCAAATACTTCTGAGCTTGGGAATAGTTACGTCCGTCTGGCGTAAGCTGATCTGGGTGAACAACACCCGTGACCCCCTCCATATCAACGGCTAGAAAGACTCTCATACGGTGTGGACCTCGATGGGTTCTACTCGAACTTTATCGCCAACTACCTCAACAAGCCGAACGTTCATTCGGACTTTTTCAATAGAGTAAGGGGCATGCAGGATCGATGCAACATGATTCTCTGTCCATCCAGTCCATGCGCGGGCCTCAACATCGTATCCCTCAGGCAGAAACATGCGTTCTGTGCCAATCTGCTGCTGGTGAAACTCAGAGGTACGTTTCTGACTTTGTGCTCGAAGGATGCGCGTACGTTCACGACGCTCATTCATCGGCACCGCACCTGAATAGTTCGCTGCCGGCGTGAGTTCTCGCTCGGAATAGGTAAACACATGTAGGTACGTCCATGGAATCGAGTGAAGAAACTGGACAGTTTCATCAAAGTGTGATTGGGTCTCACCAGGATACCCCGCGATCACATCGATCCCGATACCTGCATCAGCGAAAAGCTCAGCAAATGTCTGTAAACGCTCCCGGTACATGGACGTGTTGTAGCGTCGCTTCATTGAACGAAGGATCGTGTCACACCCACTTTGCAGCGGCATGTGAAGATGCGGCACAATGTTCGAGCACTCAGACCATATGCGAAGAACATCATCATTCAGCGTATTCGGCTCAATCGAACCGATACGAATTCGATACGGGAGATCCATATCCGCCGTCATGGCAAGTACGTTGGCGAACCGCTGATTGTCTGGCGACCTGTACTCACCAAGATTGATGCCTGTGAGGATACATTCCTGATATCCCTCGACAGCGATTGCCTGCAGCTCCCTACGAATTGCATCAAGCGACATAGCGCGCGCTGGCCCCCTAGCAAGGGGTATTGTGCAAAAAGAGCATGAATAGTCGCAGCCATCTTGAATCTTGAGAAATGCTCGCGTACGACTGTTTCCATTTCCAGATCGCGCACCAATAAAGGTTGTACCAGACGATAGCTCGTCAACACGAACGGTAACTGTTTCACTGCTCAACAAATCAGATAACTGTTCAACAATCTTGAGTTTGTCGGTAGTGCCGACAACGGCGGTAACGCCATCGATACTGGCAATCTCTTCCGGTTGTAACTGGGCGTAACAGCCGGTTACGATCACGCGCGCATCTGGTGCTCCACGGAGCCCCTTGCGAACCACTTTTCTGCATTCCACATCGGCCTGTTCCGTTACGGTGCAGGTATTTATCAACAAGAGATCAGCATCGCTTCCATACTCTACGATGTCATGCCCTTGCGCCCGAAACTGTCGCTCAATTGCAGCCGTCTCGGTAGAGTTTAACTTGCAGCCTAATGTGTGTAACGCAACTCGCATGGTGCAAATATGAAGCCTGGTATCGAATCAGCAGTGGCATCGATCACGTTTGTTGTAACAAGCGATATGACGGCGCAGCTGGATGGCCGTGAGATTCACCCTGTCTATGGTACTTTTTGGGCGGGCTACCATAGCGAAGTGGCCGCACGCCGTGCCATAGAGCCCTATTTTGACGAAGGCGAGAACGCCGTTGGTAGCGCATTATCTGTCAACCACAAGGCCATGGCAGCTGTCGGAACATCGATCGAGGTGGTCGCGCGGGTAACAAACGTCTCAGGCAACAGGATTGTCTGTAGTGTACAGATTCTGACCTGCGAGACACAATCGTTGCTTGCAGAGGGAACGCAAGAACAAGTTGTTCTGCCTGATGCCAAACTTCAAAAGCTTGTTGCAACGGCACACACGAGTTAAACAGCGTTTGAGCAGCCGAACCTATTTCAGGATATGGCCTGTCTGAGCACACCAGAAGAGCAGATCGACTTCATCCATGTCGATTCCAATCTCGTGACAATACGATTGGAATGCCCGCTCAACTGTATGGTACTTGCTAGCTGTTGACACCGATGGTGTGTCTTGGTACACTCCACACCTGACAAGATTTGTCAGCAGGTGCCGGTCGATGATGGCGAGACCACGTCTGCCGATGTTTCGTAGAAAATGACTTGCCTCCTTGAGGCCGAATCCATTGACACGCTCCGCAAGTTGATTGCGCAATTCGTAGATCGACATTGATTGCGCGGCAATCATCGCGTGTAACTCTGACCAATGCTCGCGTGCCGCATGGAGCCGAGCATGCTTTGTATTGTGAAATCGGATGTAGCATGCCGGATCGCGCAGCACGTGCAGCACATCCTGACCCTCGCGAAGAAAATCAAGACTCTGTAGCTCCTTCTGCACAGCGAACGCGTGTACGGCGCTCGACTGCGGCGTGCATAGACAGAAGCATAGCTCGTAGAACCATTGCTCCTCAGGAACTGCAGCAAACTCAGCCAACCTCTGTCGTATCGCTTGCTGTTGTTCAGAGTAAAGACCCTCAAGCGTCTCAGGCAAGCGCTGCGAGATCACACAAGCCCCTTACGCTTGCGCAGGAACCACTCGAGCGAGAAGGCCACAAGTGCGCCTGCCACAAACCACGGAAGATGATAGAGTGCATGCTCCCGATCCGATGTGCGAACAATTGGACGCAGACGACTATCGTTCTTGAGCTTTTCAAGTACCGACTTCGCATCGGGTGCAGGTGCATATGCACCACCTGTGCGCTGGGCAAGCAGCTGTAGGAGCCCGTTGTTGAGCGTTAATGCAGACTCCTCAATACTTCCTTTGCCTACCGTAAATCGGCCGTTATCAGAGCCCAACTGCACTCCCCTACGCGTAGCAGTTCCCTTGTAGGCATAATCGCCTGGAGGAAGAGATCCAATACTTGCTGTATACTGTCCACCGCCCAGACTCGAGAACACAACACGACTGGTCCCACTCGCACCGGATACGTCAACGACAACCTCTGCATCGTCGACGACTGAAAGCGTCTGATCAAGGACTGATGCACTGAAGTTAATGCTCTCACCAGCTGCGTAGAATTCATGCGAACTACGAATCCGTACTCGGTCGTCATCATCACGAACGCTAAGCCACTTGATAGTGTTGCCAACGAAAGACTGCAGGACATCATCAATACTTGTGCCTCGAGATACTGCCGGACCCTGCCCAAGCAGCTTCCACCGATAAAGTCCGTATCCCAAGACTGCAAGAGAGCGTACCCCACCGCGCTCACTTTTGATGATCAGCGGCTCATCCATTGATGCCGAGCCTATCTTGAGATCAGCAAGTATGGTCGCATTTTGCGCAGGTTCGACAAAAAGCTCTGTTCGGTAGATAGGTGGAAGCTGATTCCACGTCTCAACATCAGATTCCTCACCACGAATCTTCATCACAGGATCTGCAGATGCTCGGGCGGAGACATCTGGCACAACGAGAATCTCCTGTGCTCTGTTGCTGCGCACTGTGAACGGGACAGCATCCTGAAATCGTGCGAGTTTTGCGTAGTCGGTCTGATAAGACGGCACGAACAGCAACGAAGTTCGCTTGGCCTTTTCTGCAAGACGTTCAAGGGCATCGTTAGACGATCCCGCTGTCGGATATCCAATCAGTACAATGGCCTGAATATCCTGCAGTGCGGCGGCATCAATGAGTCCCTCGTAAAAGGAAACAGCATCGCGCTGGATACGGGTAACGACTTCAACGGTTGGATCAAACTCGATTGCTGATTTGATAAAGGTAACATCTGGACTGGCAGCGCCTGCTACAAGGAGAATCTTGCGTTTGTTTTTCTGCACACGCACGAACGACTGAGCGATGTTGTTAGATCTCGTAAACTCTTGCTGTTGCGTAACAAACTCAGTTGTAATCTTATGAATTCCATCAGATGTTGGCGTCCAAGTAAATGAAACACGACGAGACGAAGGGCCTCGCGTAAGAGACACCTGCTGCCGCGCAACAACCTGGTTATTATCCTTGAGAATCACCTCTGCATTACCATCAGCCATGCCATTGTATTCGAGATCAACGATGATCGGCATTGGTTGCGAAACGATCGCTATACCCCGAGAATACTGTCCGACCACTCGAGCATCGCTCGGAGCTACAGTATCTCCAACACCGATGGTATATAATCCCAGACCAGTCTTTTCTGCAACATACACTGGCTGCTCGCCGGAATTGTAGTTGCCGTCTGTAACAAGCACAATGGCAGCATAGCGGACGTTCTCAGTTGAATTGCCAACGAACCGGATGGCCTTTCCAATATCCGAGCGATAACCATTCAATCGAAGAGAATCGGCAGTACCAAGTGAAAAGGGGCGAACCTGCTGATCAAAGACGAAGACATCTGCTCTATCGCCTAGTGTCTGTCTGATCGTCGTAAAGAGATCCTTAACAACAACCTTGCGATCGACACTGCGATCCTTGATTGACATAGACCGTGAAACATCGATGGCAATGGCAATGCGGGGCTCAACCGTATCAGACTGTCGAATGCGCAGCAATGGCTCAAAGAGTGTGAACAACAACAAGGCTAGCCCGATAGCACGCAAAACAGTGAGCAGACCTTTATCGCGCGACGAAAGGGGCGGGTTTGTTGTTCTGTAACTATACCACGCAATCGACGAGGCAACAATAGCCAAAACGATGAACATCCACCATGAACCAGCGCCGAATGCGAAACGAAGAGATTCCATAGCTGGGCACTACCTCAAAGAGGCAGGGGCAAGAACAAGAATGCTCTGTGCCACCAATAGACTCGTGGTAAAAAAGAATGCAACCTCTTCCCAAGGCAAAATGCCTGCAACGTACACGCCCGTGATTTGAGAGGAATCGAAGAACCATATACCCTTGCGTACGGCCCAGATGTCAGCAATGGAGAGAATCCCACCGATTGCAATGGTAGCGATTGTTATCTCTGGAATGCGAGCGATCAAAATGTTGTAACCGAACATCCACTGCAGAACAATCACTGGCAGAAACCAATAAAACAGGTGCCACGCGTAACGTAGATGTCGTCGGTTTGCGCGCCACTGTTTTGTGAGTACACCAGTAGTTAACCATACTGCAATGGAAAGCCCCATAACCATCAGATTGCTCTGGGAAAAGTCTACATCGGCGACCCGATCAAGAGGCCTAAGTGCACACAGTGACATCGTGAGGAAGGCCACCTGAAGGGTTTGAAGCACAAAAAATGCTATCTCCTCAATGGGTAAACGGTCGATCCTGAACAACAAGCGATCCTCTGGGAAATCCCAGAGTCTTTTATGAACGGCCCAGTTATCCCAGGGAAACGTGAAGACAACGACTACCCCACAGAGTGCAACAACAGGAACAACAACCGATACTGCTGCGCCAACCAAAGTCCAGAGGCCGCCGCAGAGAGCCAGGAGAGGCAGCGTCACTCGATAATGAAAACCACGGTAGGTCATGGTCACAACGCTGATGACAAGGAAAGACGATGCAATACGGCAGAGGCTCCAAGAACGTTCATTGCATAATCTACATTCAGTAGCGATGTACGAATGCCAAGTCCTGCGCTAAAGCCGCTCAATTGCGTTGAAACGCTAACTGCGGACGTGTTGCGTAATGAGTTATCGTAGGCAACGCGGAATTGTACGTACTTACCAACGTAGAACTCACCTCCAATGCTGAAGTTTGAGAAACGTGATGCAAAGTCGTCAACGTCATCTGTAAGATGGTTGAACGATGCATTGATAAGCAGTGGGAGTCCACGTAAGCGATGATTGATTCCAATGCGCATGTCGACAGGCAGACGATCGCTAACGCCGTCGTAGGTAGATAGTTGTGTTCCGAGATTGACGATGCTGATGCCGATGTTCGTTCGCTTGGCTGGGAAACGGAACAACAAACCTGCGTCAAGGGCGATGGCGGTAGAACGCATATCGGTCAGCGACGAGTGCATGATCTTTCCCGTCACGCCGTATGCGATCAACGTATCAAGTTCCTTTGCGTAGGAAACGCCCAGAGACACATCAGAGGCATTGAAACTGCCGGTAACCGTACCATCGATTGTTGATCGCGAGAACTCACCATAGTTTGCATAACCAACTGTCACGGCCGCCATGCCATCAGCAATGTCTGAGGAATATGTCAACAGACCTGCATTGATATCCAATACATGCTTGATGAAGGTCCCGTGAATGTTTGACGAGTCAGCTGTGGCAAGTCCTGCGGGATTAACGACAACATTGTTTGCATCGCCAACCAGTGCAACCGTTGAGCCCCCTAACGCTGCAGCTCTGCTACTGATAAGGCTACGCATAAATGGGAATATTGATGCTTGCTGAGCATAAAGGTCTGCAGACGTAGACATCAGTGCTACAGCGATGAAGCCCAGAAGGACGTGAGATCTGATCATCAATCATGATCCTTTACAATGTCGAGAAAGATTCTCGGAGGGCGCACCGGCTTGAACTCGCTTGCCGTGACAAAGGCATGACGAGTCCATCCTGTGACAAGTGTATCTGCGCCGCGTGTTATTGAGTAGGTAATCTTCATTCGAACTGAGATTTCTTCGTCGATTGTCGCGTGCAAGGTCAACAGATCATCATAACGTGCAGGCATAATGTACTCAGCATGCGAGGCAAGCACCGGGAGCATATAGCCCGAGGCTTCTAACTCCGAATATGGCAATCCACGTGCCCGCAGCAGCTCTGTACGTGCGATTTCAAAAAGACGCAGATAGTTACCGTGATAGACAACACCCATCTTGTCTGTATCACTATACCGAACGCGGTATTGGCATGCATGTTCAATGACCCTGTCCAACGTCAATCACCTTGCGGATGCAGCGAAAGCATCAGTTCCAGGAGGCGCTCGAGCTCCTCAAGAGAGTAGAAGTCGATCTCGAATGATCCAGCCTCGCTTGACTTCATCTTCACCTTGACCTGTGTGCCAAAGAGGTGACGTAGCGAATCTTCAATTGTGCCGAGCGTTGATGACGATGTATCAGTTTTGGGAGCCCTTGCCGCTGAAGGCTGCCCCTGAGATTGCGCAACAGGAACGATATCGCCGTTGCGTGCCACTTCCTTATGACCCAATTCCATGTCCTTGACAAGAGCCTCTGTCTTCCGGACTGAGAGCTCCTTGCGAACGATCTCCCGCAATACCGCTAGCTGTGCCCTCTCCGTCGACAACGCAAGCAGCGCGCGAGCATGCCCCATGGAGATGCGCTTGTTGCGAAGAGAAGCCTGCGCATCATCAGGGAGTTTTAAGAGCCGGAGGAAATTCGCAACAGTGCTGCGATCCTTCCCTACCTTGACTGCAACATCCTCCTGCTTGAGGCCACATTCCTCGATCAACCGTTGGTATCCAATAGCGATCTCAAGAGGATTGAGGTCTTCACGCTGAACATTCTCGACCAACGCAATCTCAAGCATCTGAGCATCGGAACCAACATTGATAATGAAGGCTGGGATGGTGGTCTTGCCGGCCATCTGCGATGCACGCATCCGGCGCTCGCCAGAAATCAACTCATAGCCATCAAAGTGCGGCCTAACTGTGATGGGCGTAATAACACCGTGTACAGCGATTGACTGCGCCAGTTCTTCCAATGCTTGCTGATCAAAGTGATGTCGAGGCTGAACCGGATTGGTAGAGATCCGTTCGATGTCGATAAACGACACGCTAGATGTACCCTCGGGGACATCAGCAAGTGGCTGCTGCGATGTACCCTCGGGGCGTATCAGTTCCTTTGGTATGAGAGCACCTATACCCTTACCAAGCCCCATTCCCTGTTTCACGTTATTGTTCCTTACTGAATTACGCAACGGCTACCGGCATGCCGTTTTTGGCAAGAATCTCAGTAGCAAGTGCCAAATAGTTTTGCGCGCCCATGCTAGACGCATCGTACAACAAGACAGGCTTACCATGAGAAGGCGCTTCTGAGAGGCGCACGTTTCGCGTAATCACCGTGCGGCAAGCCTTGTCCTCGAAGTGCCGACGCACTTCGTCTACTACCTGATTGCTGAGCCGAAGGCGTGAATCGTACATGGTCAACAGCACGCCCTCGATTTCGAGATCAGGGTTTGTCGTGCGACGTACAATCGAGATGGTGTTGAGCAGCTGCCCCAGGCCTTCAAGTGCATAGAATTCACACTGTACCGGAACAAGGACGCTGTCGGCTGCCGTGAGCGAGTTCAGCGTGAGTAATCCTAAGGACGGCGGGCAATCAATGATGATATAGTCGTATGTACTCTTCAGGCTTGCTAACGCGGTCTTTAACAACTGTTCACGTTGTGGAAGCTCCACGAGCTCGATTTCGGCACCAACAAGATTGATGTGTGAAGGAACGATATCCAGAAATGGCATCGCAGAAGAAACGACGACATCCTGGATCGGCAGATGATTGACCAATACTTCGTAAACGGTCTTATCAAGCTGCGCAGTTTCAACACCAAATCCGTGCGAGGCATTTGCTTGAGGATCGATGTCGACAAGCAGCGTCCGCTGCTCAGTGGCCGCGAGTGATGCGGCGAGATTGACCGACGTCGTGGTCTTGCCTACTCCACCTTTTTGGTTCGCAACGGCAATGATTTTGCCCATAGACCTATAGCTCCAATGTGCCTCTGTGGCATGGTAATTCGTGTTGTTACTGCAGGGGCAAAGCTACGAAGCCACCACAACTTCAAGAAGTGCATGTTTCACACATGTTTCACACTACCTGCCACCGGAAATCGAAAGCCTGATGTCAAGTCCGACCTGTGTTGTGCTGAACCCAGGATTAGCGGCCCCCTCACTGAAATTGCCTTCATACTTGACGAAGGCGGAGGCCGTTACCCGATTGCTAATTGTGTACTTTGCCCTCGGTTCGATCACAACCTGGGTGGTTCCGTCAACGACAGCACCACCCGGACCTTTGTAGTCTAGGATGTCGTACTGAGCGCGACGATTTCTACGCACCTGTGTGTTGAGTGTAATCTCGAGATCGTTTTTCAGATCCATGCCAAAAAGCTTGAGCGGAACTGCTCGTCGCAGATACGAGGCCTGCAGCTGGAACTCGTGCGACGTTTCGAGCGAGATGACGCTACGAGCAGACGCGTTAAATCCATGGGTGTTCGTAACGCTATAGCGGCCTGTGGCGGTCAGAACACCCTCAAGCTTGCGTTCGTCAAATGACAGGTTAACACCAACCAAGGGCGAGAATCCAGATTTTACCTGCTGTACTTCGATGAATCGTCCGTTGTCATTGATTCGCGCATTCTCTGTGTAGGTCGACTGGTACCCATGCTCAAGAAATACGCGTTGTGCGAGCCCCTTGAAGAGCGGGAACTTCTCCAGTCCATCCCAGCGGAAGGTCCAGTTAACGCCGGGCAGCACTCTGCCCAACTCACCTGAGAAGAACTGCCAGGATTCAAAGCCCTCGCGGAAGGAGGTAGAGAGCGCCTCTAGTAACTGAGCACTTCGAGTAGCCGTGTCACTTGTTGCCTCGATTACAGTTTTACGCTCGTTGTACAGGCGGACAACAGTTTCAACATTATCGTCCGATAGTCCAAACGGCAGACTCGAAAAACTGACGAATGTCCGGTCGAGCGTCTGACGCTTGTTGACGTTTGAAAATGTTGGAACTCCAAAGGCATCTGTTTGTAAACGTTGGTTCCTGCTGAATCCAAGGTCGGTCTTCATCGTCAGGTCAAGCGTTGCCCCTGGCCACAGTGTTCGGTTCGTTTGGAATTGGAAATTCGATTTCTGTGCATAGTCATCTTGCATCACGGCATTGGCAGGTCGAACACCAGGGCCAGTTTCAAAACGGAAAAACGGGAAGGTTGGAGACGATACCATCTTCAGTTCGCCGTGCGGATCCGGGATAAGTCCAAGCTGATATGCCGTGTTCGGTCCGTTAGCTGTGATGTTGTCTCGGAAAAGTAGCGATCGGCCCCAGAGATTCGAGAACCCTGATTCCCCAAGGATACCACGATTGACTGCGTTGGTACTCTGATTGAACGTAAAGGTAAAGTTCTCGAAGCCGAAGAAAATGTCCTGAATCACCCTTCCGACAGAGGAATCTCCTTTGGCAGGAGCGCCGAAGATCTCATTGCCGAACTGACGCCATTTCCAAACAGGGCTTAGGCGGAAGTTGGATGTGTACTTACCCTCGCGCACGACATCACGCTGAGCCGGATCTGTCTGCAACGGATCCACCAGATTATAAACAACGTTGTAGGATCCCGTAGTCTCGAGCAGTTTATTCAAACCAAAAACGTCGGGCAGCCGGGGCTTAAAGGAAAGCGTAATCGTTTGATTGTAGTTGCTGACCGCCCCGAGGTTCAACAGGCCGCCGCCTGGATTGAATATCTGACTGGAGAGCTGGCTAGCAGATCGCTGACGGCCGTTCTCATCAAGTTCAAAAGGCACAAGCGTCGACATCGAAGCGACTTTGTAATCCAGCACGGGGCTCAGTAAGCTATTTTCAACAAGCCGCCAGTTGAAGCCGAACATCTTATCGGCCATGAACTCTCGAATGATCGGACTTGGCTGCAATAAGAATCGGGACTGCTCGGTAATGCGGGCACGAGTCATGTTCAGACTCGCATTGATTGTTTGCGGCAACAGGTTAATCTTCGTGTCCTTGTAGGCTCGCAGCCCCCATGTGTTCCCTATCCATGTCCAAGGCTGGAACGAGAGCTTACCAGGTAGCGTAAGAGCATAATCAACTTTGAATCTCCATCTCCAGTCGAACTTATGCTGAACAACCTGAGATCGTTCAAACTCCTGTGCATACGAGAAGTTGAATGTCAACTTGTTGAAGATATCGTCGATGTACCAAGCCTTGACGGGAATTCCGAGACGCACGCCATTGAGGGCCCATTGATCTTGGACACGTACTCGCTGAGACCGCTGGCGAACCTGCTGAGCAACCTGTTGAGCCACCTCAGGAGTTGCCCCCTTTCGTAAGGTGTCGCTAGAGGCAGCATTGGCTGCTGCGTCCAGCTCAACGTCATTCTGTGCTTGAAACTGAGGTGTCTCAGAGATTTCAGCATGTGTGTAGCTGATTGGAATCCGAGTCTCTTTCATTGCTTTTGGCAACAGCTTCTCTGCACCAACTTGAACGGTCGTGGTCCACGTCGTGCTCTGCACGCGATTTCCGTATCGCTCTTCGAGTCTGTGAAAGTTTGGTGTTGAATGATTTACCGCAGAAGTGATCTCTCCAATATCGGCCAGCTTGAGCGTAGCGTTGCCGATAGCGGCCCAGTCATTATCAGCAGTCGGATCAACAACTCGCAACTCATCGACCCACATGGTCGTCGACAACTCATTGGGGAATCGTTCTTTCGGATTTGCAAGTCCAAATCCAAAGAACGACACCCTGGTCATGATCGGGTTGCCTTTGATGGCAAAGCTCGCATCGGGATCACCAGGAACCGGGAACTCCTGGCGTTGATCGGTGCGACTTCGATCGCGGGTTTCTTTGAGCGCAGTGATATCGGCGATCTTGATGCGCAGGTCCTGCCAGCCCCGTAACAATGGCCTACGGTATTCGTAATAGTTCGCAGAGTCTACACCGAACCTGACGAAGCAGTATGCCGGTGGCACAGAGCCTGGCGTAACAGAGCTTGGCATGGTGTTATCACCATGAATGAAGAAGGCAACTTCTTTATAGTAGAAGAGGTCCCATGGGCGGAAAATGCGAGCTGCAAATCGTTCTTCACCTGCACGCAGATTGCGTGATCTGACAACCAACGACTGTTCGTTGAGGTAGAGCTGCTGATACGGATCAGGATTCTGAAGCTGCTGCGGCGGCGTCACACCCGGCGGCATGGTGTAATAATCCGGGGCATCTTGGTTCTCTTCGCGATTAACGTAGGCAACCTGAAGCACCGTATCCGTCTGTTCGACACTAGGTTGGAACTGATGATTACGAAGCCAGAATGAGCCAACAAGGCCCCAGTCGGCAATGGCAACTTTGACAACACCACCTTGAAAGTGAATACGAGCATACTGCACGTTCGTAAACAGCGGATTTCCGACAACGGTATCTGGTCTGCGAACAGGAATCCGGAACTGGTACCAGCCAGTGGCTGGATTTCCACCAACAATCTGTGGGTTTGTAGCTGGATTGGGATTAAGGTTTACCTCGTAACGGAAATAACTGTTATCGAGTGAGATGGTCTGACCGTTGTTTCTGTTGAGGATCTCGGTGTCCGGGAACTGCCCCATTTCTGACTGCGTGGCATTGCCCTCAAAGTTATTGTACCTGCGGAACTGATCCTCGCTCTGATTCTGACGGTCACCGGCAAAGTTGAACTGATAATCATCGCGAGCCGGATCTGACTCCTCGCTTAAGGGGAATGGATACACGAGCTTTTCACCTGCATTGTCCAGGTTGTCGATACCCAAGTCTTCCCCTTCGTCGATAAGGTTGTTTGCAGGGGGCTGATCCTCTGTGTTTAGTCGCTGGTTCGGAATGACGTCCTCGCTGATCTGTCCGAGATCGATATACATCTTCGATCCTGGTTCAAAGCCATCGATGCGCATCATGACCTCGATGAAGTCGATGTTTTCGTTGTCGAAGTTGGTGTTGAACGGCGAGAGAAGCCGCATCATACCGCCCCAGACCTTCTGGCGATTGTCGCGTTGGAAACGTTGTGCTTGTTCGCGCACAGCATTGCTGTCCGGACCATTCCACGTTGGATTCTGATTGTCAACAAACTCAGGATTGGCGTTGTAGATACCTCGTTCATCTGGAATGAACGTGATACGAACTGGATTGATGTTGTTACGTCCTTGAACGTTGGCACGATTGGGATAGACATCCAACTGCGGAACATCGGGTACGAAGCGCTGATACCAGAACATCTTTCCACGGTACTGCGACGCGGTCGTGTCGTCTTGCCAAAGCGTTGAATCTTTTGCAGCCGAAGAATGCAACCACAGCGTCGGCGTCAAACCAAACGAGAGATATCGTCGGGCACTTTCAAAGTCATCAACATAGGCTACTGACTTTAACATGTCGCTCGCAACAGTCGAAACGCGCTTATTCGGCGTGGGAGACACCATCGCCCATTCACCATTGATGGCAAACGTTGATTTTTCCTTCGTGTCAATGAACGGCAACGAATTGAGAGCACGAGTTAACCATGGGAGCTCGGCATTGAGCTTCGCATCAAAACCAAACATCAGGTTTGCATTAGGCTCCTGTCCGGGAAGAACACGGTCTACAATAGCTGCCTGGTCATAGTTCATCAATGTCATACCGACAGAACTGGTAACGCGCCGTTTGTTCAGCAGCAACATGTCGGCACGCATACCCAACAGCGTGCGGGTTGTTAGATTGAAGATGTCGTTCTGCTCATATTCAATGTTCAAGTTGGCATTCGGAAGCA